>DUOK01000189.1 GCA_012838865.1 Bacteroidales bacterium | reverse complement strand
TTTGAACCCGCTTCGCTGGCAGAAACGGACCAGGACTTGTGGCGCAGGCAGTTTCAGGTGAACTTTGAGGCGCCTTTTGTCCTGATGCAGGGATTGCATAAGCGGGGCAGCGGGGGCAGTATGCTGAATATTCTGGATACACGCATCACCAATGCACAAAGCTCGCATGCCGCCTATTCGCTGTCGAAGAAGGCGCTGGCCGAACTGACCCGGATGGCCGCATTGGAATGGGCTCCCGCCTGGCGGGTGAATGGGGTGGCACCGGGACCGGTACTGCCGCCGCCTGGCAAGGATGCCGCTTATTTGCAAAAGGTGGTGGAGGCTGCGCCCTTGCAGCGCCCCGTAGCGTTGGAAGAACTGCTGGAGGCAGTTTGGTTTTTGGTGACTAACCGTGCGGTAACCGGACAGATTGTATTCTGTGATTCGGGTGCGCATTTAATAGGATAATATGGCTCGTATTTGCATCAAAGATTTGCTTTTGCGCACCGAGGTGGGCTTTAATCCCCATGAAGTGGGTAAGAAACAGGATGTGCTTTTGAATTTGCACATTCATTATCGCCTGCAGGGAGAGGAACGGAGCGATGCACCCGCAGAGGCGCTCGATTACCGGTCTTTATGCAAGGAGGTGATTGCCCTGGTGGAGGGGAGGCGTTTTCAACTTTTGGAAAAGCTTGCAGCCGATGTGGCCGATTTTCTGCTGACTAAGGAACGGGTGGAAGAGGTAGAGGTGGAGGTGGACAAGCCCCACGCCTTACGCTTTGCTCGTAGTGTGTCGTTTTACATGACTAAAAAGAAAAGCTGTGGCAAGGAATGAGGTCGTGGTTGGGATGGGGTCGAACATAGCGCCCGAGCAGAATGTGGAACAGGCCTTGGTGTTTCTGCGAAAGCAGTTTGAGGTGTTGGCGGTCTCTGCTCTGGAGCGTACGGCGCCCATCGGGATTAAGGAGCAGGCTGATTTTCTGAATGGGGCGGTGCTGCTGAGGACCGACATGGATTTAAGCGAGCTGGAGCCCTGGCTGAAGCAGCTGGAGGACGTGATGGGGCGCGATCGTACGGTGGCGCGTTTCGGGCCGCGTGTAATCGATTTGGATGTGGTGGTGTGGAACGGAAGGGTGGTGGATCCGGACTTTTTTAAGCGCGACTTTTTACAACGGGCGGTTGCCCAGCTGCTGGGCGAACAGTTTTCTGCAGTCGCGGCCCTACCCGGGGGACTTGCGCGTCCCGAAGATGCTACTCGCACCCGGGAGGAGTTGTTGGAGGAGTTGTTGGATACGCGGTCGATGCTGGAGCATTTTTTTCTGGAGAATGAGGAGCAGATCAACTTTTCGTGGACGGGCAATTTGGGACACTGGTATTGGGACGTAAAGAACAATGAGGTGCGCTTCAATAAGCTTAAGGCACTGGCCCTGGGCTATACGAAGGAGGAGTTGCCAGAGAAGATCGATTACCAGTTTTTTACCGATAAGTTGCATCCCGATGATTATGAGGGGGTGATGCAGAATATGCGTGATCATATGATGGGACTGACCGGGGTCTATGAAGTGGAGTACCGAATTCGCACGAAGGAGGGTAGATGGAAGTGGTTCTACGACCGGGGGAAGGTGACCCGGCGTGCAGCTGACGGTAAGCCGCTTTTTTTGGCAGGCATTGTGTTCGATATTACCCTACAAAAGGAGCAGGAAGCAGCCCTTTATGAACAGGGCCAGCAATTGAAGCTGGCTTTGGCCGAACGGGACAAGTTGATGTCGATTGTGGCCCACGATTTAAAGGCTCCTTTTAATGCCCTAATTGGTTTGAGCGAACTCTTATTGGATGAAGAAAAGCAGCGGGCCCCTGAAAAGGTGGCCCGCTATGCCAAAATGAT
>DUOK01000188.1 GCA_012838865.1 Bacteroidales bacterium | reverse complement strand
TTCCCCTTACCCAAATCAATCGGTCAATACATTAAGGGCTACCACCAGCGGGGATCGCCCACCGAACCCGAAAGGCTCTTATCTATAAGCGTAAAGTCGTTGTTGTCCACATCGGCAAAGGTTTCCACAGAAGTCTTCCCCGAATCGGTCAAATCCAAAGGATAAATCAGATTGTTGTTCTCATCCAGACCCCATTTCAGGTCACTGGTACGATAACTCTTATCAATGGTAATCGAAGCATCCATAGAACGTATACCACGTGCAACCTCACTGGTCCAGGCGGGACCAAAAAGCGAATTCTTAACCAGGACACCACCGGGAACGGACTTGTTTTCCAAATCCAGGAAATAATCGCCAGAACCATTGGGTGTGTGGTAAGTAGTTACATTTTCAAGCGTTACCGACTCCAGCGAAATGGCTTTACGGGCTACAATAAACTTTTGCGCATGACCAATGGTTGAGTTCGACACCACAATATCTCCACAAACCACTTGGTCGTTGTCGAGATTCAACACCCCATAGCCCGAAATGGAATCTACCACACAATTGTTCATCACAAAACGGCCCAGGGTGGTGGGCGACTTCATTCGAATCACGCCGCGCTTGTAACGGATATCGCAATTCTCGAAAACCAGTTCGCCCACATTGGCTCCACCAGTACCAAAATTAAAAACATAGGTAGCACCAAAATGGTCGCCCTCCTTAGGCTTGTCCACATGCTCGGTAAACACCACCTTTTCAAAACGAAGGTAATCGAGTTGAGCGCCTGCCGCAGCATCAAAATTGCTGGAAATGGCAAAACGGGCAAAACCATCGAGCGACAAGCCTGTAACAAAGCGCACATTGGTCGCAAACTCAATTCCGGTATCAATACTGTAGGTGGCACCACCGGCCAAAACAACGGTATAGCCCTCGGGATACAAAGCCTCCCAAGCAGCTACAGAATCGGCTTTCAGCAAACTGTAGCTCTCCTCATTGGTATATTCGCGAAGATCTACTATTGCACCTTCAAACACCTCAGGAGCCAGGGTGGCAAAGGCTTTCTTTCCCATGTACTCGCCATCGGCATAGGCCCGCACGATATAAGGCTGTTCGGGAACCAGTCCCCGCAGCACAACCTGTCCGGCCGTATTCTCTGCTTCACTCAAAGCCATGGTAAACTGAAGCGTGTCGTTGCGGAATACCCGAAGACTGTCGTACACCGCCTCCTCCCACCGAATGCGGGCACGGTTATCGATCACATCCTCGGCTCCGGGAGAAACCAACTTAGTAGGGTAATCTGAGGTGGTAATGTTTTCGGCTACAAAAAACTCCGACGACAGCAAGGAGCCGATTGAACGTACCCGAATCTGATACTCTGTATCGTAGTCCAAATCCTCAAACAAATAAAAAGTAGTATCGGTTTCCACCTCTCTCAACACCGTGGCAAACGAGTCTACCGACAATTGCAATTGAAAGGTCTCTGCACCCTCATAGCGGTCCCACACCATCCGGATCCAGGTTCCACTGTAAGAAGTTTCTTTAACCACCGGACGAAAAAGCCGGTCGGGCGTACCCAGTTGCTCCTCCTCATCGCAAGCCGAAAAAACACCCGCCAGCGACAAAGTCAAGAGTCCCACTAGACTTATTTTCATTAATTGTTTCATACGATAATAACTTTTTTTGTAACAACAATTGCTGCTAAAATGGTTCTTAATTGGCACTGAAATTATGCCCGTAGCCTTCGTTGGTCAGTACCTGACTCGATTCGATGGTCTGAGAAGAAATGGGCAACAAATAAGGAACGGCACTCAAACCGCTTGCATCCTTATAACCCCTCCAGCAACGCTGGGTGTAGTCGGCGCTTTCGTACCACTCTGCACCACCTTCCTCTTCCACTACTTTTTTATACAAATCCCTGGCCCAACCTTTACGTGCATAGGCGGCCTCATTCCCCTCTGCATCCAAATCCTTCACATCGACCACCAACTCGGGCACCTGATCGGGATCGTAGGTGGTATTTAAAAACTCAACCGTACCATTGTTGACGCGGTAGTAAAGGTAATCGGCCAGATTGGTATATTGAGCCACTTCAGGATTGGTCAGCTCCAGTCCATGCGAAGCCTTGCCAATATTGTCGAGCATCGCTTTGGTTTCCACAATTTTTTGTCCGTAAATATTCCATCGCACCAGGTCGAACTTACGCAGCCCCTCGCCGCCAAATTCCCAGGCACGCTCATCAACCAGCGCCTCAAAAAAGGCCTCTTTCGAACCCAGGTTGTCTACATAGGCATCCACCTTGGCGGCGTGCTGCTCGTTGGGGAAGGCACGACGACGAACACGCTTAAGTGCCTCACGGGCCTCGGCGGTGGGACCGTTAAGTTCGTTCTCGGCCTCGGCAAACATCAGCAGCACATCGGAGTAGCGCATCAAAGGCCAGTTGATTCCGGTTCCTTTAGAAGAAGCAGCACCGGGATCGGAATTCAGCCACAGGCGGTTCCACTTGGCTACACTCATACCGGTAATTCCAACCACTTCCTGCTCGGTATCGCTCACATACTGGACTTTTGAGACCGTTGCATCGCGACGTACATCCGACGCATCGAAAGAAAAATAATAGGTCGGAGCCAGATTCACCTGAATGGTGGTTGTTCCTTTTGAACTGTTGGTGACGGTAGTACCCACACACCAACCCACATCGCCGCCATTGGCTGCCAGAAAGGCCACCTCAAACAACACGTCGTCGTTAACCGGGGTAATCCATTCGCACTGGTTGCGAAACACCTGGGCAAAATCGGCATTCAAGGCCCGATCTTTCAAGGCCATCAACTTTGAGGCATAATCCCGGGCCAACTGATGGTACTCTTCCGAAGTGCGGGCCACCTTCTCGCTGCCATCGGCTGCCGTATAGCTTACCGCCAGACGTTCGTCCGAATTTACATCCAGATAATCCTCGGCCCGCTGCATGCTGCCTTCATAGGTCATGCCGTAGCCGGCTCTGAAAAGGGCCAGACGGGTAATCATACCCATCACAAACTCCCGGTTCATTCTTTCTATGCCTCCCGAAAATTCATCCGCAAAAAACATGTCGCCTTCCACACGCACCAAATCCTGAATGCAAGCCGAATAAATAATGTTCTTGTCGGTTTTGGGAATGTCCAACTCCATGCCGGTCTTGGCTGCCCTGTCAAAATAAGGAACATCGCCAAAAAAGTTGGTCAGCAAAAAGTATCGGTAGGCACGTAAAGCGTAGGCCTCACCCAACATCATACGCATATCCGGATCGTTGGCTATGGAACTGGCCTCAATCCCTTCGATCACCTGATTGGCTCTGTCAATAGCCAGATAATTGTCCTGCCAGGCATTAAAAATATCTTTAAATCCGGTCAGCAGGCCACCTTGCAGCGACCACACATCACGACGCGATCCATCGGGATTGGCAGAGGGCTGCATAACCTCCACATCGGTGTTTTGCATCCACACATTCGACATCCTTGAGGTGTAGGTGTCCTCTGCAAACAACTTATAAACTCCCATCAGCATCATTCGGGTGTCCTCCTTATTGGAGAAAACATAATCCGCATCAAAGGAAGAGGGTGCTTCCACATCGAGATAGTCCTCGCAGGCAGTGCCCAACAGGGCCACACACGCCAGTCCCATTATAAATTTTCCTATCTTCATTTTAAATCTTTTTTAAGTTTTTACTACTTAAAGCAGGTGTTTCGCCCTAAAAACTCATATTCACACCCAGGGTCCACGAAAAGCTCTTGGGATACGACGAATAGTCAACACCTGGCGTAAGACCTGAGGTGGAGCTGCCACGCACAGGAGAGCTGACTTCGGGGTCGTAACCGCTGTAGTTGGTCCACACCCATACATTGTTGAGGGTACCATAAACCCGCAAGTTTTCACTGCCGATTTTCTGCGACCAGCGCATCGGGAGGGTATAGCCCAGGGTAATGTTTTGCAAACGCAGAAAAGAACCGTCTTCAATGGCCCACGAATGAGGCAAAACAGAGGCGTTCCCAAATGAGTAGGGCGACCAGTATTCCTTGGCATTGGCACCTTCGTTCATTGCCTTCAAGCCTTCCAGATCGTGCACCAACTCACCGGTTTCCCGATTAAGGTAGGTGTAGCTGTTGTCGGCACGCATAAAGTCCAAAAGATTGGCGTGACTGGTACGGTACTGCTGCGAAGAGGCTATTTTGTTGGCATTGTACACGTCGTTGCCGTAAACAAAGTTAAACATCACCGAAGCGTCAAAACCTTTATAAGTTCCATTGAAACCAAAACCTCCGGTAAAGTCGGGGGTCGCATTACCAATAATGGTGCGGTCGTTTTCATCAACAGTGCCGTGTCCCTCTTCCCCTTCTGCCTGCTGATCTTTCAGCTTGATGGTACCGGGACGAACGCCAATTCTTCCGCCCAGCAAGCCGGTTGTGGCCACGCCTTCTTTCAAATGATAGGTTTTAGTGGCCTCGTCGTACGACTCAAAATCGTCGGTTGTATAGTAGCCTTCGGTTTCCCAACCATAAATAACACCCAGGGGACGTCCAACTTCTACACGGTAGTCGTAATAGCCCTTAAGGTCGGTTCCGGCCCAACCCGAAGCATACTCCTGCACCAAAATGCCGTCGGCCAGGTTCTCGACATTCGACACATTATAGCCCAGGTTAAAATTGAAGTTAAGACTGCGATCGCGCTTTTCAATAATGTAAGTATTCAGCGACAATTCCACACCCTTATTCGAGGTTTCCCCCACATTCTCATAGGTCTTTTCGTATCCTGGGGCCACAATATTGCGCTCAATCAACAAATCAACCGCCGAGTTGTAATACCCTTCAAGGGTACCTGAAATACGCTCGTTGAACAAACCAAAATCGAGACCCAGGTTGCGGGTTATGGTGGTTTCCCAACGCAATGAGGGGTTGGCCAATTGCTTATTGGTTGCGGTGTAATAGTTGTTGGGGACATCGCCAACCCCATAAGGTTTTTGGTTGCGCACCGAATATTCGAGCTTGTACATGGTGGAGCCAATTCGGTTGTTGCCCACCTCACCATAACTCAGACGCATTTTTAAGTTCGACAGCCAGTGGCTGGTGTTTTCCATGAAACTTTCCTCCGAAATGCGCCAGGCAAAAGCGGCTGCAGGAAAGAAGCCCCACTGGTGTTCCTTGGCAAACTTGCTGGAACCGTCAGAACGCGCCGTCAAAGTCAACAAATAGCGATCGTCGTAGTTGTAGCCAAAACGCCCAAACTGAGAAGACAAGTTGTCGTTGGTACTGACCCGACTCGACACCTTAAGGTTGCTGCTGCTCAAACCAATATTGGCAAAAATTTTCTCGGGATCCAGATCGGGACTGTAACCGGTGGCATACATGTAATTTTCATCGCCCTGCGACGACACCAATTCCTGTCCCACCATCAAGTTAAATTTGTGCACCTCGTTTAAGTCGAACTTATAGCTCAGGGTTTGCGCCCCACGCATCTTGTAGCGATTTTCCTTGGTCCAGTCGACCAGCGGATTACCATCCACGTACGAAGCGGTAGTGGTATACTCGCCCCAATAATGCTTGTCCTCATTAAAACGATATTCATAACCACCCTCTACACGGTAGGTCAGCCCTTTAATGATGTCCCAATCGATGCTTCCGGTAAAATTAAAGGTGCGCTGATTTCGCAAACGCCAGTATTGATCGGCCTGCTCCGAAAGCGACATATTGCTGCGGATGTACTCCTCGTACTCCTGATCGGTCATGGTACCCGGATTAACAATGGTAACTCCCTCCAGACCGCGGGTTGCGGGACTGGTAACGGCCTGGGAGGTCCTGATTTTGTAGGTGCCTCCCGAGGTTCCCGACCCGTCGATAGCGGTATCGTTTACGCGTGCGTTCAAGTTAAAACGAAGGTTGTCAGAAATTTCGTGATTCAGCTTAAAGTTGAAATTGAAACGCTCATAACTGTTGTTTTTCATCAAGCCACCATCCTTATTGTAGGTACTGCTCAAGGCATAGCGCGTTTTTTCACTGCCGCCGTTGATGCTCACATTATGCTGCTGCGAGACCACATCGGCGCCAAACATATCGTCCTGCCAATCGATGGCCTCCATGTGGCGATACAAATCCAAATCCTCATAAACCCCAAAGCGCCGCTCAAAGTTTTTAATGCCGTCTTTACCGTCGAAGGCTGCCAACTCGTAATTACGCATCACGTACTCATAAGGATCGAGTACGTCCATGCGCTTCGAAAGATTCTTTACCTGCATGTAACCGTTGTAAGTCACCTGGGTTTTCCCGCCCTTGGCACTTTTGGTGGTAATCATAACCACCCCGTTGGCTCCTTGCGAACCGTAAATAGCTGTAGAAGAAGCGTCCTTCAAAACATCAATAGATTCGATGTCGCCGGGGGCCACATCGTTGATGCTGCTTACCGGAAAACCATCCACGATGTATAAGGGAGAGTTGTCGCCGGTTACCGATCCTCCGCCTCGAACACGGATGATCATCTCTGCATCGGGGGAGCCGTCTGCGGTGGTAATCTGCACCCCTGCCATACGGCCTGTCAAGGCCTGGGCCACACTGGCAACAGGCACCTTGGCAATGGTTTCACCGGCTACAGAGGCCACCGAACCGGTTAAGTCGCGCTTGGTTGTGGTACCATAACCAATAACCACCAACTCATCGAGGGCCAGTGACTCCGACTCCATGGATACATTTAATACCGACTGGCCCTCATAGGTCACCTCGGTGGTTTTCATCCCAATAAAAGAAACTTCTAAAACGGCGCCCTTTTCAACCTTCAGGGTCCATTGTCCGTTTACATCGGCAACTGTTCCGTTGGTGGTGCCCTTTTCCACCACAGTTGCACCTATTACCGGATCACCGTAACCATCCGTAACGGTTCCGGAAACCGTTGCTTCCTGAGCAAACGCTCCCAAACCCGCCAGCCATAAAAATACCAGCAAGGTGGAACGTAGGTTTCTGCATTTGTTTAACATCCTTCAAATGTTTTGAGTTAATACTGCTGTATCTGTTAAAATCTTTTCACAAAACTACCTTAATGTTAAGCCAAGGCTGTGCAATAACTGGTCAAACAGGTAGAAAAATTAAACACCTTGACCGGCATCAATTCTTACACACCGACAGCAACAAGCGGACAGCCAACACTTAAGCAAACAACAACCAAAAAAAACTACAAAAAAGGAGCAAGGCCCAATGCCTTGCTCCCCTTAAACTTTATTAAGCATTATTATCGTATCAGGACTTCATTTTATTTCGATACTCGGTGGGTGTACAACCAAAACGTTGTTTAAAACATTTGCTGAAATACCTCGGATCGTTGAGGCCCACCATATAGGCAACCTGGGTCATATTATAGGCCCCACTCTTTATCAGCTGCACCGACCGCTGCAAACGCATTTCCCGAATGTATTCAATGGGAGCCAGCCCGGTAAGTGCTTTTAATTTTTTAAAAAACACCGAGCGACTCAGCGCCATCTCGCCCACCAAATCGTCCACCACCAGCGTTGAATTGTCAATATTTTTTTCCATAAGCTCCTTCAGCCGGGTCAAAAAAGCCTCATCCTGAGAAGCAATCTCCGGCTCACCGGGAAGCACAGCCACGGCAGCAACCTCCTCCTGATCGCCTCTACGATAACGCTCCTGCAAACGCCTGCGTTGTTCAAGCAGGGCCGCAATGCGCTGCAACAGAAAAGCGGGACTAAATGGTTTGGTAATGTAATCGTCGGCGCCCTCTTTTATGCCTTCGAGACGACTCGAAGGATTGTCCTTGGCCGTGAGGAGAATAAAGGGAATGTGAGAGGTGTTGAAATCAGCCCTGATGGCCGTCAACAAGGCTTTGCCATCCATCTCCGGCATCATCAAATCACTCACGATAAAATCCGGCAAATGCTGCAAGGCCAGCTCCTGCGCCTCCTTCCCGTTGGCTGCCTCGAGCACCCGATAACTTTTGCACAAAACACTCCTTATAAACCGACGCACCTCATAATTGTCCTCCACCAACAAAAGCAGAGGGGCATCGGACGACAACGGGGCTTCCGGCGTCTCCTGCTCCAAAGGAAGCGACCGGTCGGTCAGACCGGCCTTGGTCGACTGATCGGCAACCTCGGCAGCAAGGTCCTGAGCCTCCGCCCAGTCGCCTTGCTCCAGCACCTCCACTTCCTCATTAAAATGCTGTAAACCCAAGGGCAAACAGAGTAAAAAGGAAGTACCACGTGGCGTATGCCCCCTAACCTCAATGCGTCCACCGTGCAAGTCGGCCAGCTCCTTAACCAGCGCCAGGCCCAAGCCGGTACTTGGCCCTCTTCCTTTTCCACTGCTCAAGGCACTCTCAAAACGCTCGAACAAATGTATGCGCTCCTCTTCTTTTAGGCCAGGCCCGTCGTCCCTAAACTCGATACAAACCTGCGCTGCATCTGCCCAAATCCTGATTTTAACAAAACTGCCTCCATCCAAATACTTAAAGGCATTCGAGAGCAAATTGAAAACCATCTTTTCCAGTTTATCGGCATCTGCCCAAATTCGTGCCCCCTCACTTGAGTCCTCCAAACCAAAATCAACCTGCAACTGTTCGGCCGTAATCTTAAAACTATCCATTATGGCTGCCACAAAAGGACCGGGCACGATGGATTGAACACGCAATTTCAATTTCCGGTTACTGATCTTCACAAAATCAAGCAACTCGTTAATTAAACGCAACATCCGCCGGGTATTCTGGTCCATCAGGTCAATCAGCGGCCGCAATTCGCCCGGTAACGCCCGGGCTTGCCGTACCTGTTCCAAGGGACCACTGATCAGTGTTAAAGGGGTGCGCAATTCATGGGAAACGTTGGTGAAAAAATCGAGTTTCATATTCAACACCTCCTTATCTACCACCATCTTCTGTCGCAAATGATAAATGGAGAACAGCACATACAAAGCGGCACCGCCGATACCCAAAAACAACAACAAATAAAGCAGGTAAGCCAGTGGAGTAACCCAAAAAGAGGGCAGCACCTTAACCTTAAGACGTCGCTCATTGTCCATCCAGACCCCGTCGCTGTTGGTTGATCGCACTTTCAATACAAAATCTCCTGCAGGCAAATTGGTGAAATTCACCACCCGCTGACGATCCAGAAACACCCAATCCTCATCAAAGCCTTCAAGCTGTGCCGCATAACGCACAGCCTCAGGATATTTCATATCGAGTGCCGCAAAGCTCAGCGAAAAAATATTCTGATTGTGGCGCAACACCACCTTACTGGTGACATCAATGTGCCGCTCCAGCAGGGCGCCTTCACCAGGCTGAACACGTTTGTTTAATACCCTGAAATCGGTGAACACCAGAGGGGGGACAAAACGACTGCTGTGCAAACTGTCGGGATGAAAACGCAATAGGCCCTGATTGGTTCCCAAAAGGATGCTGCCATCTTGGTCGCACCAACCCGGCCCTTCTGAAAAGCCCAGTACACGCGAAAAATCGGTCTTATTGAAAGAGCGGAAAGAACGGCTGTCTTTATCAAACCGGGAAACGCCGTTCTCCGTTGCAATCCAAAGCGTCCCGGCTTCATCCTCCACCAGTGAGAGAAGCGCATCGGTAGGCAGACCGTCATCCGTTGATAAGGCTTCAAAACGATGATCCAACTCCATGGGATCAGACAGCAGATGATTCAGTCCGCCCCCGAAAGTAGCCACATACACCTCCCCATCCGAAGTCTCCAAAATGCTGTGCACATCATTATTGCTGAGTGCAGTAACGGAGGAAGGCCTATAGGCGTAATGTAAAAACTGTATATCTTCCGGTTCTTTAAAATCTCCGTCAAAAACCAGCAAACCATGGGTGGTACCCACCCAAACCTGACCGTTTTGCATGGAGGTGATGGTACGAACACGGTGACAAGTGGCCATGGGATAGCGCGACAGGTGATTGCGTACATTAATGAAACGCAGCCCGCCATTGGCATCTTCCTGCAAAAGATTGAGCCCCCCTCCATAGGTTGCCACCCAGGTTGAACCAAAATTGTCGGTATGTACTGCGTACACATCGTTGTGATTCAGGCTGTAAACATTCTCGGGATCGGCAACAAACTGCTCGATCAGGAAATTTTTCCTGCTGCCGCCCCCGCTTAAACGAAACAAACCTGCTCCTTTGGTTCCCAGCCAAATGGCTCCGTCCCGGGCTTGTGCAATACAATAGACACTCTTTTGATTAAAACGGCTGCGCGCGCCTATCCGTCCATCGGGTCCTAAAAAACCGACAAGCTTATGGGCCTCATCAAACACAGCCACTTCGCCCACCTTATTGGCCACCCAAAGCCAACCGGTACTGTCGCGAAAAACAGCACGCACATCGTTGTTGCTGACCAGACTGCGATCGGGATTTATCTCGATCAGTTCAAACTCCCGACCCGGAAACACAAAACGCTCCAAACCCTTGGCGCGGGTTCCTACCCAAAGATTGCCCTGGCGGTCGCTGAGCATGGCGTGCAAACGATCGCTGAATTGGGGTGCCTCCTTCTCATTGGTAAAGAAACGCCGCAAAACCATTCTTTCGGGATCCCACACAAACAATCCGCCACCGAAGGGATGCAACCACACCGCCCTGTTGCAATCCTCGTGCATCATAAAGGCAGGGTCGCCAGACCCGTCGTCACTTATGCTGCCAATGGAAAAAGAATCGACCCGGGCATCCCTGGCATCAAAACGAAGCATCAGCGATCGCGAAGCCTGAACCCAAACATCCCGGGTTGACGATTGAAAGAAAAAAGGCCCCTCCTCCCAGGCTTCATCGGCAGGTCGACGAAGGATCTCTACTTGTGCTTCGCCCTCGCGATACAAATACAAGCCGGAACGCTCCGAAACCAACAGTACACTGTGGGCAGCAATTTTATAAACCCCGGAAATGGCCTCCTGAGTGGGTAACTGCAGATGCACAAAACGCCCGCTTTCCTTCTGATAACGCCAAACCCGGCCATGGTCAGCCCCAAACCACAGCTCCTGACCCGCATCCAGTGCACTAAAAAATGACTGACCGGCCCCATCGGATTGCCCCGCACCAAAAAAGCACTGTAGCTTATTGCTGCCTGCTTCAATAAAATAAAGGCCCTTTTGCGTCAACAACCATTCATTACCCCTTGAATCAGCAAAAACCCGGTGAACACGACTACCTGCCAGGCTTCCGCTGCTGCGGGCATACCATTCATAAGAAAGCGCCTTTGTTGTCGAATCGGTCAGCACACGCAAAGCCCCCTCCCCCTCGGCCAGAAGCCAGGTTGTCCCCGTACTTAATGTCTGTAAATCACCTACTGAGAAGTGTCCAAAACTGCGGGCCGGGACATTTGTAAAACGCTCGGCATTGGGGTCAAAACGAACCACATTTTTCCCGTAGGCCAACAACCACAAATAACCCCAGGCGTCCTCTTCCACCTTGTCGATGCGACTGCTGGTCAGGTAAACATCGTCGCCGGGCCGTACCTTATAAGATCTAAAATCATTTCCGTCAAAGCGATTAAGGCCATCCCAGGTGGCCATCCACATGTAGCCCCGACTGTCTTGCAACATATCCATAACCGCATTCTGCGAAAGACCGTCTTCGGTGGTAAAATGCTTCCAGGTGTGCCGGTCGTACAAACCCGCTTGTACCATACCCCCCACGGTCCACAACAACACAAAAAACACCCCGCTGCGCATCATTATTCTTTGGTTTAAACTTACTTTAAAAACGAGCGATAAAAATATTTAATAAAATTAACAAAGTCTGCCATACGTCACCCGCTCCTACCGATAATTCCACAAGATTCACCAATAATTACATATTTGTTGCCCCTGTAGCCTCCACAGCTCCCACAAAAGTCAAAACCAATAATCCCAAACACAAAAACAGATAATTATTACACATTGCTTTGTTATAAAAAACACAATTTAGCACTTGAACTAAAAACGAAAACGCAATTCAGCATATCATGAAAAATTTAGTATTGCTTCTTCTACTATTAAGCCTGCTTATTTCTGGCTGCTCCCACCAAACAGAAAGCCCCTATCTTCAACAGGCCGAAAAAATGGCCTGGTCGGACATGCAGCGCAATCCCGAAGCCTGGATGATCGACTTCCGCAAGGAACCCAAATGGGAATACACCCATGGTTTGATGATGACGGCCCAT
>DUOK01000187.1 GCA_012838865.1 Bacteroidales bacterium | reverse complement strand
GATGGAGTTCATTACCTTTGAGCAGGAAAATGCCGATCAGGCTCCTTTTCATAACGTGATGCAGGTCTTTACCCGCAATGTTTTTGACCCTATGGATTACACACCTATGAATTTCAGTGGTCTGGGTCATGTTGAGCGAAAGACTACCGTCGCGCACGAGCTTGCGCTGCCCTTTCTCTTCACTTCGGGTATTCAGCATTTGGCGGAGACGCCGCAGGGGATGCTGGCCGTGCCCGCTTATGTTCGTGAGCTCGTGAAACAAATGCCTGTGGCGTGGACCGACCTGCGTTTTTTGGGTGGTTATCCGGGAAAGGATGTGGTTCTGGCCCGCAAGGCTGATGACGGATGGTATGTGGCAGGCATCAATGGTGAAGCGGAAGCTAAAACCATAGAACTGGACTTGACTTTTATTGGGGATAATGTGGATGGGCTTCTGGTAGGTGATGGCGAGGCCTGGGGTACTTTCAGTTCAACAACAGTACAGTCCGGACTTCTCGAGGTAGAGCTGCAGCCCAATGGCGGCTTTGTGCTGTATTTTTCTGAGGAATAAATGCTTGATGATTGAGAAGCAGGATGCAAAAAAGCCGGCGCGAGCCGGCTTTTTATGTTAGAGATACTCACTTGGCGTTTTCTTGTAGAACTTTTTAAATACCCTGGAGAAGTACTTAGGGTCGTTGAAACCTACCGTATAGGCCACTTCGTTTACCGACATTTCTTTGGATTGCAAGAGCGGCAGTGCTTTTTTGAGGCGGAATACCGTAATGAAGTCGTTGGGGGATAAATCAACCAGGGCTTTCAGTTTTTTGTAGAGGAGGGAGCGACTCACAAACATAACTTCCGAAAAGAGTTCGACGTTGAAGTCCGGGTTGCCGTAATGTGCCTCCATCGCTTGGTAAGTCTTTGCCAGAAATTTATCGTCCAGCGATTTGCTGTCGGGATTCACCGACGGAAGCTCCGCTTCACTGGTGAATAAGGTTCTCATTTTCTTTCGGGCATCAATAATGTTGTGGACTTTTGCCTTAAGGATGCTCAAATTGAAGGGTTTGGGAATGTAGTCGTCTGCCCCAAACTCCAGGCCTTCCAGTTGGTCCTCAAGCAAGGCTTTGGCAGAGAGCAGAAGTATCGGGATGTGACTGGTATACAGGTTGCTTTTTATGTTTTTGCACAACTCAATGCCGTCCATTTCGGGCATCATAACATCTGAAATGATTAAGTCGGGCAGGTGCTTGCGTGCAAGCTCATAGCCCACCCTTCCGTTTTCTGCGGTAAGTACGCCATAAGGGCCGCTCAGCGCATTGGCCATAAACAGGGCCAACTCCCGATTGTCTTCTACAATCAGTATGTTGGGAGAATCCTCCTGTGGTTCTGAGGACTCGGGGAAAAAGGTCTTCTCGGCAGGTTCTTCCATAAGGGCCTGAATCTTTCCGCTGATCTCTTCGGGGTCAAATACAGCCAGTTCATCGATTTCTGCCCCGGGGAAGTCTGAAAGCTGCCAGGGCAGGTATACCAGGAAGCGGCTGCCCTTGTTTCCATTCGATAAAACGCTGATGGAGCCATTCATGGCCTGAGTCAGTTCTTTGGCCAGGGCCAGGCCTATCCCGGTTCCTTTAATCCCTGCTGCTTCGTTGTTTTGATAAAAGCGTTGAAAGACCTTGTCTTGCAACTGTTCAGGAATACCTGGTCCGCTGTCGCCTACTTCAATGACCAGGGAGCTTTT
>DUOK01000186.1 GCA_012838865.1 Bacteroidales bacterium | reverse complement strand
TCCATTTGGTTCTTTGCCATAGGCGGGAGCTATTTTGCTTCTCGTTTTGCCATCCGGTATTTCGATAAAAAATGGAAGGCCGTTACCGAAGAAGAGGAGCGTGCTTTAGAAACCGCAGAAAAATAGAACCGGGCCAAGCCCTTTGAAAATAGAAAAGCGTTGGAGCCGGACTCCAACGCTTTTTTATATGCTTTAAGCCCAGGTCTACCGCGACTTGGTTCCAGCACTCAAATAAAGTACAAGGGAGTAAACCACATAAGCAGGAACGATGAGCGCCAGAGCGCCGGCCTTTAAAAGCACTACCGCAACCAGGGAGATAAGCAAAAGCACGTAACGATGCTGATTGCCCTTCCAGCGCAAATGTTTTATTTTTAAAGAGAACATCGGAATTTCGCTCACAAGCAGGGCCGAAAAAACAGCGACCAGTCCCAACACCACCCCCACACTGTTCCAACGCAGGGCATCGAGCTGACCATGATAAACCAAATAAGCCAGTGAAACGGTAAACATGCCCGTTGCTGTAGTGGTCAAGCCAATAAAATTCTCAGTCTGCCGACTGTCGTTGTTGAACTTTGCCAGACGAAGGGCCGAAAAAACCACGAGGACAAAAGGCAGCAAAACCAGAACCTGCTGTCCCAGGGTCAGGGTCCAGAAATCGCCTCCCCATTGCCCGCTGAAACCCTGATGCAACATACTCGAAAATACCGCGGCAGGCGCCACACCAAAGCTCACCAAATCGGCCAGTGAATCCAAATCCTTACCAATAGCGCTGTAAGCATTCAGCATGCGGGCCGCAAAGCCATCCAGAAAATCGAGCAAGGCAGCCGCCAAAACACACCAGGCAGTAAGATCGGGTCTCCCGGCCAAAGCCAGATAAGTACCCACCGCACCCAAAAACAGGTTCCCGCTGGTCAAAGCGTTCGGGACGTGACGAAACAGAGAGATCATAGACAGTTGTTTTGCACAAAAGTAGCTTTTTTTACCGATGTCTCAAGTCGTTGAGGCTGCGGAGTACCAAATCCGATTCAGTAAGCGCTTCCTCGCTGCGCAATACAACGGTATGGGGCCGCCCCGGCAACAAATCAAAGTAGTTGTCGCTCAACACCACTTCCTTTCCGGGGACTTCGATGGCCACGCCTTTGACCACGACTCCGCTGACCAGCGTCAGTTCATAAGCCCCATCCACAGTTTTCCAGCTGCTTTGCAGCCGTGCCGGATGCAGCGGCAGATCCTTAGGTTCAGCCATATACACAATATTATCGGCAATCACCTCTCCATCACGTACCAATTCGAGCAAGGCCACCACATCCCGAACCTGAACCTCCGGAGTCATAAACTTACCAAAACGATCGTCCAGCACCAGGGTGGAAGTATTGGCCCCTACCTGCACCTGCATCGAATCGGCGAACATCCGTGTCCCGTTCATCCCCATCAGGGTGCCGCGCAAGGTGGCTTCAAAACCCTCCAGATGGTCGTTGACCACAAATACCTGCAGGCGATCGTCTTCAACAAGCGGCGCCAACAGAACCGCTGCGTTGGCCTTGCGCACGGCATAGTGCGAAGCCTTCCAGCGGCCATAATAATCTACCGTCGACCACGAAATGGTTGGCCAGCTGTCGTTCAACTGCCAATACAAAGATCCCATGGTGTGCGGCATAGAACGACGGTGCGCCTCAATGGCCGTCTTGTAGGCTTTGGCATGCATGAGCTGACTCACATAAACAAAATCTTCGAACTGCCCGGGCACCTGATAATAGCGTGCCATATAGCGTCGAATCATATCGTTACCGTTGAAACCGGGTGCCACATACGCCATGCGTCCCCTTTGCCGGTGGCGCATCAAAGGCGAATCCCACTCCTGCTGCTCCTCCGGGGCAAAGGCCGCAATGGTGGCCATGTCAGGAAAAGATTGTAAACCGTACTCACTCACAAAACGAGGAACATTCTCACCATAGGCTGAAAAAGGCTGCTCCCCAAACCAGATGGTCCAGTCGTGCTCATCGCCCGACTTGCGGTCGGCAGGCGCATCGCCGTAGGCACTGGGACTGGTCGACCAATAGGCCTGGCCCGGATGGTGCTTTTCTACCGCATTGGGCAGAATATCTAGAAAAATGCGCTCATAAGTGGCCCACATAAAGGCTTCCACTTCGGGGCTAAACATATCGTTCCACCAATGCAGCAAACCGTGCAGGTTCTCGTTGTTGCCACACCAGAGGGCAATACTCGCATGATTGCGCAAACGCTTCACATTGTATTCGGCTTCGCGCCGAATGTTGTCCAAATGGGCCTCGTCGCCCGGCTGCAAAGCACAGGCAAACATAAAATCCTGCCAAACCAAAATACCTTTCTGATCGCACAGCTCGTAAAAATAATCTTCTTCATAAATGGCACCGCCCCATACACGCACCATGTTCATATTGGCGGCCACGGCATTGTCGATCAAGCGCTCATAATCGGCCTTACTCACCGAAGGCGTCAGCGTATGCGAGGGAATCACATTGGCCCCCTTCATAAATACGGGCACCCCATTGAGTTCAAAATGAAAACTGTGCCCCACCGAATCCGGCTCCTGAACCAAACGCAGGGTACGCACCCCAAAAGGCAAATGATGGCGGTCCACCAGCTTACCCTCCCTATGCAATTCGAAAACAAAATCGTACAAATAGGCCTCGCCCAGTCCGTTGCTCCACCACAAACGAGGCTGCTGCAAGTCAAAATTCAAGGGCAGCTGCTGTACACCTGCCTCCAGTTGCAGTTCCTGCTTCAGAACCTGTTGCCCCTCGCCATAAGCCAGCGACAGGGTATAAGCGCCAGCTTCCAGCACCTGCACTTCTGCATGTCCCTCCAACTCAGCCACCTCTTCACCGGCCGAGCGGGTATGCAAATAAACATCCTCCAAAACCGCGGCATCGGCAGCCCTTAAAATCACCGGTCGCCATACCCCGGAAGTAACCAGACGCGGCCCCCAGTCCCAGCCGTAATGAAAGGGCGCCTTACGGGTAAACACATTGCTGCGTTCCCCTTCCGGAGCCTGCTCATTCACAGCAGGAATAATGTAGTCGAGCTGCTTCAACTTTTCCATGCCCCGCCTTACGGGCGAGTGAAAATGAATGCGCAAGTCGTTGCGCCCTTCCTTCAAGACCTGCTTTACCCCAACCACTTCGGCCACAAACATATTGTCGGCACTCAATATTAATTGCTCATTGAGATAAACATCGGCATAAGTATCCAGCCCCTTAAACTCCAGTTCCACCAACGCCTTCTCCAGCAAGTCGGCCTCCACCTCAAAGGCTGTCCGGTAAACCCAGTCGCGCTCTTCCACCCATTGCACCTCATCCTCATTGGTACCGATGTAGGGATCGGGGATGCGACCCGCCGCCATCAAATCGGCATGCACCGTACCCGGCACGGAAGCCGGCAACCATTCGTTGCTGCCCGCCTCTGAGAACTCCCAATGCGCACTGATCACCCGCTCAAGGGGTCCTTCCTGCGAATTGGAGCAAGCAGACCAGGCCAGGGCGGTCAACAGCGCCCCAAAAAACACTTTTACCATCTTCATAAAAAACACTTTTTTAATCCAGTTAGCTTAAAACATACCTTCACCTTACTCATTTTCTGAGAGCCGTCCATTCAGCCGCACCTGCCAAATGCATCAAAAACAAAGGATCTGCATACAATTCGGGACGATGCCCCAGGGCAGTCTGAAAAACACGCCCACGACCCACCTCCCGGTACCATACCAAAGGATGGTCGCCCATCCTTTGCTCCACCCCCTCAAACCAAGGGTTGTCGTCCACCTCATAGGAAGCCTCATCTATCGAAATCAAGACTTCCACATTGGAACGGGGATTACGATCGAAACTGTACCATTCGTCCTCGAGCCACCAAACCGAACCGGTGGTCAGCAAAAAAACCACCAAGTCATAGTTTTGTAAAGTGTCGCTTCTGAAGACCTCCGGCTCCTCCCGAAAATCCACGACCCAATTGTGGCGCTGTGCCAATACCTCAAAACCCGCCTTCCCGGCTCCTATTGCCTCATGGCGAAAGCCTTCTGTTTTCGTATATACCAGCACCTTCATTGCTTCCTTATTGTGAGTTCTGCAAGATGGCAAGCCCGGTAACAGCGCCACCAACAAAACCAGGTAAAAAAAACGCAAACTCATTACAACTCAAGTTTTATCCAACAAATAAAGTTAAACCTTTTTTAAGCAAGCCAAAGCAGCAAAGGGCTAAAAGACCAAAAAGCACAAAAAAATGATGAATTATCATCAATGGGACATATGCACTCCTGACAATTCGCAGCATTTTCAACAGAAAAAATTTGAAACAAAAAGAAAATATCCTAGATTTGCAACGAAACAATTTCAGTCAACATGCTTTTTATTCATCACAGCAACGCTCATCATCATCTCCTGGTATAAGGGGTGGGCTTGTTGTGTGCTATAGTATTCAAGAAGGCTTACCCTGTGGTAAGCCTTTTTTTGTTCAGGCAGGAAACGTAACTTTAAGCACAAAACGAAACAACCATGGATACAGAAACTACTTTAAAAATTGCCATGCAGAAAAAAGGTCGCCTGCACGACGACAGCATGGCCCTGATGAAAGAATCGGGCATCAAATTCAACATCGGCAACGGCCGCCTGGTGGCCCAGTCGACCGGCTTCCCGGCCGAAGCCCTCTTCCTGCGTGACGACGACATCCCGCAAACCGTACACGAAGGCGTGGCCGACATCGGCGTGGTTGGAGAAAACGAGCTGCTCGAAAAAGGCTACGAGCTCAAAATCGTAAAACGCCTGGGCTTCAGCAAATGCCGCTTGTCCCTGGCCATACCCAAGAGCGAACACTACACCGGAGTAGGCTGGTTCGACGGTAAAAAAGTAGCCACCTCCTACCCCAAAATATTGAAGAAATTCTTCGACGAGAAAAAAATCAAAGCCGAGATTCACGAGATTGCCGGCTCCGTAGAAATTGCCCCCGGCATTGGTCTGGCCGACGCCATCTTCGACATTGTCAGCTCGGGCAGCACCCTTGTAGCCAACAGTCTCAAGGAAGTGGCCGTAGTCATGAAATCCGAAGCCCTTTTGGTCGCCAACAAAAATCTAGATGGCGAAAAGCAGGAAATTCTCGACCAGATGCTCTTCCGCTTCGATGCCGTTCAGGCCTCCAACTCCAACAAATACATTCTTCTGAACGCCCCCAACGACAAGGTGAAAGAGATTGTAAGCATACTGCCCGGCATGAAGAGTCCCACCGTACTGCCCCTGGCCGAAGAAGGCTGGAGTTCGGTCCACTCCGTCATCCAGGAAGACCAGTTTTGGGAAGTCATCGATCAACTGAAAGCCAACGGCGCCCAGGGCATTCTCATCATCCCCATCGAAAAAATGATTCTTTAAAATGCAAAGCTACATCAATCCCCCCAAGAGCGACTGGTCCGACCTCCTGCAGCGCCCCCGGGTGGACGTGTCGGACCTTTACGAAAAAACGGAAGCCATTCTGGCTGAAATACAGCAGGAAGGCGACGCTGCCGTACGCCGTTACTCGGAGCGCTTCGATGGCTATCGGGGCGCCGAACTCGAAGTGACCCAGGCCGAAATAACCCAGGCCGAAACAGCCCTGCCGGAGGACCTAAAAGCAGCCATTCGTCGGGCCGCCGACAACATCGAAAAGTTCCATGCCAGTCAGTGGCAGCCCATGCAAAAAGTGGAAACCCAGACGGGGGTCACCTGCTGGCAGAAAAGCGTGCCCATCGAAAAGGTGGGCCTCTACATACCCGGAGGCACCGCGCCGCTCTTCTCCACCGTACTCATGCTGGGCATACCTGCCCGTATTGCAGGCTGTAAGGAAATCGTGCTTTGCACCCCGCCCGACGAGCAGGGGGGCATCCACCCCGCCATCCTGTTTGCCGCCCGCCTGGCCGGCGTGCAGCGCATCTTCCGCATTGGCGGCATTCAAGCCATTGGCGCCATGGCCTACGGCACCGAGACCGTGCCCAAAATGTACAAGATTTTTGGTCCCGGCAACCGCTTCGTCACTGCCGCCAAACAACTGGTTGGCCTTAAAAACACCGCCATCGACATGCCTGCCGGTCCCTCAGAAGTCCTGGTTATGGCCGACGACAGCGCCAACCCCGCCTTTGTAGCAGCCGATTTGCTTTCACAGGCCGAGCACGGCGCCGACAGTCAGGTGATCCTGCTCAGCACCAGCGACGAAGTGCTCCAGGCCACCTTAGCGGAGGTGGACAAACAGGTAAAGCAACTGCCGCGCCGGGCAGGAGCCGAAGGGGCCCTGTCCGACAGTCGCGCCTTTCTGCTGACCTCACTCGACGAGATGATGGAGATGAGCAACTTCTATGCCCCCGAACACCTTATCCTGTCGGTGCGCAACGCCGCCGAAGTGGCCGAAAAAGTAGTCAATGCCGGCTCGGTATTCATCGGACATTACACCCCCGAGAGTGCCGGCGACTATGCCTCAGGCACCAACCACACCCTACCCACCCACGGGCACGCCCGCAGCTATTCGGGCGTCAACCTCGACAGCTACATCCGCAAAATCACCTTCCAGGAAATTACGCCCGAAGGACTGCAGGAACTGGGACCCGTAATAGAGACCATGGCCGAAGCAGAGCTGCTTCAGGCCCACAAAAACGCCGTAAGTCTGCGCTTAAAAAGTTTACAATAATCCGCCTATTCCACTCTGCTCATGAAGCCATTGCAACAACTGCTGCGCCCCAACATCCTTGCGCTCAAACCCTACTCTTCGGCCCGCGACGAATACACCGGCGAAGAAGGGGTGTTTTTGGATGCCAACGAAAACCCCTACAATGCCCCCTACAACCGCTATCCCGACCCGCATCAGCGTCGGCTCAAGGGCCGCATTGCCGCGTTCAAAGGCTGTGAGAGCGACCAGCTTTTCCTGGGCAACGGTTCCGATGAGCCCATCGACCTGCTCTTTCGCGCATTTTGTCGCCCCGGGACCGACAATGTGGTGGCCATTGATCCCACTTACGGCATGTACCAGGTGGCTGCCGCCACCAACGACATAAAGGTGCAGCAAGTCTTACTGACCAAAGATTTCCAGCTGGATGTGGAGGCGGTCCTGGCCGCCGTGGATAAGCAGACCAAAATCATCTGGCTCTGCTCCCCCAACAACCCCACCGGAAACTGCCTGCGGAACGAAGACATAGAACGCGTCATCACAGGCTTTGAGGGCCTGGTGGTGGTGGATGAGGCCTACATCGATTTTGCACCGGGACGCAGCCTGCTGCCGCGCCTGCAGGAATTCCCCAACCTGGTCATTTTGCAGACCTTCTCCAAGGCCTGGGGCATGGCGGGACTGCGACTGGGTATGGCTTTTGCCCAGCCTGCGATCATCGAAGTACTGAGCCGCATCAAATACCCCTACAACCTGAATGTGCTTACCCAGCAAAAAGCCATGGACTTGCTGGAGCAAAACCAGCAAGAGGTGGCGCAATGGATCGAGCTACTTTTGGCCGAACGCAGTGCCCTCGCACAGGAACTGCAAAAGCTGCCTTTTGTAAGTCTCATTCATCCTTCGGATGCCAATTTCTTATTGATCAGAACCCCAAATGCCAAAGCCATTTACCAACATTTGATCGACCAAAAAATAATTATCCGCGACCGCTCCTCCGTGTCCCTTTGTGCCGGTTGCCTGCGCATTACCGTAGGCAGTCCCGAAGAAAACAAGCAACTCATTCAGGCCCTTCAGGCCTATAAATAAACTCCTTATGCAACACCTATTCACCGCCCTTTTGCTTATGGCCAGCTTATCGCTTTACAGCCAATCCACCCTTGACCTCTATCCAGGGGAGGCGCCCTACAACAAAAAAGGTATCCAGGTGCCCGAAAACAATGAAAACGACCGCGTGAGTGGCGTCACCAAGCCCCAATTGTACCATTATCCGGCACAAGACAGCAGCTCCGGTCCCCGTCCCGCCATCATCATTTGTCCCGGTGGCGGCTACGTGCGCCAGGCCTTTGGTCACGAAGGCACCATGGTGGCCCAATGGATGGCCGAAAGGGGCTTCGAGGCCTTCATTTTGAAGTACCGCCTGCCCGATGAAGACTTATTTGACAAGGCCCATCTGGTACCCCTCATGGATGTACAGGAAGCCGTCCACCTGCTACGTTCCCGTGCCGGTGAACTGGGCATTATTCCCAGCCGGATTGGCGTGATGGGCTTCTCGGCAGGGGGCCACCTGGCCGCCTCAGCCGCCACCCTTTTCACCACGCCACTTAATGAGCAAAGAAGTCCTGAAGAGCTGCGTCCCGACTTCTCGGTTCTGATTTACCCGGTAATAACCATGGATACCGCCTATACCCACATGGGCAGTCGCCAAAACCTCATTGGTCGCCAACCCGGGGAGGACCTGGTGCAAAAGTTTTCACTGGAGCAGCAGTGCAGTGCGCAAACGCCACCCACCTTTATCCTGCATGCGGCCGACGATCGTGCCGTTCCGGTTCAAAACACCGAGGCTTATGCCGGGGGACTGCAAAAACAGGGCGTTCCCTTTACCAAAATAATTCTGCCCGAAGGGGGCCACGGCTTTGGCTTCCGGACCGAGGGGCCGGCTGCCTACTGGACCAGCTACCTCGACACCTGGCTCAAAGCCTTTATTCTGCCCGAATCCTCGAACACGAACTAAACTGCATTATTCATACATTATCGATTAAGAAAACTTATGAATAAGGCAGGTAAAAACAAGCGCTCAATATCATGAAAAAGAAAAAAGTATTGTTCATCGATCGCGACGGAACCATCATCAATGAACCGCCGGTGGACTATCAGGTGGACAGTCTCGAAAAGCTCGAATTCTACCCTAAAGTACTGCGCAACCTCTACCTGATTGCCAGCAAACTCGACTTTGAGTTGGTGATGGTCACCAATCAGGACGGACTGGGCACTGCCTCCTTTCCGGAAGACACCTTTTGGCCCGCCCACAACAAAATGATGCAGACGCTCGAAGGAGAGGGCATTCATTTTGCCCGGGTGCACATCGACCGGTCCTTTCCGGCCGACAAGGCCCCCACCCGCAAACCACGCACCGGCATGCTGGGCGAATATTTCAGCGAAGGCTACGATTTGGCCGGCTCCCTGGTCATAGGCGACCGGCTGACCGACATCGAGCTGGCCAAGAACCTCGGCTGCAAGGGCATACTGCTGCAAAGCGAGACCGCGCAAAAGGAGCTGGAGGCGGCCGGACTGACCGAAGCCTGTGCCCTGCTGAGTAGCGACTGGGATGAAATTGCAGCCTTTTTGTTCAAAACCGAACGGACGGCAGTCGTCGACCGAAGCACGGCGGAGACCAGCATTCACATTGAGCTGGACCTCGACGGGACGGGGAAATGTGCCATAAGTACCGGACTGCACTTTTTCGACCACATGCTGGAACAAATTGGGCGTCATGCCGGGGTGGACTTAGACATCCAGGTAAAGGGCGATTTGCATGTGGACGAGCACCATACCATAGAGGATACCGGTCTGGCGCTGGGCGAAGCCTTCCGCAAGGCGCTGGGCGACAAGCGGGGCATTGACCGCTACGGCTTTTGTCTCCCCATGGACGACACGCTTGCGCAGGTGGCCATCGACTTTGGGGGACGCCCCTGGCTGGTTTGGGAAGCCGAATTCAAGCGGGAGAAAGTAGGCGACATGCCCACCGAAATGTTCCAGCACTTTTTCAAGAGCTTCTCCGACGCGTCATTGAGCAACCTCAACATCAAGGCCGAAGGCGCCAACGAACACCACAAAATTGAAGGGATCTTTAAGGCCTTGGCCAAAGCCATCAAGGCCGCCATTCGCAAAGACCCCTTTAATCAACAATTGCCCAGCACCAAAGGCGTATTGTAAAAGGTCTTTAAGCGGCAGGAGCTTAGGCAAGTCGCAACTTTTGTGTAATTTAGCCCTTTCAAACCATATTTTGGACCATGGATTTTGCAGGAAAAACCATATGGATAACCGGTGCCGCTTCCGGCATGGGGAGGGCCCTCGCCCTGGCCTTAAGTCCCTATAAGGGGCGCCTGATTTTGAGCGACCGCGATGCGGCCGGCCTCGCTGCCGTGGCAGCGGAGGTGCGACAAGCCGGAGCTCAGACAGAAGAAGTCGCCCTCGACATGGCCGACAGTACAGCCATTGCACAGTCGGCCCAACAAATACTGGCCAAAGGCTTCCGCATCGATGCCCTTTACCATTTTGCCGGCATCAGTCAACGTTCTTTCGTGCACGAAACGCCCCTCGAAAACGACCGCCGCATCATGGAGGTCAACTTTTTTGGCGTGGTGGCGCTGACCAAGGCCCTGCTTCCGCACATGCTGGCCAATGGCGGGGGACAATTGGCAGCGGCTTCCAGTCTGGTAGGCAAATTCGGCTTTCCTTACCGCTCGGCCTATGCCGCCTCAAAGCACGCCCTGCACGGCTTTTTTGAATCGCTGGCGGTAGAAAACCACACGAACAACATTCGGGTAAGCATGTTGATTGGCGGTCGCATACAGACCAACATCTCCAAATTCGCCATCAACAAAGAAGGACGGGAGCACGGACAAATGGACCCGGGTCAGGCCAACGGCATCAGTGCCGAAAAAGCGGCCCAACAGATACTGCGGGGACTGAAAAAGGAAAGGGCGGAGATACCGGTAGGGGGCAGTGAATTGTTGATACTAAAAATACGGCGCTTTTTCCCGGCCCTGCACCGCCGCATTGTGCGCAAGATTAAACCTATGTAAAAACACCTATATTTATGGCAAAAAGAATCAACGGCATACAGCAGCTGGGCGTTGGCGTCGAAGACGTTCAGGCGGCTTTCAAGTGGTACCGCAAGCACTTTGGCATGGACATCAGAATGTTTGAAGAGGCGGCCACGGCCGAACTGATGCTGAAGCACACCGAGGGGAAACCACGGGAACGTCACGCCATTCTGGCCCTCAACCTCGAGGGCGGTGGCGGCTTTGAAATTTGGCAGCACACCGGTAAAACACCGGTGGCGCCCACTTTTCAGTTGCAATTGGGCGACTGGGGCATCGCCATCGGAAAAATCAAAACGGGAAATGCCCAAAAGGCCTATGAACGCTTTAAGGAACAAGGTCTGAACCTGCTCAGTGCCCCCACCACAGACCCGGCCGGCCAAAGCCATTTTTACCTGAAGGACCCCTACAACAACATTTGGGAAGTGGTGGAGAACGACTTTGTCTACTTTCCGCAAAAAGCCCCCACAGGCGGGGTGCTGGGTGTGGTCATCGGCGTAAAAAACATGGACGAGAGCCTGAAAGTCTACCAAGACATCCTGGGCTACGACCAGGTGGTGTACGATAAAAGCGGGGTGTTCGACGACTGGCAGGGCGTGCCGGGTGCGGAAAGCAGTTGCCGACGCGTGCTGCTGCGCCATTCCGCCACCTACAAAGGCAGTTTCAGTCCCTTCTTCGGCCCCTCCACCATCGAGTTGGTAGAAAGCACCGAGCGACCGGCGCGCGACATCTACGAAGGGCGCATCTGGGGCGACCCGGGTTTCATTCACTTGTGCTACGACATCAACGGTATGGATGAACTGCGCGAAGAAGTGAAAGAAAAAGGCTTCCCCTTTACAGTGGACAGCGCACGCGCTATGGACAGCTTCGACATGGGCGAAGCCGCCGGTAACTTTGCCTACATACAGGCGCCAGAAGGCACCCTCATCGAGTTTGTAGAAACCCACAAGATTCCCCTCGTCAAGAAAATTGGCTGGTTTCTGAATCTGCAAAAACGGGGCGAAAAGCCACTTCCGCGCTGGATGTTCCGCCTCTTTGGCGTAATGCGCGTAAAATAAAAAAAGCCCCGAGGGGCTTTTTTTACGGCTTTACTTTTACAGTCTTCCGCGCCGGGGATTCATCAGCGAATCCGCCAGAGACTGCTTCTTCTCCTCCATATCTCCCAGTTGCAAGTCCAGCGCCTGGGAAGAAATCTGAATTTCCCTGATCGAAATAGCCAGAGAAAGGATCAGCATAATCAAGGCCACCCCAAACACCACTTCGGCGATGGTGGTCCACTCCACATAAATCAAAAACATGGTCACCACACAAAAAAGCAGACTGGAGATACCCAAAATCTGCATGGCACGGGTCAGCCGCAAGCGCCTTTTCATATTGATGATTTGACGCAACAAAACGGCGTCGTGCGATTGCTTAAAACGGGCATGCAACTCGCGCACCAGCGAGGCATAGGCCAAAAAACGGTTGGTATAGGCCAGCATAATCAGCGAAATGGCCGAAAACAAAACCGCCGGCGTAGTGAGTCCCAGTTGAGTCATAAAACGTCCTCCTACCAAAGGTGATGCACCCCCTGTTGGATGTATTGTTTATAAATATCGTTAATGGCCTCCGCCTCTGCTCCAGTCAGCGGGGGTTCCTGGTAAATGGAGAGATTCGCACGCAACTGCTCTTCGCGGGAGGCACCGGGAATAATGCAGCCCACCTCCTGGTACTGCAGAATCCATTGCAGGGCTACAGCAGCCAAATTGCTCCTGTTGGGCAAAGCTTTCCGGAGTGCCGCTACTGCCTTCAGTCCCAAATCGTAATCGATGCCCGCAAAGGTCTCCCCCTTATCAAAAGCCTCCCCTTTGCGATTGAAGTTGCGGTGATCGCCGTCAGCAAACTGCGTATCGGCACTGAACTTTCCGGTTAAGAGACCGCTGGCCAGGGGCACTCGAACAATAATGCCGACCTCACGACGCTGCGCCTCCTTAAAAAAGAGTTCGGCAGGGCGCTGACGAAAGGCATTAAAAATAATCTGTACGGTAGTAACATTCGGATATTCAATGGCCTTGAGGGCTTCCTCCACTTTTTCGACACTCACCCCCAGGTTACGAATTTTTCCCTGCTGCTTCAATTTCTCGAAGCGCTCAAAAATCTCGGGCCGGTAATATACTTCGGTGGGGGGACAGTGCAGCTGTATCAAATCCAGACGCTCCAGTCCGGTGCGTCGCAAGCTGTCCTCGACGTAGCGCTGCAAAACATCGGGCGTGTAGCCGGCATTTACATGCGGCTGAATTTGTCGTCCGCATTTGGTAGCCACAAACAGCTCCTCTGAACGCGAGCGCACCACGCGTCCCACAGCCTTCTCGCTCCTCCCGTCTTCATACACATCGGCGGTATCGATAAAATTGACCCCCTGATCGATGGCCGCATTTAAAATCCGATCGGCATTGGCATCGTCAAAACCCGATCCCCATTTGCCGCCTACCTGCCAGGTTCCCAAGGATAGTTCCGAAACCTTCATGCCCGATTTTCCAAGTTGTCTGTATTGCATTCTTCCTGATTTTAAGTGACTCTAAAGTCGGTTCAAGTCCGTCAAAAAGTCAAAATTATAAAATTCCTTGCGCATTCCAGTATTTTTGCCAATTTTAGCCCTTTCAAACAAACCAAACATGGAAAGAACTGCCATTTTCCCGGGTTCCTTCGACCCTTTTACTGTAGGACACGAAAACATCGTGACAAGGGGACTCAAACTCTACGATAAAATCATTATTGCCGTGGGGCACAACGCGGCCAAGCGCTACTACTTTTCCCTCGAGGAACGGGTGGAATTTATCCGCGCCCAGTTTGCCAACGAAGCCCGCATCAGCGTGGAAGCCTACGATTGCCTGACCGTGGATTTTGCCATTAAAAAGAAAGCCGACAGTATTTTACGGGGACTGCGTACGGCGGCAGATTTTGAGTACGAAAGAGCCATTGCCCAGGTGAACCGTCTGATGACCCACATCGACTCCGTATTTCTGCTCACCACCCCGGAGCACACCCCGGTCAACTCATCCATCGTGCGCGACATCCTCAAACATGGTGGCGATGCCTCTAAGTTTATTCCCGACACGATTTACCAACTGATTAAGGAAAAAGGACAAGCCGGCTGAAAAACCAAGCACCTCAAACCATGCGCAAACTGGTCCGCATACTCAGCATCTTAATGCTGCTGAAGGGCACAAGCCTGGCTGCCAACACCCCGGTCGACAGCGTGCGCTTTTTCGGGTCGGCACCTGCCTATGCCGGCATCAACCTCCTGTTTGACTTCAAAGTAAACCCCCTCATACCCTCAAAGGCCCCGCTGGCCGTAGTCCCCATTGACCAGCATGGGCATTTCGACCTCAGCTTTCCTGTTCCCGGACCCCTTCAGGCCGAAGTCGACCTGGGCCGTTACAAGGGCTTTCTTTTCATCGAACCAGGAAAAAGCTATCACTTGGTACTGCCACCCTTTGAGCCCCGAAGTGAAGTGGACCGATTCAATCCCCACTATCCTCAGGAAGAGCTGCCCTTGGGTATAGCCAACGCCGAAAGCAGGGAGCTGAATCGGAACATGGTTGAGTTCGATGCCGAGTTCGATTATTTCATGGCCAACCACGCCCGGCAGCTCTTTATACACAGAGATACTGCCCTGGCGGCAGAATTCCAAAAGCAACTGAACGACAAATATTCCTTTAGTCACCCCTTGTTCGACCAGCACAAGGCCTGGTCCTTCGTTAAGCTTCAACAGGCCTCCCGCCCGCAAAATGAAAGAGGGATATTGCAGCATTTGCCCCAGCCCGCCTGGGAGCTGCCCGTTTTCTGGGAAGTGGTCCAAACCCTTTTCAAAGCTTTCTTTCCAGAGCGCTTTGCGCCGGAAACGCGCCAGGCCCTGCTTCAGGCCCTGGGGCAACAAGCCGCCTTCGACAGCCTCAGCACACTTGCCCTCTCAGACCCACTGATTCCCTCCCAAGAAGTGGGCGAACTTATTTTACTCTACAATTTTTACGAGGCATGGTTCAAAGAAGAGCTGACAACGGCTACTACAGACCGGCTTTTACAGGAAGCTGCTGAAACAGCCTCCACCCCGCTGCTCCAACAAATGGCCACAAGCTTCTACCAAAGAATTACACGACTGCGCCCCGGCAGCGCTGCGCCCCCCTTTGCACTGCGCGATCGCAAAGGACAGCTTAAAACACTCGAGGACTACCAGGGCAAATTCGTTTATCTTAATTTCATTCACACCCAAAACTATGCCTGCATTCAGGACTTAATGCGAATGGAAAGTTTTCATCGCTTAATGCAGCGTGATTTGCATGTACTCACCATCGTTTTGGATGAGGATGTGGAAGCCATGGATCGGCTGTTGGACCGCTACAATTACGACTGGGACTTCCTCCATTTTGGCGGCTCGGCCAGGGTGATTGAAGATTACAGCATTGAAGCACTGCCTGCTTACTTCTTAATTCGCCCCGATGGTCAGTTGGTCCTATCGCCCGGTCCTGCACCCGGCGAAAACTTTCCCGAACGCTTTACCCGCGAACTCCGCTCCTTCCGTCGTGAAGAATTACGAAGGAGCCCACCCCGCGAACGCAGTATTTTTAGGTAGTAAAACCCACTTTTTTCTGTGCAGGTCTTTTTTATTCTATTAAAATTCCTTAAATTACCTTCTAATCTGCAAAACAATAGGACTTTAAGAGACCTACAAAGCGGATTGCCCTTTAAAAAGAACAACCAAAATGCACAAACGGCTGCTTTTCCCACTGATTACCTGCCTGCTAATCAGCACCACAACCCCGGCCAAAGGCCAAGAAGTACAAGCTGTTGCAGAACTGCTGACCCCCGATACAGACCTCTGTGAAAACGGAACCCTCAACATACAAATTCGCTTTGGCGACAGCTACGAAGCCCCCTTCGATGCCTGGCTAACCATTTACGACACAGAAACAGGCGTCAGGCTCGAAGAAACCGAATTTATTACAGACTACTACCCTTCTGACTTCGACAACAACCATACTTACGCTGCGGAAAAACAGATAGATTATTCCGGGACCACCAAGCTGCGCATTATTGTTTCCAAAGCTTTAGACCGAAACGACGAGTACCTCTACTCACCCGAAACAGGCTTTATAAAAGGAGAAACCCTGGTGAATCTGTACAAAATGCCAGGCGGCTACAGTGCCGGTGACGACCAAAGTCTTTGTGGCCTGAGTGCAGAGCTACAGGCCACTGTTGGCGGAGCCAGCACCGCCATTTACTGGGAAGCGGCAGATGGCCTGAGTTTTTCCGACCCGCAGACTGCTGCCACTCAGGTCAGTGCCAATCAGCCGGGCACCTACCCCCTTACTTTTGTGCAGGAAAACGGCCCCTGTCGGGTCAGTG
>DUOK01000185.1 GCA_012838865.1 Bacteroidales bacterium | reverse complement strand
GGCTCCTGGGTGATGAACCCTACGATTTGGGTTTTAATATCTATAGGGATGGAAAGAAGGTAAACGCTGCGCCCCTGGTGGACGCAACCAGTTTCTGGGATGCCGGAGCAAAGGTCGACAGCAAATACCGTTTTTATACCCTGATGCACGATCCCGTTTATCGGGTGGCCATCAGTTGGCAAAATTCATCCTATAATCAGCCGCCACATCCGGGGTATTATTTGGCTGGCGATATGGATTTTCCTCCACCGACGCCGGTGATTTATATGCCTGAATAAGGATCAACAACAAACTATAAACATACAACAATGAAGTTATTTCGTGATTTTTGGGCTTGGGTACCGGTGCTTGTTTTGGCACTGGCTACAGCATGTTCGGTGCCTGCACCGGACTACCCGGAGGGACGGGCCGAATGGTCGTTTAACGACAATTGGAAATTTTATCAGGGTGAGGCGGAAGGGGCCGATGCGGCCCGTTTTAGTGATGGCGACTGGCGGGTGGTGACTGTGCCGCATGACTGGAGCATTGAGGGAGCATTTGATCGCGATAATCCTACGGGTAGAGGTGGGGGCTATCTGCCTGCCGGCATTGGCTGGTACCGCAAAAGCTTTGCGGTTCCGCGTTCGGCGGAAGGCCGCAAAGTGTGGATTCATTTTGACGGCTTGATGGCCAACAGCGATGTGTACATCAATGGGGAACATTTGGGGCATCGACCCAACGGGTATGTGGGGATTCGTTACGAGCTTACTCAGCACCTGCTTTACGGAAAAGAAAACGTTTTGGCTGTTCGGCTCGACAATACCTTACAGCCTGCCTCGCGCTGGTACACCGGGGCAGGTATTTATCGCAACGTGAAGCTGGTGGTTACTGAGCCGGTTTATGTTGAGGAGAACGGCGTGTTTGTCACTACTCCTGAAGTAAGTCCCGAAGCGGCAAAGGTTAACGTGCAGACCACTATGGTCAATAGTGGCGAGGCCGCAGAGGTAGAACTGAAAAGCAGTTTGTTGGGTCCGGATGGGAGTCTTGTGGCTGAAAACATAGTGAGCCAAAGTGTGGCTGCCGGTGAACGTTTTACTTTTGAGCAGGACTTGCAGGTGGCACAACCTGACCTATGGTCGCTCGATACGCCATTGCTTTACACCAATGTGACTGAGTTGTGGGTTGATGGAAAACAACTTGATTTGCTGGAAACACCTTTTGGAATTCGTTCGTTTTATTTTGATGCCGCTAAGGGCTTCTTTTTGAATGAGGAGAACATCCGTCTGAAAGGGGTTTGTCTGCACCACGACGCTGGCGCCGTAGGCGCCGCCGTGCCCTTGGGTGTTTGGGAAGAGCGTTTGGAGCGCTTGCGCGAGTTGGGCATCAATGCCATTCGAACTTCTCACAATCCCTTTGCTCCTGAGTTTTTGGACTTGTGCGACCGCATGGGCTTCTTTGTGATGAATGAGACTTTTGATACCTGGAGGGCCCGGAAGAACAATGCCGATTACGGCTATCAGCTTTATTTTGATGAGTGGTGGGAGGCAGACACCCGGGCGGTGGCTTTGCGTGACCGCAATCATCCCTCCATATTCATCATCAGCGTTGGCAACGAAATTCGTGATAATTTGAACAACGAGCAGGGATTTGAGACTTATAAGATGCAACAGGATTTGATTCATGAGCTGGATGGTACGCGTCCGGTTACCATGGCGCTTTTCCGTCCCAATCAGGCCGGGGTTTATCAAAACGGTTTTGCCGAAATGATGGATGTAGTGGGGCAAAATTACCGCGAGAATGAGTTGGCAGAGGCTTCTAAAGCCAATCCCGATTGGAAAGTAATTGGCACAGAGAACGGACACACCCGTCAGGCCTTCCTGGTTTGGCGCGATAATCCTTCCATTGCCGGGCATTTCTTGTGGACCGGCTACGATTATTTGGGAGAGGCCGACTGGCCCGAAGTATCCCACGATTTTGGTCTGTTCGACCGGGCCGGATTTACCAAGCCCCGTACCTATGAGCGGCAGAGTTGGTGGTCAGATACGCCCATGGTTCGTGTTTTCCGTCGTGAGCATCATTTGGGTCAAGGTGGTCTGGTTGATGATTGGACGCCTACCGATTTTGATACTTACGATGAAGCGCATTTGGAGATATACACCAATTGTGATGAGGTTGAAGTGTTTCATAACGAGAAGTCGCTTGGCGTAAAGCAGCGGCCCAATGATGCCTCTCCGGTACGTTACCGTTTGACCTTTCAACCCGGAACGCTTAAGGCGGTTGCCCGAAATAAGGGGGAAGTAGTCGCTGTTCATGAAATGCAAACTGCCGACCGCCCTGCTGTAATTACTGCGGCAGCGCATAAAAGCACCTTGAGCAAGTCGCCCGATGATGTTAGCGTGGTTCGGGTGCAGCTGGTTGATGAAAACGGCACGCCCTCTCCCAACCGTGATCAGGTACTGACTTTTGAAGTGCTGGGTGCTGGGGAGTTGTTGGGAGTGGACAACGGGGCTCGCGACAGTCATGAGTCCTTTCAGGGTCCCCAACGTCGCACCGCGCGGGGACAGGCCATGGCCATTGTTCGTGCCACAGGCGATAGCGGCAGTTTTGAGTTAAAGGTATCTGGCGAGGGTCTTGAGCCCGTGTCTCTAAAGTTTGAAATAGAATAAGGACAGTTCGTACTGTCGATGACTAAAATTTAAAAAAATGAAATTTGTTAAGAATCTTGTTTTTGCCGGTCTCGCCGCTGTAGCCTTGCTGGCCTGCACCGCTGATCCGGAGCCTAAAGCTGTGATTTACACCATTGGCGATTCTACCGTTAAGAACGGGCAGGGGCGTGGCGACGGTGGCCTATGGGGCTGGGGCGCCCCTTTTGCTTATTTTTTCGACTCCACGCAGGTAGAGGTGGTGAATGTAGCGCGCGGAGGCACCAGCAGTCGCACCTATCGCACACTGGGCCTTTGGCAACCTACGCTCGATAGTTTAAAAGCCGGTGATTTTGTTTTTATTCAATTTGGGCACAACGATGCCGGTGCCCTTAATGATTCCACCCGTGCCCGGGGTACCATTCGCGGAACCGGCGATGAGTCCGAGCTCATCGACAACATTCTGACCGGTGAGCAGGAAACGGTATATTCTTACGGGGCCTATTTGCGCATGTACGTGCAGGAAATCCGCGATAAGGGGGCAACACCAGTCCTTATTGCTCCCATTCCCCGAAATTCGTGGAACGAGGAAGGTAAAATACCTTATAACGATGCCTCTTATGGGGGGTGGGCGCGTGAAGTGGCCGAGCAGGAGGGCGTAATGTTCATCAATTTGAATCACAAGTTGGCCGATGCCATGAACGCTCTGGGGCCCGACAAGGTTACCGATGTGCTGTTCTTTGCCCGTGACCATACCCACCCCACAGCCGAAGGTGCCGTTTTGGCCGCATCGTTGGTGGTAGAGGGAATTCGTGAGCACCCGGGCAACCCCCTGAATAAATACCTGCTGAATGAGTATCCGGCTGGCGCACTCGCCGATTTTATTGGTGCTGCCGAGGCTGTTAAGTAATTGTAAAACAAACGTTATGATTAAGAGATTTGCTTTTAAAATGTTTCTTAAGCCGGGGTTACGCGAGGAGTACAAGAAGCGACACGACGCCATTTGGCCCGAGTTGGCTCAAATGATTAAGGATACTGGGGTGTACGATTATTCCATTTTCCTGGATGAAGAAACCAATATCCTTTTTGGCGTTCAGAAACAGAAGGGGGATAGTTCCTCCCAGGATATGGGTGACAATCCGGTGGTAAAAAAGTGGTGGGACCACATGGCCGACATTATGGAGGTGAACGAAGACAATTCTCCGGTTACCATTCCCTTGGAAGAAGTGTTTTATATGGAGTAGTGTTGGCTGGTTATGCCCCAAGGACTATGAACAGGTGCCTGGTTATTTTGTGCGCAGCGTTTTTGCTGATTGGCTGCAGGGAGGAAGAACCCTGGCAGTCGGACGCTTCGGTGTATTTGTATGGCCGGGATGGCAGTCTGCGCATTGATTGGCTGAGCAACAGCTTGTTTCGTTTCACTTATTTCGATGAGGGCGCCGCCGCTATGCAGGTAGAGGACACCCTTTGGTTTTTGGTTGGTGAGGATGGGTATCCGGATGTGTCGTTGAAAAGGGAGGGGCGCAACTATGTAGTGGAGTCCGCCACTTTGCGTCTGGAAGTAGACCGACGCAGTTTACATACTACGGTACTCGCTCCTAAACCTGGTCAGAAACCAAAAGTTCTGGCTGAGTTACTCTTGGAAGAGGAAGGCGCGAGTTCTGGTTTATTTCAGTCCGAACTTGGGTACTTTCCTGATTTGACTTCTTTAACCAGAGCTTTGAGTGCCTGGGATAAGGAAGATGTTGGCCAGGAAGTTGCACCCTATTTGGGCGCGTTTCCCGATCTGAGGAAGGAATTGGCACCCTGGCTCAAGAGTCTTGCCCGGTCTGAGCAACAAGGGGCTGTGGCTGCTGTTCAACCCGTGTATTTGCATTTTTTGCGGGATGAGGAAGCACTCAGTTGGAGGAAACAGTATTTTTTGGGAGGACAGGTGCTGGTGGCACCCGAAGCTACAACGGAAGGTGAGGATGCGGAAGTTTACCTGCCTATTGGGGAGTGGTACGATTACCATACCGGAAAAAGGCTGGAGGGGGGCCGCAGGTATCGTCCCGCTGAGGGCTTACTCCCCTTATATGTTAAGTCAGCCGGCATCTTACCCCTTGCAGCTGAGGGCGGAGTTTTGGGTGTTGATGACAGCAAGATGTTGTTTTTTAGGGTTTTCCCTGGGTTGATAGGTCGGTTTCTCTGGTACGAAAGCCAAGAGTGCCCCACGGAATTGTTGACATCCAATACGGCTGAATTCTTTCAGTTAATTGTTCCGGCCCCCCTTGAGGGGGGAGTTGATCGCTCCCTTTGGATTAAAGTGGCAAGGGGTGATGCTCCCCGGGAGGTCCTGGTGACAGTTGACCGGTCGGTGACTCGTCTTGAGCGACTTGCTGATTTTGCTTCCTTTTTGGAGGCATCCAGTGGCTGGTACCTCGACAGGAAAGGAGAGCAGTTGCAAATCAAAGCGGAGCGACTGGCCGAAAGTGATGTGCGGTTTTTAGTAAGTTATTGATTATACATCTAAAAAAGATGCTTATGAAGTGCATTAGTTGGAAATTTTTATTGCCGGTCTTTTTTCTGGTACTGTTTTTTTGGGGGGGCTGTTCGTCGCCGCAAGAGCGGGAAGTAAGTGCCTGGCCTGAAGTAACCAGGGAGATGAAGCCCTGGACCCGTTGGTGGTGGATGGGAAGTGCCGTTAACGAACAGGAGTTGAAGTGGCATCTCGAAACTTTTGCCGATAAGGGTTTTGGCGGAGTGGAAATTGCGCCCATTTATGGGGCAAAGGGCTATGAAGAGGAGTATGTGCCTTTTTTATCGCCCCGATGGATGGAAGTGCTGCAGTATTTGATTGCTAAGTCGGATTCGCTGGACATGGGTGTAGATATGACCAACGGAACGGGATGGCCTTTTGGGGGGCCCCATATTGGTGCCGATGTGGCTGCGGCACAATTGCTTATTCAGGATTATATGATGACTCCTGCTTCCGAAACGCTGGTTCTGGAAGTTGCTGATGAACGGCAAAGGGCTTTAGAGGTGGTGGACTTGATTGCAGTAACGGCCTATGGTCCCAATGGTGAAATTAAGGACCTGAGTGACCTGGTGGAGGGAAATACTTTGAATTGGCAACCGGATGAAGGCGAATGGCAAGTGCTGGCCGCTTTTAACGGACGCACCCGCCAACAGGTTAAAAGAGCAGCTCCCGGCGGAGAGGGTTATACTTTCGATCATTTCTCCAAGGAAGCACTGGCTCAGTATCTTTCCCGCTTTGATGAAGTTTTTGGGGAGGAAGCACCTGGGGTAAGGGCTTTTTTCAATGACAGTTATGAACTTTTTGGAGCCAGCTGGGGAGCCGGATTTGAAAATGAGTTTGAGCAGCGACGTGGCTATAGTCTCAAACCTTATCTGCGTGAATTGGCAGGTGGGGGTGATGAGGAAGTGCGGTCTCGGATTAAGGCCGACTATCGGGAAACGATGTCGGAGCTGTTGATTGAGCGTTTTTCGACGGGTTGGACAGCCTGGACCAATTCAAAGGGGGCTGTTTCGCGCAACCAGTCGCACGGTTCTCCGGCTAATCTGTTGGATGTTTATGCAACGGTAGATATTCCCGAAATTGAAACCTTTGGGGGAACTTACTTTCCCATTAAGGGTTTCTTTTGGGATGAGGGCTACGTGAAGCAGGCCGATCACAACGAATTGTTTTTAAAGATGGCTGCATCGGCGGCCAATATCAGTGGTAAAAAGTTGGTGTCGAGCGAAAGTTTTACCTGGTTGGGAGAGCACTTTCGCGTGCCCTTGTCTCAGGCTAAACCCGAAGCTGAGCAGTTGTTTTTATCGGGTGTCAACCATATTTTCTATCATGGTTCTACTTTTTCGCCCAAGGACGCGCCCTGGCCGGGATGGTTGTTTTATGCCTCGGTCCATTTTGCACCAAGCAACAGCTTTTGGGAGCACATTGAGGGTTTAAACACTTATATAACAAGATGTCAAAGTATCTTGCAGGGCGGTACTGCGGCCAACGATGTTTTGGTTTATTGGCCCATTTACGATACCTGGCACAATCCCGATGGCCTGGATAAGATGATGTCGGTGCACGGCTCCAGGGAGTGGTTAAATTCTGAGCAAATGAAGCAGTTGCAGGCCAAGGGTTATTCTTTTGATTTTGTTTCGGATGCTTTGTTAAAGACACTTCAACCTGACGCAGGTGGTTTGGTGACCGCTGACGGGGTCAACGCTTACGATGCCGTGGTGGTGCCGGAATGTACCCGTATGCCCCTGGAAACGCTGGAATTGCTTATTGCTTTGTCCGAGCAAGGCGTTCCGGTTATCTTTCAGTCCTTTCCTACCGATGTTCCCGGTTTGCAGGGGCTCGATGAGCGTTTGGAACGTTTGGAAACCATCAGAAAGGGTTTTAGCATCAGTGCTTTGTCGAAGGATGTGTCCCAATGGCAGGCCGGAGACGCAAGGTTGATGGTGGCTGAGCAAATTGAAGCTGCGCTTAAATTAACCGGTGTGCAAAGGGAAACGCTGACTGATTTGGGCTTGAAGTACATCAAAAGACACAGCGACCAAGGTATTTACTATTATTTGGTAAATCATTCTGCTGAAGATGTGGATGCTGAAGTAGTACTGAACGAACAGGCAGCCGGAAAGCTCTTGCTTGACCCTCAGAATGGCGCTTATGGTCGCATCGTTGGCCGCGCGGTTGACGGGGGGACTGCATTGCGTATTCAATTGCGGTCGGGAGAGGCTAAGTTCATTCTTTTTACCGATCGTAATTTGGAGAATATGCCTGCCTGGGCTTACCTGACCGATGCGGCGCAGGAGCTGGAATTGACAGAGAACTGGAAGGTCGAATTTGTTGCCGGCGGACCTGAATTGCCGGCTGCGCAACAGCAGGAGGTTTTGCAGCCCTGGACAGAGGACCAGGATGGTGCTGCGGCCTTCTTTTCGGGTACTGCGGTTTATAGTACCTCCTTTGATTTGGATGAGGCTCCGCAGGGCAATTGGCGACTTGATT
>DUOK01000184.1 GCA_012838865.1 Bacteroidales bacterium | reverse complement strand
TCCCCAGCTCTATTGAAATAAGAGAGGCAGCAGGATTTAGAAAATCTTGCTGTTCTTTTTCTATACTTCCTTTCTTGTTTGTGATAAATGACTGGAAATGATGAAGATGTTTTTGTAATTTTCCTCTATCGTTAATTAACCTTAAATCTACAGCTATGAAGAAAGTGTTTTTTGGATTATTTACCCTGGCAATGCTGTCGGCTTGTGCCGGCGGGGGCCAAAAGGCTGCGGAAGAAGAATCGCAGGAAGTTTTAAAGTTGGAGCAATCGACCGAAAAGCTGGAAGAGGCTTTGGAGTCGGCCGAAGCGGAGCTTCAGGCGGTTCAGAGCGAAATTGATTCTTTGTTGAACGGTCTTTAAATTAGTCTCTTATGAAAGAGGCCGAACGCAGCGCGCGTATTCAGCAAGCCGAAGAGCGCATGGAGCAGATGCGCGAAGCGGTGCAGGAGCGTCGTAGGCAGATCGAAGAATTGGGCAAGGAGCTGGAAGAAGCTGTTGAACCGGAGTAGATGGTGCAGTAAAGCCCTGTTTATAAGGCTTAAAACCATACAAAAGCGCCGCAAGATCAATTCGATCTTGCGGCGCTTGTTTATCCTACCGCTTAAAACCCATTGATGGTACTGCGGATGGCGCTGAGCTTGGTTAGCAGGCCTTCGAGCAGGTCGAGCTGTAGCATATTGGCGCCGTCGCTTTTGGCATTGGCCGGGTCGTGGTGGGTTTCGAGGAAGAAGCCATCCACGCCTACAGCTGCACCGGCACGGGCTACGGTTTCAATCAGTTGGGGCTTGCCCCCGGTTACGCCGCTGCTTTGGTTGGGTTGTTGTAAGGAGTGGGTAATGTCGAGCACCACCGGTACCTGAAAGGCTTGCATAGCGGGAATGCCCCGGTAGTCGATGATCATATCCTGGTAGCCAAACATGGTGCCGCGGTCGGTCACCATTACCTGGGGATTGCCGGCATCGCGTACTTTATCTACTGCAAAACGCATGGCCTCGGGGGCCAGAAACTGGCCTTTCTTTATGTTGATGAGCTTGCCGGTTTCGGCGGCCGCCACCAGCAGGTCGGTCTGCCGACACAAAAAGGCGGGAATTTGCAGCACATCTACATACTCGGCGGCCATGGCGGCTTCGGAGGCGGCATGGATGTCGGTGATGGTGGGTACGTCGAAGGTTTCGCTGACTTTCCGCAGAATTTTCAGGGCTTTTTCGTCGCCAATGCCTGCAAAGGAGTCGATGCGTGAGCGGTTGGCCTTGCGGTACGAGCCCTTAAATACAAAGGGGATTTGCAGCTTGTCTGTTACGCGCTTGATTTCTTCGGCTATGCGCAGGGCCATTTCTTCGCCTTCGATGGCGCAGGGACCGGCCAGGAGGAAAAACTGACCGCTGTTGCTGTGCTTTATTCTCGGGAGTTGTTCAATCATCGGTGTCTGCTCTTAATGGTTATTATCTTGTGTAGGTCTTGAATGGTTCAGTAACTGCTTTTCGGTCCACCTTATCGTTCCCTGGCTACTTGTATTTGCGTTTCCACAAAAACTCCATGCGTTCGCGCAGTTTGGCTTCCTGCGCGTTGTCCTGCGGGGTCCAGAGGCGGGTCTTGCTGAGTTTTTCGGGCAGAAACTCTTGTTCGGCAAAGTTGTGGGGATAATCGTGCGAATATTTGTAAGTGGCGCCGTAAGAGAGCTCCTTCATGAGCTTGGTCGGGGCGTTGCGCAGGTGCAGGGGCACCGGCAGGTTGCCGCTTTGCCGTACCAGGGCCTGGGCCTCGTTGATGGCCTTATAGGCTGAGTTGCTTTTGGCGCTGGTGGCCAGATAAATGGTGACCTCGCTCAGGATGATGCGCGATTCGGGCCAGCCGACCATCTGAATGGCCTGAAAGGCGTTGGTGGCCAGCAGCAGGGCATTGGGGTTGGCCAGACCCACATCTTCGGCGGCGGAGATGAGCAGGCGACGGGCAATAAATTTGGGGTCTTCGCCACCCTCCACCATGCGGGCGAGCCAGTAAACAGCGGCATCGGGATCGCTGCCGCGAATGGATTTGATGAAGGCGGAGATGATGTCGTAGTGCATCTCTCCGTTTTTGTCGTACTGCGCCGGGTTTTGCTGAAGCAGTTTGCCGACAAGCTCGTTGGTGAAGATCACCGTTTCGCCTTCGTCGTGGGCATTGACCACCAGCTCTATGATGTTGAGGAATTTGCGGGCGTCACCGCCCGCAAAACGCAGCAGGGCTTCGTCTTCCTTCAATTCCATTTGGCGCTTTTTCAGCACCAGGTCGTTCGCGCTGATGTGGCGAAACAGTCCCAGCAGGTCTTCACTTTCGAGGGCTTGCAGCACGTAAACCTGGCAGCGCGAGAGCAGGGGCGAAATCACCTCGAAGGAGGGGTTTTCGGTGGTGGCACCAATGAGGGTGACCACGCCCTCTTCTACAGCCCCCAGGAGGCTGTCTTGCTGCGACTTGCTGAAACGGTGAATCTCGTCGATGAAGAGGATGGGGGCGGCGCTGTTGAAAAAGCGCGAGTTGCGGGCTTTTTCGATGGCTTCGCGGACGTCTTTTACGCCGGAGCTGATGGCCGACAGTACAAAGAAGGGGCGCTCGAGCTGCTGGGCAATGATCTTGGCCAGCGTGGTTTTGCCCACACCGGGTGGTCCCCACAGGATGAGCGAGGATATGCGTCCCGATTCGAGCATTTTACGCAAAACGGCATCGGGGCCAACCAGATGTTGCTGACCAATGTAATCGTCGAGCGATTTGGGGCGCATGCGTTCGGCCAAAGGGGGAAATGTGCTCATAATGCTGCTTGCTTGCTGTGGGGCAAAGGTAGCTTTTTTTGAGCGAAGGATAAACTTCCGGAGCAGCGCTTTGTTTAACTACTGCAGTAGGTGCTGTAACTTAAAACAGAACTTAAAAACAAGAGGTATGAAAAGTGGGAAATGGGTGTTGGGCTTACTGCTGTATTTACTATCATTTAATGCTGCTTTAATGGCCAATAACAATAAAGAAACCGCCCTGCTGGGCGGAGGCTGCTTCTGGTGTCTGGAAGCGGTGTATCAACAAATGAAGGGGGTGCTTTTGGTGGAATCGGGTTTCAGCGGAGGCTATGTTAAAAATCCGGCCTACCGCGAGGTGGTCAGCGGTCGCACCGGTCACGCCGAGGTGGTCCGCATTACCTTTGACCCGGAAGTGCTGCCTTACGAGGTATTGCTGTCGGTGTTTTTTGTTATCCACGACCCCACCAGTCTCAACCGCCAGGGCGCCGATGTGGGCACGCAGTACCGTTCGGTCATTTTTTATACCAGCGCGGAGCAGGCAGCAACAGCCCAAAAGGTGATGGCGCAATTGGAGGCCGAAGAAGTGTACGATAAGCCTTTGGTTACCCTGCTCGAAGAGGAAGCGCCCTTTTATAAGGCGGAGGACTACCACCAGAACTACTTCATCAACAATCCGGAGAAAGCTTACTGTCAGGTGGTGGTGGCGCCTAAGGTGCAAAAGTTTAAGGCCCGCTTTGCCGAGTGGCTCGTGAAATAAACTTACTCGGCTGAGGGCTCGTTAACCATGGGCACAAACCGAACAGGCATGAGGGACTGGCTGCTGATTTGGCCGTTTTGCTTATAGACCATTTTCAGGTACTGCAATTCGTTAACGCCGCCAATGGGGATGACCATGGTGCCGCCTTCTTTCAATTGGTCGATGAGCACCTGGGGAATTTCTTCCGGGGCAGCGGTTACAATAATGGCGTCGTAGGGCGCATGTTCTTCCCAGCCCAGGTAGCCGTTGCCGGTGAGCACCTCCACATTGTTGTAGTTGAGTTGCTGTAAAACCTGTCGGGCCTTGTTGGCCAGCTCGGGAATCACCTCAATGCTGTACACCATACAGCCCAGATGGGCCAATACAGCAGCCTGATAACCAGAGCCCGTACCTATTTCCAGAATCTTCATTCCGGGCTTTAGCTGTAATTGCTCGGTCATGAAAGCCACCATGTAGGGCTGCGAAATGGTTTGCTCCCAACCAATGGGCAGGGGGCGGTCGTCGTAAGCCAGTTGCTGGTATTGTTCGGGTACAAAGTGGTGGCGGGGTACTTCACGCATGGCATTGAGCACGCTGGCCGAGCGGATGTCGCGGCCGCGCATTTGCTCGCTCACCATCTTTTCACGCATTTGTACCCAGTTTTGTGCTTTCATATTTGTAGTAAGGCCGGTAATCGTAAGCAGAAGCAGCAGCAACACCAGGCTGCATAAGCAGCGGGCAGGGCTTTTAAGTTCAGGTTTTTGGTTCAGCATGTCCATGCGGTTTCTGTTTGATTTGATGAAGGTACAAAATTTTTATCTTTGCCGGTAAATAACTGGCATGGCACGATATTTTTTAGAACTCGCCTATTTGGGTACAAACTTTCACGGCTGGCAGCGTCAACCCAATGGCGTTTCGGTTCAACAGGTTTTGGAGGAAGGATTAAGTACCCTGCTGCAGCAGGAGGTAGCGGTTACCGGGGCGGGGCGGACCGACGCCGGAGTGCATGCACGTTATATGGTGGCCCATTTTGATTGGGACCGGCCTTCCATGTCCATGCAAAAACTGGTCCAAAAACTAAATCGTTTCTTACCGCGCGACATCGTCGTATATTCGGTAAGCGAAGTGGCACCCGATGCACACAGCCGCTTCGATGCGGTAGCTCGTCGCTACGAATACCACGTCAGCACCGTAAAGGACCCATTTAGTCAACAACTGGCCACGCGCCTGCGTTTTTCCGTGGATGTGGCGCGCATGAACGAAGCCGCCGCCTTGTTGCCGCAATGCAGCGATTTTACCAGTTTCAGCAAGTTGGGGGGCAACAACAAGACCAATATTTGTAAGGTGCAGGAAGCCTATTGGGAAGAGCGCGGTTCCCTGCTGGTGTTTCATATTGAAGCCGATCGCTTTTTGCGCAATATGGTGCGTGCCCTTGTAGGCACCCTGTTGGATGTAGGGCGCGGAAAATTGCGTGTGGAAGATTTTGCAGCCATTATAAAAGCGTGCGACCGCAGTGCCGCCGGCACCTCGGCACCTGCCGAGGGCCTGTATCTGGTAGATGTACGCTATCCCGAGGCGGTATTTAAGCGCAGTGTGTCGTAGCACCGAAGACCGGCAGGAAAAAGGTGGGCAGCATCAGCTGTTCCAGATGCGCCAGGCCGCTTCGGCCTGCAGGTGCAGCATGTCCAGTCCGTTTTTAATGACGGCACCCTGCTCGGCGGCCTTCTGCAAAAACAGGGTGGTTTCGGGGTTGTAAATCAAATCGTAGCACAAATGATCGGCACCCAATGCCTCGTAGGGTAAATGGGGGCACTGATCGGTGTTGGGCGACATGCCCAAGGGGGAGGTGTTGACAATGACCTTGTATTCCGACAAAATTTCGGGGCTGAGGGCCTCGTAGCTGACCTGGGCGGGACCTTTGGGACTGCGACTGACAAAGCGGTAGAGTATGCCGGCTTTGAGCAGACCGTGGGCTACGGCTTTGGAAGCGCCACCGGTGCCTAAAATCAGTGCCTTGCGGTGGTGGTCCTTCAGTAAGGGGGTCAGACTTTCGCTGAAGCCTTTAAGGTCGCTGTTGTAGCCTTTCAGATGGGCCTTGCCCTGGTTCCAGGTGATTTTAATGACGTTAACGGCACCAATGTGGCCGGCTTCGGTGTCCAGCTCATCCAAAAAGGGCAGCACCTGCTCCTTATAGGGAATGGTAACATTGAGTCCCGCCAGATAGGGATGCTGTTCCAGCAGTCCCTTAAGTTCGCCGATGTTGCTGAGTGGAAAGTTCAGGTAACGTGCGTCGATGCCTTCGTCTTCAAATTTTTTGCTGAAGTATTTCTGCGAAAAGGAATGGGTGAGGGGATAGCCAATGAGACCGAAAGTACGCATGATACATTGATTTTAAGATTTGTGTTGGGCCGATTTTTCGGTGAGCCAAATGAGGGCGATGCCTGCGACAAACAAGAGCAGGGCCAGGCCAAATTCGAAGTTTGCTTCGGGCAAAAAGTAATCGTAGCCCACCACCTTGATTTTATCGCCAAACTGTTCGGTAAGGGCATTTTTCCAGGGCCATAGTACGCCCAGCGAACCCAGAATAAAGCCGGTAAGCAGGGCAATGGTAGAGTCGGGGAAGCGCTTCAAGAGCCACGACAGCAGGTGCGAAAAAGCCAGGAGTCCGACCACCGCACCGGCACCCACCGGCAGCAGAATGTCCAATTGAAACTGGCTGACAGCCTGTATCATGACCAGTTGATAGTTGCCCAGCAAAACCAAAACAAAGGAACCGCTGAGTCCCGGCAGTATCATGCTGCACATGGCCAACACCCCGCAAATCAGCAGGTACCAGGTCTCGGAATTTTCAGAGGCGGGGGACAATACACTGATGGAGCCGGCCAGGATGGCGCCGACCAGGAGGGAGAGGACCGAAGCGCTGTGCCACTTTTTAACCGTTTTGCCAACAAAGTACACCGAGGCCAGTACCAGGCCAAAAAAGAAGGCCCATAACAGGGTGGGATAATGCACAAAAAGGTAGTCGAGCAGTTTGGCCAGGGAAAGGATGGCCAGACCAATACCGGCAAAGACCAGCAGCAAAAAGGTGAGGTCGATGTGGGCAGCAAAGGCCCGCCATTGTCCGGTAAAAAACAGGCGGACCGCAGTACCGTTAAAGCGCTTTATGGCGTTGATGAGTCTTTCAAAGATGCCGGTAATCAGCGCAATGGTCCCCCCCGAAACGCCGGGAATTACATTGGCGGCGCCCATGGCCATACCTTTCAGGAGCAGACTTAAATTTTGTTTGAGCATAAGTGTGTTCTAATGGTTGACTTCCGGAATAAGACGAAGCAGGGTGGAGCTGTGCAGACCCAGGCGTTTGCTTTCCAGAGCCAGTACGGCATCAAAAGCAATGTTGCTCAGGTTGACTTCGTTGCCCAATCCGTTGATGAGTTCAATTTGCTGTTCCCGGGCGGGCGCATCCCACAATACTTTGGAGAGATCGATGCGGCCCTTGCCGTCGCCACAGTTGAGGTAAAAGGCCAAACCATCGCGACCGTAAAGGGGCATTTGGTGACTTTCTTTTACCAACACGTAGCGTGCGCCGGCTTCGAGCTCCTCTTGCATGTAATCGAGGTACTCGTCGAAACTCAGATGGCGGTCGCGCAGCTGATTGGTGGTTTCGCTGATGACTTCAAAATCCTGGGCAAAGCTTTTGATTTCCTCGCATTTTTGCTGGCGCGACAGCTCAATAACACTGTCCGATATTTCGAGGTATTCGATGCCAAAGCGATCGAGATAGCTGCGGTAGCTGTCGAGGGCATTGCGGCGGGCAAACACTTCGAAAAGGGTGCCGCCAAAATAGGGGCGGATGCCGGCTTCGTGATAAATATTGAGTTTGGCTTCGAGGGAGGGGATGAGCAGACTCGTTCCGAAGGCCATTTTTACAAAATCGGTGTAGGGCGCACTGCCCTCACAAAAATTCTCTGCTTCGCGTACACTCAGTCCCCGATCGGTCATCAGGGTAAGTCCGCTCTCGCGGGGCTTTTGGCTGCGCGGGGGTAAAAAGGCTAAGTCAAAATTCATAATTGGTATGCATTTCGAGGAGCTGACTCAGTTTCTTGCTTTTCTGAATCATCTTCTCCAGTTCGGGGTAAAAATCAAGCAGCAAATCAAGATCGCCGGGGTTTTCGGCCAGCGCCTGCTCCAGGTGCAGGGCCGCAGTTTTCAGGCTGCGCTCTTCCAACAGAAAGTAGGCCGCCAACAGGTAGTGCACCGCTTCGGAGTTGGGGTAGCGCTGCAACCAGGTCTGCAGCATTTTTAAAGGTTTTCGCCGGGGGTAAAGGGTGCGCTGTACCTGAAACAGCTCGTAGAGGTTGCGCAGGTTGCCCGGGTCTTCTTTTACACAAAATTCCAGGGCAGGAAGTGCTTTCTTAAAATCTCCGGCCAACAGCAGGACCCTGGCCCGTAAGTAATACAATTCGCCTACATCCTTATGGTATTCAAGTGCCTCCTGGGAGGCTTCGAGGGCTTCGTCAACCAGATTGTTGTTGATTAAGTGGGCCAGATAGTTGAGCCAGGCCGGAAAATAGAAGGGGTCGGTCTCAATGGTATGCCGGTAAAAGCGCAGCGCCATGTCGCGTTGCCCCATTTGGTCGTAACAGTCGGCAATGTAGTACAAAGGCAGGAGCTGGTCGTAACCAAAGGAAATGTACTCGATGTACAGCTCTATGGCTTCGGCAGGCTGGTTGAGGTTGACCAGGGAGTTGGCCTTGTTGAACAGGGCTTCGGCATGCGAAGGATTAATGGCCAGGGTATAGTCGTAACAATCTATGGCACTGTTGTAATCTTCCTTTTTAATGTAAAGAATGCCCAGGTTGTACCAGGCGTTCTCCGAAAAAGGGTCGATGTCGAGCAGCTTTTGATAGGTTTCCATCCCTTCTTCCACACGGTTCAGCTTGTCATAGGCAAAGGCCAATTCGAACAGGAGGGCATCGTTATCGGGATAGTCGTTCTCCGGGGCACTCAGCACTTCAATACAGGCGGCAAACTGGTCGTACTGATTGAGGTAAACGGCAATGTCGAGCAGGGTTTCCTCCCGTTCTTCAAAGGTCAGTTCCAGGGCTTTGCCAAAGGCGCGTATGCCCTCTGCCGTACGTCTGCTGCGCAGATAAACCAAACCCAGATTCAAAAAGACTTCGGGGTTGGATTGTTCCAGACTGGTCAGGCGCTCCATCAGGCGGAGGGCCGCCTGATCGTCCCCTTTTTCAATAAGCACTATGGCGTGCTTGGCTTGCAGCGAAGTGGCATCGGGGTGCTGACGTATGCCCAGACGAATCACTCTTTCTGCTTTATCGAATTGAAATTTGTCGGCGTAAAAATCAAAGATGCCTTCGAGGGTATGAACATCAAAGTAACAGCTTTTGCCGCCGTTCTCCATCTCTTCAAATCTTTCGATTTCTTCCTTGATGTCGTTATAATTGGTCTGCCAGGATTCCTGCATAAAAAATCAACTTTTTAACCCACAAAAATACGCATAAACAATGAGTTTTCCTCGACTTTGCCTGCAATACTGTAAGGGGCTTTTATTCAGGCTGATGCTGAGGCCTAAGGAGGTCGTTGACGGTTTTAACGGGGTTGAAGGTCTCGATGGGTACTTCCACAAAGAGGGTCAGCCAATTGGCCATGGCTCCGTTCCATAAACCCGGCAATTCCAGCGCCTTTAAATCTTTTCCGTTGTAGGTCTTGTTCGATATAAAGCCGGTTTCGGGATCGGTGAAACGGCTGAGGTCGAATTTTTTCCCTTTGTAATCGTAAACCGAAGCGACCAGGTCGACCGGATTAAAGTGGGTGGCTGCCTGCAATTGGGCCGCCTGATGCGGGTCTTTGGTGTCGATCTGCGAGCTTTCCAAGATCTGGAGACTTTCCTGACCGGAGTCCTCGCGTATCCAAAAAGGACCGCCTCCGGGCTCGCCTTCGTTGCGCACCATACCGCATACACGCATGGGGCGGTTCAGGTAGTGCTGCAGGTAGGCCGCCTGGGCTTCGTGACTGCTTTGAATAAAGCTTTGCGGCAGTTCGGCAAAAAAGCGTTCGCGAATAAATTTGCTTATGGTTTCGATGAGGGCGGGACCACCGCCCGCCTCGAGGGCCTGCAGGTAGCCAAATACTTCCTGGCGCAAGTCAAGCAGGAGGCCTCCCAGTGCCATTTTATAGTCGATGGTGGTGGGCAGCAGGTGCAGGGGAACCACATTGTCGATGTTTTTGATGAAAATGATTTCGCTGTCCTGCTCGTTCAGATTTTCGATGAGGGCACCGTGTCCGCCGGGGCGGAAAAGCAGCTGGCCCTTCTCGTCGCGGAAGGGACTGTTGTCGGGTGCTACGGCAAGGGTGTCGGTATGGGGCTTTTGAAAACTGAAGGTGACGTTCAGTCCCGATTCAAACTGGTTTTCAATTTCGGGTCCGTGCTCGTAGAGTTGCTTTTTAAACAGTTCTTCGTGTTCGGGACTGATGGTAAAATGAATGTTGACCAGTCCGTCGCTGCCCAGGGCAAAAAGGCTGCCCTCCACCAGATGTTCCTCCATAGCGGTACGCAGGGCATCGGGGTAAGCGTGAAAATGTACCAATCCCTTGGGTAAAAAGCCATAATTGAGGCCTTCTTCGGAAAGCAGGGCGGAGATGATGGCCACAGCGCGCGATTTGCGGACGTGTACATTATTGAGGTTGTGCTCCCGCAGCTTATCGACCAGCAGCGGGAAAAAAGCAAAGCGCGGCAGTTGTTCGCAGAAGCGAACAATTGGGTGCTCAAAGGGGAGTCCCTTGAGCGGAACCGGTTCTTCCAAATACTGGTACAGGTCCTTAAACATACGGGTGGCAGCACCCGAAGCTGGAACGAATTTCGACAAGCGAAGTCCTTCCTCCTTCGTCTTTTTATAAGTTTCTGTGCTCTTTTTCAGGTTTTCGGGAGTCAGTTGCAGGATGCCATCACCCGGTGTGGCAGGGCGCAAGACCTCCAGCGGTTTAAAACCGCTCACAAAGCGTTCGATTTGTTCCTTAACGCTGGCCTCCGACAGGCCTTTTTGCTCCAAAAGGTGCAGGTCTTTTTTTGTCATCATGATGTACTGCTTTTGTATTTCTGTAAAGATACAAATATCCCTGCAAATAAGGGGCTTTCCCTTTATTTAATCGAAGAGGGGTGCCAACAGCCCCGTGGCGACTATTCGACCAATAGAGGTGAATGGTTTAATGGTTTGTAAATTAAGGTCTTGCATGTTTGCCGGTGCTGAAATTTTGACTTATTTTCGCGCTCTTTCAAAATCAATCTGTAAGTACATGAGAAGTCTATTCATTATTTCTGTGCTGGCCCTGATGGCCGGTACAATGCGCGCCGAAGGTTATCAGGTTAACCTGCAGAGTGCGCGTCAAAACGGAATGGGACACACCGGAACGGGTTTGAGACTGGGCGCTGCCTCCCTTCACTTTAATCCGGGTGCCTTGTCGTTTATGACTGCAGATACCGAGTTTTCGGGAGGTGGAACGGCTGTTTTTTCAAACAATACCTTTCAAAAGGCGGGTTCGGATTATGTGTTCGAGAGTGATAATCCCGTTTCTACGCCTTTTTATCTTTATGGCGCCAAGCGTTTCAACGAGCGTCTGGTAGGAGGCCTTTCCGTAACTACGCCCTTTGGCAACTCGCTGGTTTGGGGCGACGACTGGGATGGTCGTTTCCTTATTCAGGACATTGCTTTAAAGGCCATTTTTGTGCAGCCTACCGTATCGTACCGACTCAACGAAAAGTGGAGTGTGGGGGCCGGTCTGGTATTTGCCTATGGCGATGTGCTGCTTAACAAGGCTTTGCCGGTGCAGGGTGGCGAAGGAGACGGACGAGTAGAGCTGAGTGGCAAGACCACTTCGTTTGGAGCCAATGCAGGCATCTATTTTCAGGCCAGCGAAGCGCTGAGTCTGGGTTTAAGCTACCGCTCAACCGTTAATATGGAAATGGACGAGGGCGAGGCGAAGTTTACGGTACCTGCCTCGCTGCGGGCTCAGTTTCCGAATACTACTTTTAGTGCAGCCATGCCCATGCCCGGCAGCATTACCTTTGGGGCAGGCTGGCAGGTCAACGAGCGCCTCCTGTTGGCGGCCGATGTGCAGCACGTGCTGTGGTCGTCGTACAAGGACTTGAATTTTGAGTTTGAGGCCGACGAAGTGCCCGATTCCTATAACGTGCGCAACTACGAAAACACGACCATTGGTCGCGTCGGTGCGGAGTACCTGGTCAGTGATTTGTTGACTGCCCGTCTGGGTTTTGCTTACGATCCCACGCCCATTCCCGATGGTTTGCTCACCCCTGAAACACCGGGTGCCAATAAGCCCAATGTAACTTCGGGACTTACCCTCAAGCCTTCGTCTAAGCTGTCGGTGGACGCTGCCTTCCAGTTTATTTGGGCTGAGGAACGCAGCGGCGGTTTTGACCCGGCCAATTATTACGGGACCTACAATACCAATGCCGTGTTGCTGAGTATTGGTTTAAACTATGCATTTTAAAAGATTGGAATTATGAAGATGTTTAAGATATCCGCTGCATTGTTATTGGCCCTGGGTTTTTGGCAATGCGAAATTTCAGTAGATGAGTTTGAAGCTTCCTCCGGTTCGCTGGATTTGTCGTCGTACGTAGCATTGGGCGACAGCTATTCGGCAGGTTATGTGGATGGGGCACTGGGTAGGGAAACCCAGGTAGAGTCGCTCCCGGCCATTTTGGCGCAGCAGTTTGCCCTGGCGGGTGGCGGTGCCTTTACGCAGCCGCTGATGCCCGAGGGCAAGAGTATTGGGGGTACTGCCATTGATGAGCAGGGCACCCTGAATGGTTATTTTCAATTACAGGTGGTGAATCAGCAGTTGACGCCGGTGCCTACGGTGGGCGACATGGAAGTTTTTGGCGATATTGTGGGCGACCAGGGACCTTTTAACAATATGGCGGTACCGGGAGCTAAGGCGAGTCATTTATTGACGCCACTTTTCAGCACACCAGAAGTGGGCAATCCCTATTTTGTACGTTTTGCCAGCAACCCTGGTCAGTCTTCCGTTTTAAGCGATGCTTTGCGTGCTCAACCGACTTTCTTCAGTCTGTGGATTGGGGGCAACGATGTATTGACTTCTGCCATTGCCGGTGGGAGCGACGACATAACGCCTCCGCAGGAATTCGCTGCTTACATTAACTTACTGATGGAAGCACTGGCTGCTGAGGGACGCCCCGGCGTAATTGCCAACATTCCCTCCATTGAGGCCCTGCCTTACTTCAGTTTTGCGGGGCACACAGTTGCCTACAGCCATTGCGGTGGAGGATCCTGCTGAAGATGCAGGTTTTAGGGGTTTGCGTACGGGGGAGAAGGTTTTGTTGCCTGCCTTGCAGAAGTTGGGTGAGGGATACGGCCAGGTGGCTAAACCTCTGCCGGCGCAATTCTTCCTGAGTCTGGACGAGTTGGAAGCGATTTCTACAGCCATTGCCGGCTACAACGAAGTGATTGCTGAGGCTGCCGCAGAGCACAATTTGGCCTTGGTGGATATGCATGGAATGATGGAGCGTTTAAAAACCGGAATGGTGGTGGATGGCAACAACTACTCCAGCACTTTTATTTCGGGCCAGGTGCTCTCGCTCGACGGGATTCATGCAACGCCCCGTGGCTACGCCATTATTGCCAATGAGTTTATTCGTGCCATTAATGCAAAATACCAGGCTGCTATTCCCCTGGTGAATGTGAACGATTACCGGGGCAATGTTTTCCCCTAAGGATTTTGTTTTTGAATAAACTTTGTTTTCGCATAAAAAAAGGAGCCCTCGGGGCTCCTTTTTTTATTTAATGAAAGGCAGAAAGCACTGCTGTTAGGCCCTACTGTTTGGGGCATGCTTCCTTGCTTATTTAACCGGCGGGGCAGGAATGCCCGGCAGGTCTTTGCGTTCTTTTAATTCTTCAAGTAGTACCTCAATGGCCTTGTTCAGCTGCTGGTCCTCGCCCATAAACTCTTTGTAGGGGTCGTTCTCCACTTCGATATCGGGTGCCACACCTTCTCCTTCTATCATCCACTCGCCTTCCATCGAAAGGGAAGTGAATTGGGGTACGCGCAGGTCGGTGCCGTCGATAAAGGGGAGGGGACCGGTAATGCCGACGATGCCGCCCCAGGTTTTGGTGCCAATGAGTTTTCCCAGTCCCAGTTCCCTGAAACCAAAGGCAAAGAGATCGCCGTCCGATGCCGAATACTTATCGATCAGTGCCACTTTGGGCCCCACCAGGGTTTGGGCGGGAATGGTGGAGACCTGATCGGAGTTGCGGCGCATGTTAACGCGGTAGGGGGTGCGACTGAGGCGTTCGAGAATCATGGGCGATACGTTGCCGCCACCGTTGCCGCGGTCGTCAATAATCAATGCCTTTTTGTTCAGCTGTGGGTAGAAGTATTTTACAAACTCGTTGAGTCCCCCCGGACCCATATCGGGGATGTGCAAATAGCCGATTTGGCCGCCGCTGGCCTCTTCTACTTTGCGCATGTTGTTTTGTACCCATTCAAAATAATAGAGGCTGCTCTCGTCGGCTATCGGGGTGACCAGTATCTGACGGGCACCCTGGGCGGTGGGACGGTCATTGATGCTGAGTTCAACGGTTTTGCCTGCGGTGCCGATGAGCAGTTCGTAGGGGTCGGTCACGCTGTTGACGGGCACACGGTTTACGGCGATCAGGTACTCGCCTTCGCGCACCTTAAGGCCCGGCTGGTTGAGGGGGGCTTGCAGGGTGGGACTCCAGGGGGCGCCTTCCAGTACTTTGTCGATGCGGAAAAAGCCGCTTTCGTGGGCACTGAGGCGTGCGCCCAGGAGACCGGTGGGAATGCGTTGGGTGCCGGGCTGGTCGCCGGGATTCACGTAGGCGTGACCCGCATTGAGCTCGCCAATCATTTCACCAATGATGTAGTTGAGGTCGGCCCGGTGTTGCACGTGGGGTACCAGCACCTGGTATTTTTCGTAGATGGCCTGCCAGTCGACCCCATGCATATTGTCCACATAAAAGAAGTCGCGCATTTGTCGCCAGGCCTCGTCGTAGATTTGCTGCCATTCCTCGGCATAAGCTACCTGTACCTGCATGCTGCTCAAATCCATGGGTTTGTCGATTTGAACGCTGCTTGAAGGCAGGTCCATAACGGCCCATTTCTGGTCTTTACCGACCAGCATTTTATTGCCTTTGCCAGAGAGCGTGTAGTGGTAGTCGCCCAGGAAGGTCTCTTTTTGCTCCTTGAGGTCGAACATGGTGAGTCCACTTTGCTCTTCCTTGCCTTGAATGCGGCGGTTGTAATAGAGCTTGTTGTCGATCACATTGAGGTTGTAGAAGGAGCCGGCTTCTACGGGGACTTCCAGAATACGGTGGGCAATACCGGTGTAATCGATGTTTACCGTTGGGAGACTGTCAACAGCCTGGTCCTTGTCTTTCTGGTCGGCTTTTCCCTTATCCTTGTCCTTAGCTTCACTTACCTGTGCTATCAGTTGATTTTCAGGAGCAAAGGGCGAGGGGCTGTCTTCGCTCAACAACACCAGATAGATTTTACCCATGTTTACATAGGCATGGTTCCATTCTGTGCGTCCGTAAATGGGATTAAAGGTCCGATCTGAAGCAAATATGAGGTAAAGGCCGTCGCGCGAAAAGGCGGGACTGTACGAATGGTGCCAGGGATCGGTAATGGGGAAGCTTTCGCCGCTTTCGATGTTGAGTACATGAATAACGCCCATGCGGTTGTCGCCATAGTCGGTATAAGTGAGCCAGCGGCTGTCGGGACTCCAGCTGAAATCGCTCAGGGGGGTGAGTTTGCTCTGGGCTACTTTTCGGCTTTGTCCGCTTTCACTGTTGGTGAGGTAGAGCCCAAAGTGCTGGTCGTTCCATGCGAGCCATTGCCCATCAGGACTCCAGCTGAGGTTGAATTTGTAGGTGTCGGCACCACTGGTGAGCTGGCGGGGCAGTTCTTCACCAAAAACATCGCTGATCCATATTTCGTATTCGCCGCTTTTATCGCTGAGCCAGGCTACTTTGCTGCCATCGGGACTCCAGGCGGCGTCGCGCTCGTGAATACCGGAGCTGCGGCTGAGGTTGTAGGTGATGCCTTTTTCGGCAGGCACGGAAAATACTTCGCCACGGGCCGAAAAGAGGGCGCGCTCACCCTGGGGGGAGAGGTCGATGCCGGTGATGCGCTGGGAGGCATCTATGCGTTGGCTGCGTGCAAAGTTCTGGTCGTTATGAATTTGCACGGGCACTTTTTGTACTTCGCGGCTTTGGGCCTCGAGGGTGTAAATCCAACCGCCTTTTTCAAACACAATGTGACTTTGATTGTGCGAGGGAAATTTGATGTCGTAATCCTCAAAGTGGGTCACTTTCTCGGTCTCCCGGGTTTGGGTATTGTACACAAAGAGGTTCATGGTACGGTCGCGGTCCGAAATAAAGAAAATTTCGTCGCCTATCCACATGGGCATCAGGTCTTGAGCCGGATGCTCGGTAATGCGCACGGTCTCTTTGGTCTCAAAGTCGTGCACCCAAATGTCGTCGGCCATGCCGCCCTGGTAGTACTTCCAGGTACGGAACTCGCGAAATACGCGGTTGTAGGCCATTTTTTTGCCGTCGGGCGAAAAGGACAGAAAGCCGCCTTCGGGCACTTCGATTTGGGCCGACAGGCCGCCTTCTGCGGGCACTTTAAAGAGTTGACCTTTAAAGGAATTGAAGCTGTGTTGGCGCGAGCGGTACACAATTTGTCCGTCGGGACTCCAGCCCATAACAATGTTGTTGGGTCCCATACGGTCCGACAGGTCGTCGCGCCCCAGGGTGGCGGTGTGGGTGAGGCGTTGCGGAATACCTCCTTCAGCAGGCATCAGGTAGACCTCGGTATTGCCGTCGTACTGGGCGGTAAATGCCAGCTGGCTGCCGTCGGACGAAAAGCGGGGAAAGATTTCCTGTCCCCCGTGGGAGGTCAGCTGGCGGGCGGTGCCGCCCGTCAGCGGCACGCTGTAGAGGTTGCCGGCATAACTGAAGGCGATTTGATTTTCGCCTACCGCCGGAAAGCGCAGCAGGCGGGCTTCTTCTCCACGGACCATGCCCATAAAGGCGGCCGTTACAAAAAGGGTCAATAATTTTCTGTACATATGGTTCTCATTTTATGTTGTTGCTCCTGTTTGGGCCAGGGAAGGCAAACGACTAAAAAGAGAAACGCAATTCGACCCAAAAGGTTGAATTATATGATTTCTTTGGATTGGGCGGCGTTCACAAACAGGATGTCGCCCAAATCTTTGAAGCTGCAGAAAAACTCCTCGCCTTTTTCCTTGATTTTTTCATCGCGGAAGCCCATGATGGTAAGGGCGGCGTTTTTGGAGTGCGTTCTGATGATTTCGGGTACGCTCTGGTTGCCCTCGGAGGTGATGATTTCGATGTTGGTGAGGGTAATGGGCAGGCGACCGCTGGCTATGAGTTCTTCCAGTTCTTCGCGGGTTTGCTCGTTTTTGCCGGGGGCACAAATGCTGAAAATTTTGAGGTGACTCTTATGCCAGTCGGGGTGGGCCAGTATGATGTAGCCGAGCAAAATCATCAGGTTGGTATTGATCAGGTCGGTAGAGCGTATCCAAATGTGGATGCCGTTGTGATAACGCATGATGCTGCTTGAGCCGGCAAAGATGCAAACATCGAAGTTGCCGGCCTTGGTGAGCTTAATGTTGTCGATGATGCGGTTGATCTCCTCAGGTTGCTCCTGGTCGTACTCAAATACCACCATGTTGTTTTCCATCCCCGAAATGGAGGGCGCCTGAATCACCTGGGCTATGGCCGAGGTGTAGGATGGGGAAATCATGGTGTCGATGTAGAGGGCGTTGTCTTCTTCTTTTTGTAAATCGACCAGTTCTTTAAGAATGTCGCGCGAGGCGCTGTAGGTCTGCTTGCTGTAATAGCCTTCTATAAAATGGAAGTAGGTGCCAAAACCGTGCTGGTACGAGATCCAGTTCATTAAATCAAGCACTTTCTCGCGCTCAAAGGAATGGGGCGAGATGCATACGGCAGCCGGGCGCCATTCTTCGGTCTCTAAATCGCTTTGGTGCTTTTGCATGTATACCTGAATTTTGCGGTTGAGCTGGAACAGGGCGCCTTTAAAGATGTTGACCAGGCCCTTTTGGTCTTTGTTGTAATGTTCAATGACCAGATACAGCACCACAATCATCAGGTAGGCCAATATGGTGTAAAGGGGATTGATCATGAACATGACCCAGACCGACAGGAGGAAGCCGGCGAGGGAAAAGTACCAGCGCGATTTGAATTTGGGGCGGTAGGACGGGGGCGAACCAAAGTGGTTGAGAAAGGAAATGAGACAGAGGGTGCCGTAGGTAATGAGGAAAAACATGGAGATGATTTCCGCAACGACGTTTACATTGCCCAGGGCGACAAATAAAAAGGCGATGGCAAAGGTGAGGATGGAGGCGTTGAAGGGCTCACGCGATTTGCCCTTGCCTTTGGCCATGAGGTAGTTGAATTTGCGAAAGGGGATGCTTTTATCGCTGGCCAGGGCCTGCAGGGTACGTGGGGCAACCAGCACCGAACCCAGGGCGGAGGAGATGGTGGAGGCCGCCAGACCCAAAGGGATGATGAGGAAACCGCCAATGGCAATCTTCGACATCACCAGCTGGTGCTCCAGCAAGTCGGCCTGGGAGGCGGAGACGGAAAACTTCCAAATGAGCACGAAATATATGAGCATGCCGGCTACGGTGGCCGCCAGAGTGCCCAGCGGAATGGATTTCCCCGGGTTTTTCAGGTCACCGCTCAGTCCCACCCCCGCCGTCATTCCGGTAAAGGCCGGAAAACAGATGGCGAATACCAAAAAGAAGCTGTCGCGGTTGAAAAAGCCAAAGTTGTTGCCGGGCTGGCGCAGGGCTTCTTCGGTTTGGATGGGACTGCCGGCAAAAAAGAGGATGAGGGCGATAAAAAGAACAGCGACGACAAAGTAGAGGGCTTTAACGCCCAATCCGGCTCCTTTGCGCAAAATGATCCAGGCCAGGATGCCCAGGGCCGGGAGACTGATGGCCTGGCGGGGCAGTTCAAAATTAAAATGGTTCTGCCACCACAAAAACAGGGGTTCAAAGGCTTCGGTAAAGGCTATGACGTAAAAGGCTACGCTGATGGCCTGGGAAAAGTAGAGGGCAATACCTATGGTGCTGCCGATTTTGAGTCCGAAGGAGCGACTGATGATGAAGTACTCGCCGCCGCCTTCTACGCGGGTGTTGGTAGCCAGCTCGCTGATGGCCAGGGCGGTGGGCAGGGTAATGAGGTGGCCTATGAGTACAATCAATATGGCGCCCCAAAAGCCCAGGGTGCCGACGGCAAAGCCAAAGCGCAGGAAAAGGATGGCTCCCAGAATGGTGGAGATGGCGGTAAAAAATACCGGAGCGGTTCCAAAGCCCAGGGCTTTGGAGGCGGAAATGGCTTTGTTCTTCATACACCAACCAGATAGTTTGTGCTAAAATAAGCAAACGCCCTTTAATCCTCAAACAATGGACCTACTCCTTCAGGGCTTTTTTGGCTTCCTCCCAAATCTGGTCCATCTCGGTCAGACGCATGTCCTTAAGGGAGCGGCCTTTCTGTATGGTTTGGGCTTCGAGGTAGTTGAAACGGCGGGTGAATTTTTGATTGGTGCGCTCCAGGGCGTTCTCGGGATTGATGCCGTAAAGCCGGGCGGTGTTGACCAGGGAGAAAAACAGGTCGCCAAATTCGGCTTCGAGGGCGTCGGCATTTTTGGCCTCGATTTCGGCCCGGACTTCGGCAATTTCTTCCTGCAGCTTTTCCCAAACCTGCTCGCGTTCTTCCCAGTCGAAACCCACATTGCGTACTTTTTCCTGAATGCGGTTGGCCTTGACCAGAGCGGGCAGTGAGGCGGGCACGCCGGAGAGCACCGTTTTGTTGCCGTCTTTTTCCTTCAGTTTGAGCTGTTCCCAGTTTTGTTCCACTTCGGCGGAATTATTCACTTCCACTTCGCCAAAAATGTGGGGATGGCGGTAGATGAGCTTGTCGATGAGTTGCTGCATCACGGTGCCGATGTCGAAGGCACCTTTTTCTTCTCCAATTTTGGCGTAAAACACCACATGCAGCAGCAGGTCGCCCAGCTCCTTACTGATGGCCTGGTCGTCCTTCTTCAGCAGCGCCTCGGCCAGTTCGTAGGTTTCTTCAATGGTGTGGGTGCGTAGCGACTCGTTGGTCTGTTCGCGGTCCCAGGGGCATTTTTCGCGCAACTCGTCGAGGATGTTCAGAAGCCGTTCAAAAGTCTCTTTTTTTGCCTGCATAGCGGGTGTTTTTCCTTTATTCTGCAAAATTTGTCGTTAATTTGTACGCACAAAAATAGGAATTACCTGCTGTTTATGATAGAAAAACTCATATATCTTGAAACGATAGATTTGATGGAGTTTTTGGGGGTGCGTAATGTGAAACTCGACATTATTAAAGCGCATTTTCCAAAACTCAAGGTGGTGGCGCGCGGCAATTGGCTAAAGGCCATGGGCGATGCCGAAGAAATCGCCGTATTTGAAGAAAAAATCAATCAGTTGATTGAACATTATCACCAATACAATGTCTTAAAGGAGTCGTCGGTTATTGAGATACTGATGGGCAGTGGGGTACAGGCCGATGGCACGCCCCGTGAGGACGGCGATTTGATTTTGTTCGGGGTCAGCGGGAAGCCCATTAAAGCGCGGACCGAGAACCAGCGCAAAATGGTGAAGGCTTACGACGAGAACGATTTGTTGTTTGCGGTGGGACCGGCCGGTAGTGGAAAGACTTACACGGCGATTGCTTTGGCGGTGCGGGCTTTGAAACGAAAAACGGTGAAGCGCATTATTTTGAGTCGACCCGCCGTGGAGGCCGGCGAAAAGCTGGGCTTTTTGCCGGGAGATATGAAGGAGAAAATCGATCCTTATTTGCAGCCGCTTTATGATGCGCTGATGGATATGATTCCCGCCGTCAAGCTGAAAGAGTATATGGAAAACGGTACCATACAAATTGCGCCCCTGGCCTTTATGCGGGGCCGTACGCTCAACAATGCTTTTGTGATTTTGGATGAGGCGCAGAATACCACCACCAATCAGTTGAAGATGTTTTTGACGCGGATGGGCGATCATGCCAAGTTTGTGGTTACGGGCGATGTTACGCAGATTGACTTGCCCAATCCGCAGACTTCGGGTCTGGTGCAGGCCATGCGCATATTAAAGGGAATTAAGGGCATTGAGCGGATTAAGTTTGGGGTGAAGGACATTGTGCGGCACCGTTTGGTGCAGGATATAGTGGAAGCCTACGATAAGGAATAGCCAACAATTAACAACAAATATCATAACATGGAGAACGCTATTGTAAAGACCAGCTATCAGTTTCCGGGGCAAAAAGCTTTGTATGAGGGAAAGGTACGCGATGTTTACAACATCAACGACGATTACCTGGTGATGATTGTGTCGGACCGGATTTCGGCTTTTGATGTGGTGCTGCCCAAGGGCATTCCTTACAAGGGACAGGTGTTGAACCAGATTGCCGCCAAATTTTTGGACGCAACGGCCGACATTGTGCCCAACTGGAAGCTGGCCACGCCCGATCCGATGGTTACCGTGGGGCACTTTTGTGAACCTTTTAAGGTGGAGATGGTGATCCGTGGCTACCTGACCGGTCACGCCTGGCGCGAGTACAAGTCGGGCAAGCGCAGCCTCTGCGGCGTGCCCATGCCCGATGGCATGGTAGAAAATCAGCGTTTTGCCGAGCCCATGATTACGCCCACCACCAAGGCCGATCAGGGACACGATGAGGACATTTCCCGTGAGGAGATTATTGCTTCGGGACTGGTGTCGGAGGCCGACTACCTGCAACTTGAAGAATATACCCGTGCCCTCTTTGCGCGCGGTACCGAAATGGCTGAGGAAATGGGCCTTATTTTGGTAGATACCAAGTACGAGTTTGGTAAAAAGGACGGTAAAATTTATCTGATTGACGAAATACATACGCCCGATTCGTCGCGCTATTTTTACAAGGAAGGCTACCAGGAGCGGCTCGATAAGGGTGAGCAGCAGCGCCAGCTGAGTAAGGAGTTTGTGCGCCAATGGCTGATCGAAAAGGGTTTCCAGGGTAAGGAGGGGCAAAGCATTCCGGAAATGGATGCCGCCTTTGTAACTTCGGTTTCGGAGCGTTACATTGAATTGTACGAGAAGATTACCGGCGAGACTTTTGAAAAGGCTTCCGCGGCCGATGTTCAAGCCCGTATCGAAAAGAATGTGCTGAGCTATTTGAATAATTTATAGCAGCACCATCGAATTTAAGAAAGGCCCCGGAAGTTATTTTTCGGGGCTTTTTTGCGATCTTTGCCTTATGAAAAGTGTGAAATGGGGACGAATGGGGGCTATGATGCCCCTGCTTATTTTGATAGTGGCTGAAGCCCTTTGGGGTATGGTGGCCGGATTGTGGTTGGCGGTGGCCTGGGGACTGGGCGAGCTTTTGTATTATGGTTTGCGGCATCGCCGCCTGGAGAAAAGCAGTTTGTGGGATATGGGACTCTTGTTGGTACTGGGCCTAGTGGCCCTGGCGCTGGAAGGGCCCTTGCTGGAACGGTTGCGCCCCCTGATTTATTTGAGTTTGTTGTTGTTGATGGTGGGGCTTTCTGCTTTCTCGAAGCACAACTTGATGTTGGCAGCCACCGGTCGCTTTATGAAGGTCAACCCAATAGGTCCCTGGGCCGCCTATCTTATGCGTGCCAGTCTGCAACGTATGTTTGTCTGGATGGCTGTTTACACCCTGATATTGGTGGCCGCTCTGCTTTACGGGCCGCCGGCAGAAGGGTGGACTGCCAGCTGGGGCTGGCTGCCCTTTTTGTTGGTTTTTTTTGTCGCGGAGCAGCTTTTAAAACGTCGCCAGCAGGGGCGTTGGCGCAAGGAGGAATGGCTGCCTTTGGTAGCTGCCGATGGGAAAATTCTGGATGCTGCTCCGCGTTCGATGGTTCATCGGGGCAGGGAGCGTTGGTTGCACCCTGTGGTGCATGTTCAGCTCCTGCGCCAGGGCGGTTTGTGGCTGCAAAAACGGCCTGCACATAAGTTGGTGCAGCCCGGTAAGTGGGATACGGCGGTGGGGGGACATGTAGCGGCTGGGGAAAGTCTGGAAAAGTCGCTGCAGCGCGAAACGAGTGAGGAAATTGGGGTGGCTTTAACGGAAGTACAGCATCTGGGCCGTTACGAGTGGCAGAGCGAACTGGAGCGTGAACTGGTTTATACCTTTGTACTGAAGCACGAGGGGCCTTTGCGACCGCATCCGGAGGAATTGGATGGCGGTCGGGTATGGGCCTTTGACGAAATTGAGGCTCAGCTGGGGAAGGGCGTTTTTACGCCCAATTTTGAATACGAATACCAGCGCTATCGTACCGTTTTGCGTGCTTAAAGCTTGTTGAGGGCCAGTAGGAGGGGACAAGCTGGATGGAGTGCCTGCCCTTGCCGGTAGCGACTCAGTACTTGTTGCGAGGTTTGGGCCAACAATTGGCGCACCCTGCGCCTTTCCCCTTTGATTCGGGCAATATTCAGGCGGTCGTAGGCCGTTGTTTGATGCCGCATCCAGGCAATTACCGCCTTGGCTGCTCTTTCTTCTACGGGAATGCGGGTGGTACGGGCTACCGTTCCACTGCCCACCGGAATAGCGTGCAGGGTCACGGCCTTGGCCAGGCGATGGGCCAGCTCATCGTAATCGGGATGGAAATTGAGCCATTGGCGGATGGAAAAATAAAACTCAGCCTCATAGGCCTTTTGTTGTTTTTGTCGACGTTCCGCAGCGCCGGCCAGTTT
>DUOK01000024.1 GCA_012838865.1 Bacteroidales bacterium | reverse complement strand
TTCCCGGGCCCATCAGCAAAACATTGTGCCGGTGGTGCATCAGGCTTTGAAAGAGGCCGGGGTAAAAGTGGAAGAGGTGGATGCCGTGGCTTATACGCGGGGACCGGGACTCATGGGGTCTTTGCTGGTGGGAACGTCCTTTGCGAAGGGTTTTGCGCTGGCGCGCAAAATCCCCCTGATTGAGGTGAACCATCTGCAGGCGCATGTACTGGCACATTTTCTGCAAAAGCCCGATGCGCAGCGCCCCGTTCCTTCCTTCCCCTTTTTGTGCCTGCTGGTATCGGGCGGCAACAGTCAGCTTATTGTGGTGCGCTCGCCCCTCGAAATGGAGATTGTTGGTCAGACCATCGACGATGCGGCGGGGGAGGCTTTTGACAAGTGTGCCAAGGTGATGGGGCTGCCTTATCCGGGGGGACCGCTAATCGATAAGTATGCCCGGGAGGGGGAGGCGGCGGCTTTTCAGTTCAGCAAGCCGCGGATTGCGGGTTTGGATTACAGTTTCAGCGGACTAAAGACTTCGTTTTTGTATTTTTTGCGCGACCGGCTGAAGGAAAATCCGGATTTTATGGCGGAGCGGCGCAACGATTTGTGCGCTTCGTTGCAGCGGACCATTGTGGAGGTGCTGATGGATAAGCTGATTAAGGCGGCTAAGGAGACCGGCATTAAGGAAATAGCGCTGGCCGGCGGGGTGTCGGCCAACAGCGCTTTGCGCGCTGCCGTGCAGGATATGGAGCGGCGCCGGGGTTGGCGGACCTACATTCCCGATTTGGCGCTGACGACCGACAATGCGGCAATGATTGCCATCACGGGCTGGTTCAAGTACCAGAAGGGCGAGTTCTCGTCGCAGGAGGCGGCCCCCTTTGCCCGTATGCCCTAAGGGGGAATATTTTCGGAATAATATTTGCTGACTTCTTTGGACTGTTTGTTTTTTCGTATTTTAGCGCAATATATCTTGTAACCAACAAAACTTACGTCGATTATGAATCCTTTTATGCTGATACAGGCTGCCGCCCAAGGTGCAGCCACCGAAGTAGAGGGTGAGGAAGTGGTAGAACAGAGCATCAATCTGATTGAGCTGATGTTGAAGGGCGGATGGATTATGCTTCCCCTGGGAATACTGTCGATCATTGCCGTGTACATCTTTATTGAGCGTTATTTGGCGCTGCGCCGTGCCTCTACCGAGGATACCACCTTTATGAACCGCATCAAGGATTACATTCACGACGGTAAAATAGATTCGGCCCTGGCCCTTTGCAGCAACAGTGCCCATCCCATTGCCCGCATGATCGAAAAAGGCATCAGTCGCATCGGTCGCCCCCTGGGCGATGTCAGCACCGCCATCGAAAACGTCGGCAACCTGGAGGTGAGTCGCATGGAAAAAGGGCTGCCCACTCTGGCCACCATTGCGGGTGGTGCGCCCATGATCGGTTTCTTGGGAACGGTAATTGGTATGATCAAGTCGTTCTGGGAAATGTCGAACGCCGGCAACAACATTATGGTGGATCAGCTGGCCGGTGGTATCTACACCGCTTTGGTGACTACCGTAACGGGACTCATCGTGGGTATTGTGGCCTACTTTGCCTACAACATTCTGGTGGCCCGGGTCGAAAAGGTGGTGTTTAAAATGGAAGCCCGCACCATGGAGTTTATGGATATTCTGAACGAACCGGCACGCTAAAGACAGTTACCATGGCATTGAAATCAAGAAGTAAAATAAATGCAACCTTCTCCATGTCGTCGATGACCGACGTGGTTTTTCTGTTGCTCATTTTTTTCATGATTACTTCCACGCTGGTCAACCCGAATGCCATTAAGTTGTTGCTGCCGCAAAGCCGGCAGCAGACGGCGGCAAAACCGGCCACCAGTGTTTCCGTTACCCGTGAACTCAATTATTATGTGGGTACGCAACGGGTCCCTTTTAACCGACTCGAATCGACTTTAAGGGCTGCTGTGGGAACGGAGACCGATGTGTACATTTCGCTGCATGTTGATGAGAATGTACCCATGAAGGAAGTCGTGAAGGTTATGAATATTGCCAAGAACAACGATTTTAAAGTGATTTTGGCAACCAGAGCCAGGTGATATGGAAGAGAAGCGCAGTGATAAGACTTATGGAGCGATTGGTACCACCGTTTTTCATGTGGTGCTCTTGTTGCTCTTGTTGATTTTCGGCCTCAAAAGCATTCCCCAGGAAGAGGAAGGCATTTTGGTGGCCCTGGGCGACGGTCCCACCGGTATGGGACCGGCAGTGCCTTCGCGCAGTGCACCCGTGACTCAGCAACAGCAAAGTGCAACACCTCCACCGCGTCCCACCACCCCGCCTCCGGCATCTGCGCCCCAGCCTTCGCAGGAGCAGTTGATGACCCAGAAAACCGAAGAAGCACCGGCCATCTCGGCCGAAGAGAAAGCCCGTCGCGCGGCCGAGCAAAAGCGCCTCGAAGAAGAGCGGCGCAGGCAAACGGAACTCGACCGGCAGCGTCGGGAAGCAGAGGCCGAAGCCGAGCGTCTGCGCCAGGCCGAACTGGAGCGCCAGCGCCGGGAAGCAGAAGCCGAACGTCAGCGTTTGGCCGAGGAGCGGCGCAAGCGCGAAGAGCAGGAACGCCAGGCCGCTGAGGCGCGCAACGCCGTAAGCGGCGCCTTCAGCAATCAGGGCAGCACCGCCCAGTCCTCCGGCGAAGCAGGCGGAGCCGGCAGTCAGGGTGCCCTTACCGGCGATCCCAATGCGCGGACTTATACCGGAACGGGATTGGGTGCCTCGGGCAATTCTTTCGATCTCCGAGACCGCAGCTTATCCGGCACGCTGCCGCGACCCGCCTACAACATTCAGGAAGAGGGTATTGTGGTGGTGGAGATTACCGTGGACCGCACGGGGGTGGTGACCAGCGCCCAGCCCATTTTGCGGGGCACTACTACTCAGAATTCTACTTTATGGGAGGAAGCCCGGAAGGCCGCATTGAAGGCCCGTTTTAACCCGGATCAGGGGGCA
>DUOK01000183.1 GCA_012838865.1 Bacteroidales bacterium | reverse complement strand
TGTGGAAGCAGGCCGGTGGCAGCGTCATCAACATGAGTTCGGTGGTGGGTGTTTCGGGTAATGCCAACCAAATCAACTATTCGGCTTCAAAGGCGGGCATCATTGGTTTTACCAAGTCGGCCGCCAAAGAAATGGGCTTGCGTGGCATTCGTCACAATGCAGTAGCGCCCGGTTTCATCATTACCGAAATGACTGGGGTGTTGCCCGAGGATGTGAAGAAGGCCTGGGAGGCACAGATTCCTTTGCGTCGCGGCGGTACGCCCGAGGATGTTGCGAATACTTGTGTTTATCTTGGTTCGGACTTGTCTTCGTACGTAACTGGTCAGGTCATCCACGTTTGCGGTGGAATGAATATGTAAGAAGCATTTATAATAGGGGAAAAGGTTGCCGACATCGGCAACCTTTTTTGCTTGCAGCTGATGCCTCCTTCCCAAAAAACTTTTGTACTTTTATAAGGATGTGCTGTTTATTCAAAATGTACCAACAAGAAGTGTTATGAGATCTTTTACCTACGATATTGCGACCAAAATTCTTTTTGGCAAGGACAAGCTTTCTGAAATGCTGCCTGAAATTAAGGCCCATGGTAAACGTGTTTTGCTGGCTTACGGCGGTGGTTCCATTAAAAAAATGGGTTTGCATGGAGCGGTTACCGCGCTTTTGCAAAAAGAGGGCATCTTTTTTAAGGAGCTGAGCGGCATTCAGCCGAATCCGCGCATCACTTCGGTTCGGGAGGGCATTGCGCTTTGTCGCGAGCACCAGCTTGATTTTATTCTGGCTGTTGGCGGGGGCAGTGTGATTGATGCCTGTAAGGCCATTGCAGCCGGTGTGCCTTATAAGGGCGATGCCTGGGATTTTATGATCGGTAAGGCCCAGGTACAGGAGCCGCTGCCCCTGGGCTGCGTGCTGACCCTGGCGGCTACCGGCTCGGAAATGAACGGAAGTTCGGTGATCAGCAACGACGAGACCCAGGACAAACGCCCCATGGGACATCCTTCTCTGCGTCCTGTTTTTTCGGTGTTGGATCCGACCTACACCTTCAGCGTAAATAAATGGCAAACGGGGGCAGGGGCTACCGACATTATGAGTCACCTCTTCGAGCTGTATTTTACCCCCGATAAAGGGGCTTATGTATCCGACGCCATGACCGAAGCGCTGATGCGTACTTGTCTGGTTTATGGTCCCAAAGCTTTGGAAAAGCCCGACGATTATGAGGCCCGGGCCAATTTAATGTGGGCCGGTACCATGGCGCTGAACGGCATGATGAGTTTTGGAAAATTACCGGGCGATTGGGCAACGCATATGATTGAACATGAGGTGAGCGCCATTTATGATTTAACGCATGGGGCCGGATTGGCCATTTTGTTTCCCAACTGGATGAGCTATGTGCTCGATGAAGAAAATGTTTGGCGTTTTGCGCAGATGGCACGAAATGTGTGGAGCGTAAAAGCCGATGATGATTTTGAGGCAGCGCGTGAGGGTATCGCTGCGGTAAGGCAGTTCTTTACCAGTCTGGGTATGCCTGCGCGACTGGCCGATGTGGAGATTGATGGAAGCCATTTGGATACTATGGCGCGTAAAGCCTGTGTTTATGGAAAACTGGGTGCGCTCAAGCGCCTGGCAGCCACCGATGTGGAAGAGATATTGAAGCGCTCCCTGTAAAAGCGTGTTGACTAATAAAAGGGGACCATGCAAGGATTAAAATTTTGGCGAAATTTACTGTTTGGGGCAATTGCCTTGGGTTTGGGCGGATGTGCCAGTGTGGGTTCGTTGCGTATGGAAGTATTGCGACCGGCTGAGCATACTGTGCCGCCCGATGTTTTGTCGGTGGTTCTGGTTGATTTTGCCTATCCCTACCGGGCCGATAGTGTGCATGTAATGGAATTGGGCGATGAAAAGGCTACCATCGACACCATTTGGGTAGATGATTTTGGCCAAAAGACCATTGCTGCTGCAGGTGCAGAACTCGAACAAAGGGCTTTTTTCGACACCGTTTATGTGCATCCGCAAGCCCTTAATCGTCCACCGGTTGGAAGGCCTGGTTTGAACTTAAGTCCCCTTCAGGTTCAGCGGATATTAGCTGAATACCCGGCCCAAAGGGTTTTGGCACTTGAGGACCTTAGTTATAAATCACGTATAGGTCTGAAAAACTACAGCGGCTATATTGTGGCAACCCTTGATGTGGATGCACAGCTTCTTTGGAAAATGTACGACCAAAATGGAAATGTTGCCGATGTGTTCGTACAGAAAGACTCCATATTTTGGGACAATATGGAGAATCCTCTTCTGGTAGATGAAATTGCTTTACCTTCAGTAAGGACTTCTTTGGAAGCCCTGGCCGATTTTATGGGTAAGTATTATCCCGATCGGATTGCACCCTATTGGGAAGTGCAGTACCGGCCCTTTTATTCGGGCGGTCACCATTTGTTTGCACGTGCCAACGATTTGAAAAAAGTGAACAGCTGGGAGGCTGCTGCCCGTGTTTGGTACTATGTTTACGAAGAGGGAAATAAGAAGCAAAAGGCCATGGCTGCCTACAACCTGGCCCTGTCTTATGAGGTGCGGGGCGACTTTGTGGAGGCCCTGGCCTGGGCGGAACGGAGCAAGGCTTTGTTTGATGACCTGGGTACGGCCCGGGTGTCCGAAACTGAGCGTAAACGTGTCGGCAATTATATTCAGGAGTTAGAAAGGCGCAGATATGAAGAACTTAAGCTTCAACTTCAGGTGGGCGCGCTGCTTTAGTCTGGGTTTTTTGCTCGTAGGCCCAGGCTTGTCTGTCCATTATGCCGAAGCCCAGGATTTTAATGCTGGTGCAGGCAGCTTGTCGGCCGTTACGGTGGAAGCGCTCAGCCGTGGAGCGCCGATTGTTGAATACAATGCGCAACAATTGATGGTGCCGGCCAGTACGCTAAAGGCGGCTACCACCGCCATGGCGCTGGAGCTGTTGGGACCAGAATTCCGCTTTACTACAGATTTTTTTGCCTGCGGCACGGTGAGTGCCGGGGTGCTGCACGGACATCTTTTGGTAAGGGGAGGCGGAGACCCCAGTCTGGGTTCTTCGTTTTTTGCGGAAACACAGCCCGAGCGGGTGCTCGACGAGGTGCAGGAGGCGCTTAAGGCCGAGGGTATTGAGCGGGTGTCCGGTAAGATTTTGCTCGACCTCTCTTTGTATGCGGGCGACGCTTATCCCGACGGGCGACTCTGGGAAGATATGGCCAACTACTACGGAGCAGCACCCTCGGCACTGTCGTGGCGCGACAACAGTTTTGATTTGTATTTACAGTCGCCTCCAGAGGTGGGTGGGGCGGTGACCTTGATCGACCATAGTCTGGGTGCAGAAGTCCCAGCTTTTAACACCAGGGTGGTTGCCGCGGCCAACAATAAGGACAGTGCCTACATATACGGACATCCCGATGCCGATCGGTGGACCATCCGGGGCAGTATTCCTGTCGGTCGTTCTTCTTTTCGCATCAGGGGGGCCTTGCCCCATCCGGCTTTTGTTTTTGGCCGGGAGTTGCAGGAAAGACTGGCCGCCGAGGGCGTGGACCTTTGGGAAGAAGCGGAGGCCGGGTGTGGGAACAGGCTGAGGGGCGTGGCCACCTACCAATCGCCTCCCTTGCTGGATATTTTAAGGGTAGTAAATCAGCGCAGTCATAATTTGATGGCCGACCACCTGTTTTTGGAATGTGCCCGACAGTCGGGGAAGGCCTATGACTGGATGGAGGCGAGGGAGGTCTTTATGGCGTTCTGGAAAGCACGTGTCGCCGTGGATGGCTTGCGTATTAAAGATGGTTCAGGTTTGTCGCCCCTGAACCTGGTCAATGCCCGTTTTCTGAGTGAGGTGCTGGGTTATATGTACCACTCTGAGCACTGGCCGGCCTTTCGCTCTACCCTTGCTGTAGGCGGTGTTTCGGGTACTTTGAGCCGGATGTGGACTTCGGATGAGTTTCGTGGCAGGGTGCTGGCAAAAAGTGGAACGATGCAGGGCACTATGGCTTATTGTGGGTATCTGCAGGGGCCCAAGGGGGAATGGCAGTCCTTTGTGGTTATGGTGGATCGCTTTAGTGAAGAAGCTGCAGCGGTAAGGAAAAGTATGGAGCTTTTTGTTGCTGAAAGACTGGGTGCGATGCAAAAATAGTACCGTTCCTACTTGTTTGGTCTGCGATTTTTAGGCGTTCGTCCTTTATTTGTCTAAAACCTATCAAAAAAGTAGAACGGATGCCTTGTTTTATTATCGATTGAGCATTTTCTTTTGTAGTTTTACCTTTAACTAAATACAATTTAAGCCCTCCCTTAAGTCTTAATATGTTGTTTGTCACTCGATTTGCTTTTATCGGGGCTTAGCTCATGAATAAATGAAAGTGCAGACAGTTTTGTGTTTACTGTAGAATTATTATGAAAACAATGGCGGGTTTTATGAAACCATTTATTTGGACTTGCGTAAAGCACTTGGGTTGAATAAGACAGCGCCATTTTACAACTAATTGTAATATTGTATTGAATGAAGAATTATCGAGTTAGAGTGAGGGACGAAAAGACTGCTTTTTTTGAGGAGTTGATGAGATACCTTGATTTCTGCGATTATGAAAGCGTGGAGGGATTTGCTGAACCACGAATTTATCCGGGCTTTGAATTCAAGGAGAAGGAAAAAAGCACAAAGAAGGGCGCCAAAGGCCGTCCGTTGAAGGAGGCTGGTATTTCCGATATGGAAAGCAATATGGCCAGTTTGCGTGAAGTAATGTCGCGCATAAATGCGCAGCGGGATAAAAACCGCAAATAGAAGATTATTAGACCCGTCGTACTTGCCTGGTACAGAATTTGCTGATTGACTAGAGCAACCAAAATCAGCGTCTTATGAAAACCAAAAAATTAATCTCGAAGGTCTGTTGTCGCGCAAGCGCTTTCTTTCTCCTCATTTCTTTGCCGGTTATCGGGCAAACTGTTGCTGCCCAGTCGCCCGACTCGGTGTACACCAATGTGGATCGTATGCCGCGATTTAAGGGTAGGCCCTCACGGACTGCTGCTTTTATAAAAACTCATTTGCTTTATCCCGATGATGCCTGGCTGCAATCTAAAGAAGGCGTGGTGGAGGTTTCCTTTACCGTGACCAGCGAGGGGCGTCTGATGGATGCTAAAGTGGAGTCGGGTGTTGACCCTTTGATGGATTTGGAAGCCTTGCGTGTTGTTGAATTGATGCAGGATTGGCGACCTGCGAAGAAGAACGGAGTTGAAGTACACGCCCGGGTACATCTGCCTGTTGCCTTTAGTATGAGCGAAGATGAGCGGACTTTTGTTCATAATTTGCAAAGGCTTAATTTAACAGACAAACCTCCCTTGTTTGTTTTGGATAACAAGATTGTTCAAAGCAGGGTGCACCTGCCCGAGTACAATTTAAAGTCGCTGCGTGTATTAAAAGGTGAAGCTGCGCTTGAAGCCTACGGAGAAGCGGGGAGAAACGGCGTAGTAGTAATGGAATCCAAGCGCGGAACTCCGCCGGTCAGATAACTCAATTTTAATTAAGCCAGCTTTAAGCTGGCTTTTTCATTACTCAGTTTTTGGTTCGAACTTTCCGGTATTATATTCGTAATAACTATATTAAAATCGAGCAATTTTGGTTAATTTTGCAGTGTTCTATTCGTTGTACAAACGTTTGCACAGTTTTCTACAATCAATCAGAATACAAAAAATACAACTAGCGCATGGAGTTTATTGAGCAATTAAAGGAGAAGGCCGGACAGAGTAAACAACGGATTGTACTGCCGGAGGGACTGGAAGAGCGAACCCTTAAAGCAGCCAATCAGATTCTGGAAGAGGATTTTGCAGAAATTATATTGATCGGCAATCCGGCTAAAGTGAAGGAGGAGACAGTGCGCCTGGGATTGAAGTCTCTGGATAAAGCAAAGGTGCTGGACCCCTTGCAACACGACAAAATGGAGGTTTACACCGATCTTTTGTACGACTTGAGAAAAAGTAAGGGTTTAAGTCGTGAGCAGGCTGCCGACCTGGTGAAGAATCCCTTGTACCTCTCGGTGCTGATGATTAAGAATGGGGATGCCGATGGTGAAGTAGCCGGTGCGGAAAATGCTACCGGAGATGTTTTGCGCCCTGCTTTCCAAATTGTTAAAACCATTCCGGGCATCAGTGTGGTTTCCGGTGCATTTATTATGGTGTTGAAGGATAAGGAGTTTGGCGACAATGGGGTGCTTGTTTTTGCCGACTGTGCCGTTCATCCCGATCCGGATGCTGCGCAATTGGCAGATATTGCCATTGCTTCTTCAATGACGGCCCAATCTATAGCCGGTATTGAGCCCAGAATTGCGATGCTGAGCTTTTCTACGAAGGGAAGTGCCAAGCATGAGCTGGTAGATAAGGTGACCGAAGCGACTGCCCGGGCCCGTGAATTGCGCCCCGATTTAAAAATCGATGGAGAACTTCAGGCCGACGCTGCTTTGATTGCCGGGATAGGACAAAAGAAGGCGCCGGGCAGTGAAATAGCCGGAAGAGCCAACGTGCTGGTATTCCCTGATTTGCAATCGGGCAACATCAGCTACAAATTGGTGCAGCGCTTGGCGCATGCCGAGGCCATTGGTCCTGTTTTGCAGGGGATGGCTGCCCCCATCAACGATTTGTCTCGTGGGTGTTCGGTAAGTGATATTGTTAATTTGGTGGCCATTACGGCCAATCAGGCTGCCGGCAAAAAGGCCTAGGCGGTAAAGGATAGAAATTTTATTTTACGATAATGGCAGAGATTGTTGTTGAACCTATTGAAAAATACGCACTTAATAAAAAGAAGCGGGGGAAGACCCTCTTCTCGAAAATTGGAGTGGTAGGTTGCGGAAAGGAAGGCCAGAGCATTGCCCGCATTGCTGCCTGGCACGGGATGGAAGTTGTTTTTGTGGAACTGAGTCTCGATAAAATTGAATCGGCACTTCATGGTATTGGTAAGGAGCTGGATTACCGCATCGAAAACTGGGGCTTGACCACCAGTGAAAAGAAGGCCATATTGAGTCGCATCAAGGGCACCATGGATTATAAAGATTTGGCCGATTGTGATTTTGTTATTGAGGCCATTCGCTCCGATGAGGCCACCGGCGAACGCAGTATTGATGTACGTAAGCAGGTTTTCCGTAGTATTGAGGCGGTTGTAGAGCGGGATACCATTATAGCCACCAATGCCACCACCATTGTAATTTCGGAGCTGGCTTCGGAATTGGTGTACCGCGATCGTTGCGTGAGTTTGCATTTCTTTGTAACCTCTCCTGAAGCGCGCATTATTGAAGTGGTTAAAGGACTGTATACTTCGGAAGGCGCTTATCAGAAGGTCTGCACTTTTGTAAAACTCATTAACCGGGATGTTATTCCTGTAGAGGAGTCGGCCGGTCTGGTTAGTGTGCGTTTGTACGTAACCTTGTTGAACGAGGCCTGTGAAGCGTTGATGGAGGGAATTGCCACCATGGAAGACATTGACAAAACCATGAAGATTGGGCTGGGGATGCGTTATGGTCCTTTTCATACAGCCGATATTATTGGTCTGAATAAGGTGGTTAAGTGGATGGATAATTTGTTTGAGGAGTTTGGGGAATCAAAGTACAAGCCATCGCCTTTGATCAAGCGCATGGTACGTGCCAAGCGCCTGGGTATCCCTACAGGTGAAGGTTTTTATAAGTACGACCCCGATGGCCGTATTGTTAACCGCTGAATGAGTTTGTAATTTTAGTTGAAAGCAAAGCAATGAAAATATTAGTACTGAACTGTGGAAGTTCGTCAATTAAGTACCAGTTGTTTAAAATGGAAGGCGACAACTGGGACGTAATGGCCAAAGGCGGGGTGGAGAAAATTGGTCTGAAGGGCTCTTTTTTGAAGCACGAGAAGGAAAATGGTGAGAAAGTCCTGCTTGAAGGGGAAATACTGGACCATGAAACCGGCATTGATTACATACTGGGTGTTATGCTGAGTGAAAGGCACGGGTGCCTCAAGGATATGGAAGAAATTGACGCTGTAGGGCACCGGGTGGTGCATGGCGGGGAGACTTTCAATTCCAGTGTTTTCATTACCGATGAAGTGATTGCGAAAATGGAATCCTGCATCGATTTGGCGCCTTTGCACAATCCGCCCAACCTTAAGGGCATAAGTGCCATTTCATCCCTGTTGCCGCATGTGCCTCAGGTTGGTGTTTTCGATACGGCTTTTCACCAAACCATGCCCAAGCACACTTTTATGTATGCCATTCCCAATTCTTTGTATACCAAGTATGGGGTGCGTCGTTACGGGTTTCACGGCACCAGTCACCGCTTTGTGAGCAAAAGGGCCTGCGAAATGCAGGGGGTTGATTTTAAGACGCAGCGCATCATTACCTGCCATTTGGGCAACGGTGCTTCTATTGCAGCCATTAAAAATGGGGCGTCGGTCGACACCTCAATGGGCTTTACGCCCCTGGAGGGCTTAATGATGGGTACCCGTGCCGGCGATTTGGATGTGGGTGCGGTGACTTACATTATGGATAAGGAGTTGATAGGTACCCAATCGGCCAGTATTTTGTTTAACAAGCACAGTGGCATGCTGGGCGTAACCGGCATTTCTTCAGATATGCGTGAGATTCAAAATGCGATGGAGCAGGGCGATGTTAATGCGCAGTTGGGTTTTGATATGTACACGTATCGCATTAAAAAGTTCATTGGCAGCTACATTGCAGCAATGGGGGGTGTCGATATCTTGGTGTTTACCGGGGGCATTGGTGAAAACAGTGTAATAACCCGTCAGGCTGTGTGTCGGGATATGTCCTTTATGGGGATTGTTATCGATGAGGAAAAGAACCAGGAAATCAGAGGCGTCGAGGCTGAAATCAGTCGCTCCGACGCCAAAGTGAAGGTGCTGGTGGTCCCCACCAATGAAGAGCTGGTGATTGCACAGGACACAAAGACGATTGTGGACGCTTTGAAGCAGAAATAAACTTAATACGGCTTGCATGACTGAGAATCCGGATAATCCGCCGGTATTTAAGCAGCTCAGGGACTTAAGGGAGCTGGTAAACCCGTCCGGTCCGCGTAAGCGTCTGGCCGTTGCGGTGGCACAGGACGAGTTTTCGCTTGATGCCATCTATAAAGCTTTTCGTTCGGGGGTTGTTGATCCTGTTTTAATAGGGGATGAAGATCAGATTTTGCAGCTGGCCCGAGATAAAAACTATAATTTTTACGGGGCTTCGGTGGTGGATGTGATGGATCCTGAAAAAGCGGTTGAGTTGGCTGTCCGGATGGTGCACGATGGGCGTGCCGATATTTTGATGAAGGGCAAGGTGCCTACCCCGGTATTGTTGAAAGGTGTTTTGAATCGTGATTGGGGCCTTCGCACGGGACGCCTTCTTTCTCATTTCTCCTTGTTTGAGGTGGATACCTACCACAAATTGATTGGGCTAACCGATGTGGCTATGAATATCGCGCCCAATTTGACCGATAAAATAGCCATTGTTAACAATGCCGTGGACTATATGCATAAATTGGGGGTGGCCTGTCCCAAGGTGGCTGTTCTGGGGGCTGTTGAAATGGTTAATGAGAATATGCAGGCCACGCTTGATGCCGCTTTACTGAGCAAGATGAATCAACGCGACCAGATTAAGGGCTGTCTGATTGACGGGCCCCTGGCTTTTGACAATGCAGTGAGTGCCGAAAGTGCCTTGCATAAAGGCATTAGGAGTGAGGTGGCCGGGGATACGGACATTTTGCTTATGCCGGATATTGAGGTGGGCAATGTTTTGTATAAGAGTCTGGTCTGGTTTGCCAAGGCACGGGTGGCGTCCCTGGTTCTTGGGGCCAGTGCCCCAATTGTACTGACTTCCCGTTCCGATTCGGAACAAAGTAAACTCGACAGTATTTTAATGGCAGCACTGGCTTAGTGCTGCTTTTTTTATTTTCTTATTCTTTTGTTATGAATCGTATTCTGGTAATTAATCCGGGTTCTACTTCTACCAAAATTGCGGTGTATGAAGAGGAAAAGCCGCTTTTATTGAAAACGCTTCGGCACAGCGACGAGGAGCTGAAGGACTACAGTGCCGTTGTTGATCAGTACAGTTTTCGTAAGCAGGTAATTCTGGATGAGCTTCAATCGGCCGGACTGGCTTTGGAGGATATTACTGCCGTAGTGGGGCGCGGAGGCCTGGTAAAGCCCATTGAGTCGGGGGTCTACGCGGTTACGGAAAAATTAAAGCAGGATTTAAAAGTGGGGGTTATGGGCCAACATGCGAGTAATCTGGGTGGACTCATTGCCGATGAAATTGCCTCGGGGATAGCTGGTGCCCGGGCTTTTATTGCCGACCCTGTGGTGGTAGATGAGTTGGAGGATGTGGCCCGCATTACCGGGCATCCCTTATTGCCCCGCACCTCTGTTTTTCATGCGCTGAATCATAAGGCGGTTGGGCGTCGTTTTGCGGCGCAGGCTGAAATAGCCTACGAAGATCTTAATTTGATTGTGGCGCATATGGGTGGCGGCGTTTCAGTGGGTGCGCACCGTAAGGGACGTATAGTTGATGTCAACAATGCGCTGGATGGCTTTGGCCCCTTTTCTCCCGAACGGGCAGGGACTTTACCGGCCGGTAAGCTCATCGACCTTTGTTTTAGTGGAAAGTACAGCCGGGAAGAGGTTCGCGCTATGGTTACCGGTAAAGGTGGCTTAATGGCGCATTTGGGCACCAATCAGGCCTATGAGGCGGCCCAAAGGGCCTTGGGTGGTGATGAGCATGCGCAGCTTGTTTTAAGGGCCATGGCCTATCAAATTGGGAAGGCCATTGGTGGGGCACTGGTGGTTTTGAAAGGCCAGGTGGACGGCATCATACTTACGGGGGGAATGGCCCATAATAAAGTGGTGTTGGGTTATCTGCGCGAATACATCGACTTTATGGGAAAAGTAACCATTTACCCGGGTGAGGATGAGATGGAGGCCTTGGCCGGTAATGCGCTGATGGTTTTGCGTGGTGAAATGGCTTTGAAGACTTACGAATAGTCTTCGGCGACGCTGTGCTGCTTCCTCGGGAAGCCTCAATGGGATCTTAGGCCTTTTTATGAAATAAAAAAGCTCCGGATTTTCATCCGGAGCTTTTCTTTTGAGCGGGAAACGGGACTCAAACCCGCGACCCTTAGCTTGGAAGGCTAATGCTCTATCAACTGAGCTATTCCCGCGTTAACTTGGTGGGGGGAGGAGGATTCGAACCTCCGAAGTCGTAAGACAACAGATTTACAGTCTGCCCCAGTTGGCCGCTTTGGTATCCCCCCGAAAACGACAGTGCAAAAGTAGTATTATTTGCGAAACCTGCAAGCGATGTCGGCCATTTTTATTGCAGTAATTGCGGCCTCATCCCCTTTGTTTCCGTGCTTTCCGCCGGCCCGGTCTTCTGCTTGTTGCTGATTAAGAGTTGTTAATACGCCGTAGATAAATGGGATCTTAAATTTCACATTTAAGAGGGCAATACCCTGGGTTACGCCCTGACAAACGTAGTCGAAATGGGGCGTGTCTCCCTGAATCACACAACCGAGGCAAATGACTGCATCTACATCGCTTCGTTTGGCCAGGGTACGTGCTCCTGCGGTTAACTCAAAACTGCCGGGTACGCCAATGGTTACAATATTGTCGGCCAAGGCGCCGTGCTTGATCAGGGTCTGGTAGGCGCCCTGGTACAAAGCGTCGGTAATGGCCCGATTCCACTCAGACACTACAATACCAAACTTCATGTTTTTGGCTGAGGGAACACTGTTCTCGTCGTAGGAGGATAGATTTTTTAAGCTGCTGGCCATAATCGTCTGTATTATGAACAAAGGAGATCATCCGTGAACCGGACAATCTCCTTTGTGCCTGGTTATAATATATTATTTACAAAGAAACTCTGGTAATGTACTTGTCGATTTGACGGGCTTCGGCGCTCTCGGAAAAATCGTCTTTGATTTTCTTGAAACTCTCGAGTGCACCTGCCTTGTCGCCGTCTGCTTCCAAAACCAATCCTTTTTTCATCAGATAAAACGGAGCTGTAACGGCATTGTTCACGGCGATGGCCTTGTTGTATTGTTTGATGGCTTCAGAATGGTTGCCCATTTCCAAATAGGCATCTCCGATTGCACCTTCTGCAAGGGCTTTAAGCTCCTGGTTGCGGGTTTTGAATTGCTTCAGGTAGTCAATGGCCGACTCGTATTCGCCCAAATGCAAATAGCTGATGCCTGTGTAGTAACGTGCCAGTTTTCCTGCCTGGGTACCGCCATAGTTGTCGATTATATCTAAAAATCCTGGCTCCATGCCATCTCCGTCAATGGCCAGTTGAAATTCTTCATTGCCAAAATACTGCTGCGCCTGGAATATGCTTTTCTGTGCTTCGGTATTTCGGGGTTCTTCGTAAAACTTTTTGTATGCCCAGTAGCCACCTACCAATACAATAAGGGCCAAAAGAATGATGGTCAGTGTTTTCTGATTGTCTTCAATGAACTTTTCGGTTCTGCCAAGAGCGTGCTCAACGTTCTCAAGGTTATTTTCTACAGTGGTTTCTTTTTTAGACATACTTCTAAGGTTTATTAAATACTCGGCAAATTTAATAAATTAGGGTAAATTAAAAACAGACCAAGGGTTTTTTCACGATAATATCTTTGCCTGCGTTGCTTTTGCTATTTTTGTTGTCGACAACAACTGCGCGTTTATGTATATAAAGCATCTGAGCCTGCTCAATTATAAGAATCTGCAAGAGGCAGAACTGTCCTTCAGGAATGGAATCAATTGCCTGGTGGGAAAGAATGGTGCGGGCAAAACCAATCTGCTGGATGCCCTTTATTATCTCTCTTTTTGTAAAAGCTACTTCAATGCGATGGACAGCCAGCTGGTTCGTCACGACCAGGAGTTTTTTATGATTCAGGGCCGCTACCATTACCAGGGGCAGGAGGAGGAGATTTATGCAGGACTAAAGAAGGGGCAGAAGAAGCAATTCAAACGCAATAAGAAAGAGTATCAGCGGCTTTCGGAGCACATTGGCCTTTTGCCCCTGGTTTTGATTTCTCCGGGAGATGAACGGCTCATAACCGAAGGCAGCGATCAGCGACGCAAATACCTCGATGGGGTGCTTTCGCAGTTCGACCGGTCGTACTTATCGGCTGTTTTGCGTTACAATCGGGGACTGGCTCAACGTAATTCTCTGTTAAAGAATGCGGGACGAAATTGGAAAAGTGTAGCCGGCCAGTTGGAAGTTTGGGACAGCTTGCTGGCCCAAACGGGCTTGCATATTTACGATGCACGTACGCGCTTTATTGCTGAGCTGGAACCTGTTTTTCAAAAATTCCACCGCTTTATATCGGGCGGAGGAGAAGAGGTGCAAATGGTTTATCATTCGCACCATCAAAGAGGTGCACTTGAGGACCTCCTGAAGGACTGTTTAGAGCGCGATGCGGCTCTGGGCTATACGACCCGCGGGGTGCATCGCGACGACTTAGAACTGCTGCTCGACGGGCATCCTGTCCGTAAGGTAGGGTCGCAGGGGCAAAAGAAAACCTTTTTTCTGGCGCTGAAGCTGGCGCAGTTTGAATTTTTATCCGGCCACTTTGGATTTGCGCCCATCTTGTTGCTCGACGATATGTTTGATAAGCTGGACGATGAACGGGCTGAGCGCTTGATTGAGTTGGTGGGAAGACCCGAATTTGAACAAATTTTCATTACCCACACGCAAAAGGAGCGGTTGATGGAGATTGTGCAAAGAACCGGGAAGCCTTACGACTTTTTTGTGGTAAATAATGGTGATATTAGGGCCGATGAAGAAACGCTTTGATGAAAGGTATCAAAATACCCAGAGTATTCAGGATGTGCTTGAGAAAATTCTGAATAGTCCCGCTTTGGGAAAAGGCATTCGTGAAACCCGTGCCATAAATGCCTGGGAAAAGGTGCTGGGGCCTACGATAAGTCGCATCACCAAAAGCTTAAACATTAGAGGAGGGGTGCTGTATGTGCGTCTTAACTCCAGTGTGATTCGAAACGATTTGCTGATGCACAAAGACAAAATCATAGACGCACTTAACGCCGAGGCCGGCGGAAAAGTGGTCTATGATTTGGTGGTACAATAATGCTTGGTGGGGTCAGCAACACTTAAACTCTTCCATGGAGCTGAAAAAAAAACGACTTTCGCGTATGGCGTTTTCGTCACTGTCTGAGCCATGAATGGCATTGCGCGTCATGTCCTTGGCATACTTGCGTCGAATGGTTCCTTCTGCAGCTTTGGCCGGATCGGTGGAGCCGATAAGGGTTCTGAAATCGGCCACCGCATTTTCCTTCTCGAGCAGGGCGGCGACAACCGGACCCGACGACATAAAGGCGACCAACTCCTTAAAAAATGGTTTTTCTTTGTGTTCTGCGTAGAACAATTCCGCCTTCTCAACCGGCAGTTGTGTCATTTTAAGTGCGCGGATGTGAAAGCCTGCCTTTTCAATGTCCGATAGAATTTCGCCCACATGGTGCTGTGTAACAGCATAGGGCTTGATCATGGTCAGTGTGATTTTTCCGTTCATAATAAAACTGGCTTGGTTAACGAAGAGTTTGAAGATAGTTATTTTTTAGATATGGACCTATCCTGCATTATTCATAAATTATCTATTACGATGCCCAACTACCTGCTAAATACGGACGTCCTCAATAAAATGGATTTGAAAATAATCTATTATTCCCTGCGTCCATTTTCTTTGCGGTTGTCCATATTTATTGGTATTTGAGCATCTCATAACGACAACTTATGAATAAAGCAGGTTATGTGACTTCAGATTTTGCTATATTTGCCGCATTAAGTATCTTGTATGAGCGATTTTTCAAAGCAGCTGGATGGTCTTTCCGAGCGGCTGTCTCAACCTCAAAATATTGTTATTGTTCCGCATAAGGATCCCGATGGCGATGCCATTGGCTCGTGTCTGGCCTGGTGCCGGGTATTGAATGCTGCCGGCCACAAGTCCACCGTGGTACTTCCCGATGCTGCGCCCGCTTCGCTGCTGTGGATGGAGGGCAGTGCTTCTATGCTTGTTTTTGCGGAGGATGCCGAAGGGGCGACGGCGCGTATTGCCGAAGCCACGCTGCTGCTGTATCTCGACTTTAACACTTTGTCACGTACCGGAAAACTGGCTGCAGTTTTGCAGGAGCGCACGCTTCCGGTGGTGCTTATCGATCACCATCCTTTCCCGGATACCTCGTTGGCGGAAATTTTGTTTTCAGAGGTGAAGGTTTCCTCTACCTGTGAGTTGAGCTATGGACTGATGAAGGCCTTGGGCTTTGTGCCCGATAAGGCGGCTGCGGAGTGTTTGTATACGGGTATAATGACCGATACCGGTATGCTCAATCACAACTCTGCCCATCCGGCCATTTATAAGACGGTTGCAGAGCTGCTGGAGTTGGGAGTGGACAAGGACAAAGTGCATCGTGAAGTGTTTCACAGTTCATCGGCCAGCAGAATGCGATTAATTGGGCACGCTTTATGTAATAAGATGCATTTGTTGTTTGGGGGAAAGGTGGCCTATATTGCACTATCGGACGAGGAATTGCAGGCTTTTGATTACCGGGCCGGCGATACAGAAGGCTTGGTGAATATGCCGCTTTCGATTGAAGGGGTAGAGATTGCTGCTTTGATGACCGAAAAGGAGGGGGGGCAGATTAAAATGTCGTTCCGTTCGAAGGGTAAGCTGGCGGTTAATGCCTTTTCGGAGCAATATTTTTCGGGTGGCGGACATCGTAATGCAGCGGGTGGTGAATTTTGGGGGACACTAGCCGATGCGGAGGTGCGATTTAAGGAAAGTATGAGTGTTTACCTGCAGGATGTAAAGCCATAGCGGGTTCCGAAACGCTCGATAAAGAGAATAAGTTATGAAATATTATTTGGGTTGGCCCCGGTTAAGTATTCTTTTGTTGCTTTTGGCAGTAGGTGCCTGCAGTCATTCGCAAAACCGAAAATCTGCCGGAACCAGAACGGAGGGGATGACGCGTGAAGACTATATTGAAATAAACCGGCAGCGGGTGAATCAGGAGCAGGATTTGATTGTTCATTACCTGGATACTGCCGGAATGGATATGCAGCGGACGGCTACCGGATTGTGGTATCGGATCACTGAAGAAGGCGAGGGAGATTACATCGTTGCCGGAAAAGTGGTTTCGCTGAATTATGAAATTCGCTTACTGGATGGCACCCTTTGCTACAGCTCCGACGAAGATGGCATGAAGGTGTTTTTGGTGGGGCAGGGTGGAGTAGAATCGGGCCTGGAAGAGGGCGTGCTGCTTTTAAAGCAAGGAAGCAAAGCAACCTTTTTGATGCCGCCGCATCTTGCACACGGGTTGGTGGGCGATGACGACCGTATTCCGGCGCGTGCCATTTTAAAGTATAAAGTAGAGGTAGTTGATGTAAAAAATAAAAATTAGACAAATATGATACGTGTTCTCTTAAGTGGCTTTATTGCATTTTCCCTGCTCCTGTTTGCCTGTGATAAGGACGATGATGACGACGAGATTGAGATTGTTGATATTGAAGTCATGGACCTGGAAGAGTATGTGCGCTGGTATTTTCCGGATGCCACGCCCGTTGAGGGACTAGGGATGTATGTTATGGTAACCGATTCAGGCGGTGGGGACTTGCCTGCTGATGGCGACATTATTTATGCATATTACAAGGGTAAGCTGCTTAATGATGCCCCCGACAAAGCCACCCCTTTTGATACGTCCTATCAGCGTCCCGATACAATAAATGCGGAGAAGGATAAGGTTCTGACTTTTAAACTGGATATGAACGAGGATGAGGAGCATGTGCGTACTTATATTAAAGGTTGGTACCGTGGTTTTTCTCAGTTAAAACGTGGCAGTAAGGCCGTTTTCCTGATTCCCGACAGTCTGGCCTATGGCGATCAGCGCCGGGGCATAATTCCCCCCAATGCAGCCTTGATGTTTGAAGTAGAATCTTTGCGAATTAAATAAATACAAAAGTGATGACAGCATTATCAATGAAATATTTAAGCGGCTTTGTTGTGGCCTTGTTGCTGATGGGCGGTGGTTTTGTTTCTTGCGACGACCCCTATGCCAACAGTGTTGACTATGCCGAGCTGGAGGCTGGTGAGAAGGAGTTGCGAGAGCTGTTTTATAACAGTGTAAAGGATACCATAGCTGCTGTTGAGACCATCGACCGGATGGAGACCGAGGGTTGGGTGGCCTTTATAATGGAAGAGGGCTCTGACGATCCCATTCAGGTGGGGCGACGGGTCTCTTTTCGCTACAATTACTCGACTGTTTTCATGAATGTGGAGGATGGCGATACTACGGCGGTTGCCGTTATTCAGTACTCCAACTATAATTCACCAGAACTTGTTGAATACACTGTGGGGGCTTTGTCCAACACGCAAAGTGAGGTTTTTCAGGGAGTCGATTTGGCCATGAGGCACATGAACCTTTATGGAAAGGCCTACATCATTATGGCTCATTCTCTGGCTCAGGAGGACTATTACCCCTGGGTGGCCGAGATTGAAGTCGTGTCAACGCAACTTGATTAGGTGATTAAAGTTTTTAAGGAAAAAACAAGCAAGAGGCCTTATTAAAAGTTGTAGGAGCTTTGTCCGTGTTCGTGGATGTCCAGTCCTTCTTCTTCCTTGCGGGTAACGCGCAATCCCATAGTTTTCTTAAGGATGGTAAACAACAGGTAGGCGGCTGAAAAAGCCCACAGGCCAACCACTACTACGCCCAGCGCCTGAATGCCCAGCAGGCTCCAACCGCCACCGTAAAAAAGACCGCCTTCGGTGGCAAAGAGGCCTACCATCAGGGTGCCCATGGCGCCAGTGAGACCGTGCACGGTAATGGCGCCTACCGGATCATCTACCCGCAGTACTTTGTCGATGAGCTCGATGCCAAAGACGATGACCACGCCTGCCAATGCACCAATGATAATGGCTCCGGTGGGGGAAACAATGTCGGTACCTGCGGTAATGGCTACCAGTCCCCCCAGCGCCCCGTTCAAAGTCATACTTAAGTCGGGTTTCCCATAGCGCATCCAGGTTACAAACATGGTTGCCAGGGCAGCTGTAACGGCCGACAGGTTGGTGGTGATGAAGATGTGGGCCACACTCAGGGCGTTGCCGCCCGACACGCCCAGGGTAGAACCGGGGTTAAATCCAAACCAGCCCAGCCATAGAATGAACACCCCCAGGGCACCTATAACCATGTTGTGACCGGGTATGGCCTTGGCTTTACCGTTGTATTTGCCCAAACGGGGACCAATAATGGCGGCTCCTGCCAGGGCGGCCCAACCTCCTACTGAATGTACTACCGTGGAGCCGGCAAAGTCGTGGAAGCCCAGTTCGCTGAGCCAGCCGCCGCCCCATACCCAGTGACCCGAAATGGGGTAGATGACCAGGGTGATGACCAGTGAAAAAAACAAATAGGTCGAAAACTTAGTCCTTTCGGCCATGGCTCCGGAAACGATGGTGGCCGCAGTGGCGGCAAAGACCGTTTGAAACATCAGTATGGCCATATCGGGTACGTCGTTGCCGTAATCGGCCGTGAAAAAGAAGTTGGGCAGTCCGATAAAACCGCCTATGGAGTGGCCAAACATAATGCTGAAACCCACTACCCAAAACACCAGGGAGCCGATGGAAAAGTCCATCACGTTTTTCATAATGATGTTGCCCACGTTTTTGGCCCGGGTGAAGCCCGATTCTACCATGGCAAAGCCTGCCTGCATGAAAAACACAAGTACTGCGGCCAGTAAAACCCAAATTGTATCTATAGCTCTTGCATCCATAATCGTAATGTTTAGTCAGGTTAATAAAACTTACTTGATGTACAGGGTTTCCGGCCCCGATTCGCCAGTCCGGATTTTGTAGGTCTCTTCTACATCGTAGATGAAGATGCGTCCATCTCCGATTTCCCCGGTACGTGCCGCTTTGGTGATGGCTTCGATGGTTCGCTCTACATTTTGATCGCGCACTACAATAGATATGAGGCGGCGTTCGATGATGCTGGTGTCGTATACCGTACCACGGTATAGGTGGCCCTCAACAGCGGTGCCGACTCCACGCACATCCCAGTAAGAGAAAAAAGTTATTTCCTGCTCTGCCAGTGCTTTCCGAACTTCTTCGTATCTGGTCAGGCGGATGATGGCTTCAATTTTTTTCATGGCTTAGTTTTTTATCGGTTTTGTTAAAAGGATAATCCAAAAACGAGGTGCAATTGCTCTGTATTGGGGTTGAGAATAACGGCACCCGACAAGGGGAGCGAAAATTGTTCGGTAAGTGTCAGTTCCTTTGTAGCTGCA
>DUOK01000182.1 GCA_012838865.1 Bacteroidales bacterium | reverse complement strand
CTCGACCGGTACTTCAGTGCCGGTTTCTACACGTGCCCCTATAGGGGCACACCGCTGCTTCCCAATCATAGCCCAGGACTTCAGTCCTGGGTTGCCTTGTGGGCTGGGGGGTTATGGTAAATCCTGTAAGGCGTGCCCCGCAGAGGCACATAGGTCTGCGGGGTTGAAGCCCCGCTGGTTTTAGTCCTGGGAGGCTTGTGGGCCGGCGGGTTATGATTGGTCGGATGGTTCTTATTCGACATTTTATGGCCTTAATTTGACGGAGGTTTGAGAATGAGCATTTTGCCGGATGCCTCGTGAGGTGTCTCGGGAAAAAGTGACAGTCTTTTTAAAAATTGTAGTAAAGGCAGGGAAAAGGAATGTTTAGTTTTGAAAAAATTGTTTTAAGTATCACCAAAAATAGGAACATGAGAAGAAAGTTTATTCCGGTTTTGAGCTGGATGCTGGCACTTGGAATGGGAAGTGCGGTAGGAGCCACGGCCCAGCAGCGGGATTGGGAGAATGAGCGGGTGTTTGCGGTAAATACCGAAAAACCTCGTGCTACTTTTTATCAGTTTCCGGATGCGGAGCTGGCAAAAAGTGGTGATTATTCCCGATCGCCTTACTATATGCTGTTGAGTGGTCAGTGGAAATTTAACTGGTCGCCGAATCCGGCACAACGTCCGGTTGATTTTTATCAAGTAGGTTACAATGTGGAACATTGGGATGAGATTCCGGTACCCGCCAACTGGGAATTGGAAGGGTATGGTGTACCCATTTATACCAATGTAAGGTATCCGCATCAGGCAACACCTCCCTATGTAGGTGAGGACGATAATCCGGTGGGTTCGTACCGTAAGGATTTTGTTTTGCCTGAAAGCTGGACCAACTGCAGGGTTTATTTGCATTTTAAGGGGGGCACCTCTGGTATGTATGTTTGGCTCAATGGCCAAAAGGTGGGTTATGCCCAGGGTACAAAAAATGCCGTGGAGTTTGACCTGACTGCCTATGCCCAGCCTGGTAAGAATGAATTGGCTGTTGAGGTGTATCGGTGGACCGACGGCAGTTTTATTGAGGATCAGGATATGTGGCGCCTGAGTGGAATTGAGCGCGACGTGTATTTGTACAGTACGGCCGATACGCGTATTCAGGATTTCTTTTTACGTCCCAATCTCGACAGAAACTATCGACACGGTCAGTTGGAGGGGGAAGTTACTGTTGAAAACCACAGCAATACAACGGTGGCTCGCAGGGTAGATTTGACTTTGTTGGATGCTGCCGGCCAGTCTGTTTTTTCGCAGTCGCAAACCGTGCAGGTAGCTGCCGGAAGTAGTGCCGAAGTGAGTTTTTCGCGCAGGGTAGCCAATGCTCGTCAATGGAGTGCTGAGCAGCCCAATCTTTATCAGGCGGTGCTCGAATTAAAGGATGCTTCGGGTAAGGTTATCGAGGCGACGTCAACCCAGCTGGGTTTCCGTTCGGTTGAGCTGAAGAACGGCCAGTTGTTGGTCAACGGTCAGCGCATTATGGTTAAAGGGGCCAACCTGCATGAGCACGATCATATTACGGGGCATTATGTGCCTGCGGAGACTATAATCAAAGACATTCAGGTGATGAAGCAGCACAACCTGAATGCCATTCGTGCCAGCCACTACCCGCACTCGCCTGAGTTGTATGAGCTGGCCGACAAGTATGGGATGTATGTCGTAAATGAGGCCAATATTGAAACGCACGGTATGGGGGCAACCTTCCAGGCCTGGTTCGACAAGAATCGGCACCCGGGCTATCTCGAGTCGTGGCATGCCGCCCATATGGACCGGATTTATCGAATGGTAGAGCGCGATAAGAACCACGCCAGTGTGATCATTTGGAGTTTGGGCAATGAGTGTGGTAATGGTCAGGTTTTCTTTGATGCCTACGATTGGATTAAGGAGCGGGATCTTACTCGCCTGGTTCAGTTTGAGCAGGCTGGAGAGGAGCGCAATACCGACATCGTGGCCCCCATGTATCCTTCTATTCAGAATATGGAGGAGTACGCTGGACGTGAAAAGGTGGAGCGTCCTTACATCATGTGTGAATACGCCCATGCGATGGGTAACAGCACCGGAAACTTTAAGCGTTACTGGGACATCATTTACAATTCGCCCAATATGCAGGGTGGTTTCATCTGGGACTGGGTAGATGCCGGTATTTTGTCAAAAACCGGTGATGGTCGTGAGTTTTGGGCTTATGGCGGTCATTTGGGCAGTGGTCATTTGCATCACGATGAGAATTTTAACCTGAATGGCGTAGTTAATCCAGACAGAAGTGTAAAGCCCGGACTTGTTGAGATAAAGAAAGTTTATCAGAACATCTTCTTTGAGGGAGTGAATCTGGCTGCGGGCCAAATTCGGATTGAGAATGGCTTTTCATTTACCAACCTTTCGGATTATGATTTCAGCTGGGAATTGGTAAAGAATGGCACTGTAAGTGAGCAGGGAACCTTTAAAGTAGATTTGGCTCCCGGAAAAAGCACCGTGGTTCGTTTGGGCTACCAGGCTCCCCAGATTGCTGCCGGGGAAGAGTATTTTGTGAATGTGTATGCGCACACCCGTAAGCATACGGCCTTGGTGCCTGCTCAGCACGAAATTGCTACAGAGCAACTGGCTTTTGCCGACAACCAATATTTTGAACAGGATTTTGTAAGTGCTTCGGGCAGTTTTGAGGTACAGGACGAGGAGCGTTCGGTGGTGGTTAAAGGCACTGATTTTGAGATCCGTCTTGATAAGCGTTCAGGAGGTATCGGTCATTTTCGTTACAAAGGTCGCAACCTGATTGCGGGCGCACCTATGCCTGATTTCTGGCGTGCGCCAACCGATAATGACTTTGGCAACCACATGCAGCGCAACAGCAATATTTGGCGTTTGGCAGGCGATCATCGCCAGGTTCGTAGCGTTGAGGTTACCGAGGGCGACGGGTTTGTGAAAATGAAGGCGCATATTTTCCTGTGGGATGTTCGGTCGGACTACTTCCTGACTTATACGGTAACTCCCGATGGCGCCGTACGTGTAGATGCCGAGTACAAGGCCGGCATGGAGAGCTTGCCCGAAATGCCGCGTTTTGGCATGCAAATGCGCCTAGCCCCCGAGTACGATAATTTTGCGTACTATGGAAGGGGACCCTGGGAAAACTATTCGGATCGCAATTATGGTTCGCACCTGGGGATATATGGCAGTAAAGTGGCCGATCAGTTTTTCGAATACATTCGTCCCCAGGAAACCGGAAATAAGACCGATGTCCGCTGGTTAACACTGACCAACGATGAAGGTTTTGGGATAATGGTGGAAGGCTTGCAGCCCCTGAGTGTGGCCGCCTTGCATTACCGGGCCGAAGATCTGGATCCCGGGTTTACCAAAAAGGGAATTCGTCACATTGATGTTTACCCCCGTGCCGATGTGTTTTTGAATGTAGACCTGGCACAGCGCGGTTTGGGCGGTGACGACAGTTGGGGGCGTTTGCCACATCAGGAGTATCGTCTGTTGAAGGACAGTTACGCTTATTCGTACATTATACGTCCTTTTGAGCGCTAGTTATACAGCACAAGGATAAGTTCTTAAGGTTCGTGGAGCAGCGGCGCGCAAGCGCCGTGCTTTACGAACCTTCCCTTTTGGGACTGAGCGATTTTTTATCCTGCGCTTTCCGGCAATTGTGCGGTCCGGTTAAAAAATTTCCGATTATCTTTAAGCTGCTTTAGTGTTCATTTACCGGAGGAGTTGTTATGATCAAAGTACTTTTGTTGACCAGCTTGTTGTTTGTTACTGCCTGGTGGGGACAGGCGCAACGTATTCTCGATTTTGATTCCTTTTCTATAGAGGATGGTTTTTCTAGCAGCAAGCCCAATGTTTTTCTGCAAGACCACAAAGGCTTTATCTGGGTAGGTACCTGGAATGGTCTAACGCGTTTTGACGGCTATGAGTGTGTGGTTTACAAATCTGGTATTGGCAATGAACCACGGACCATCAGTAATAGGGAAGTCACTGCTTTACTGGAGGATGAGCGGGGCAACATCTGGATAGGCACTTCCTATGGCCTGAACCGGCTGAATCCCAGGACCGATGAGATCGATCAGTATCCTTTTGAGAGTCGCATAATGACCCTTTTTGAAGATGCGGAAGGAATGCTGTGGGTGGGCACCTGGAGCGACGGACTTTTTCGTGTCGATCCTGAAACGGGTGAAGCAGAGTCGTTTTTAACAGGAAGCGTTATTAATGATGTGGTGGAAGATCTCAATGGGGAACTTTGGGTAGCCACCTACAATGGACTGGTT
>DUOK01000181.1 GCA_012838865.1 Bacteroidales bacterium | reverse complement strand
GTTTAAATATTGTCCGCATTGGCACGTCGGGTGCTTTGCAAAAGGATTTGCCGGCCGACAGCTGGTTGCTCAGTGAAAAGGCGATGGGCTTTGACGGTTTGCTGAATTTTTATGCCGGAAGGGATGCGCTGTGTGATTTAGGGCTCGAAAAGGCCTTTGTACAAAGCACGGGCTGGTTACCTGAATTAACTGCGCCTTATGTTGTTCCTGCCAGTTCTCTTTTGCTGGAACGCTTGAAGGGAGAGCAGGTAAAGACCGGCATCACCATATCGGCCCCCGGCTTTTATGGCCCCCAGGGCAGGGTATTGCGCTTGCCTCTGGCCATGCTCGACATCAACGAACGCATTACCGCCTTTCGCCATGGTGAAGAGCGCATCACCAACTACGAGATGGAGTGCTCGGCCATTTATGGTCTGGCAGGCCTCTTGGGGCATGAAGCGGCCACGGTTTGTGTGATTATTGCCAATCGTCTGGCAGGCACCTACAGTAAGGATTATAAAGCAGAGGTGCGTCGTTTGGTCGAATATGTACTTGAACGGCTCAGCCGTTAGGTCTGGCACTCCATGTATTGTTGTACCTAAGCTGTTTGTATGGAAAGAAATAAAGTACTCGCTCTCATTAGTCTGTTGGACGATCCCAGCGACGAGATTTTTAGTACCGTGGAGGGGGAGTTGCTGAAGGAGGAAGTGGATATTGTTCCCGATCTGGAAAAGGCCTGGGAATCGACCTACGACTCCACCTACCAGCGACGTCTCGAAAACTTGATCCACACGCTGCAGTTTAAGGATGTAAAGGGCCGCCTGCGTCAGTGGCTGGCTGCTCCGGAGGATTTGCTCTACGGCGCCTGGTTGGTGGCGCGCTACCAATACCCCGGCCTGCGTTACGAGGAATTGGATTTGAAAATAAATCAACTGCGCAAGGATGTGTGGCTGGAGCTTAACGATCACCTGACTGCCTTGGAAAAGGTCAGGGTGATCAACCATATTCTTTTTGATGTGCATGGTTTTGGGCGCAATACCACCAATTTTATGGCGGCCCAAAACTCTCTAATCTGTGACGTGCTCGATACCCGAAAAGGCAATCCCATTTCTCTTTCGGTGATTTATTCGGTGGTGGCACAACGACTGGGTTTACCGGTGTACGGGGTCAATTTGCCCAAGAACTTTATTTTGGCCTACCTCGACGAAGGGGGCGACTTGGTGTCCGGCAACAAAGGGGAAGAAATCTCCATTCTTTTTTACCTGAATCCCATCAACAAAGGTGCAGTTTTGGGGCGCAAGGAAATTGAGTTTTTTGTAAAACAGCAAAAGCTGGAGCCCAATCCTTCTTATTATTTGCCCTGCAGCAATAAGGATATTGTGCAGCGCATGCTCAATAATCTGGTCTTTGCTTTTGAAAGCAGCAATCAACCCGAAAAGGTAGAGGAAATCAGGGAGCTGCTGTCGCTCTTTGCCTGAAGAAAAGCGTAGTTGTTCTTTTTCGACTAAAGATTTAGTTAAAAAATACAAAAAAAAGGGCCACCTTAACAGGCAGCCCTTTAAATATAAAGCTTACAGGCGAATTAGAGACTGGCAATTTTATCGCTCTTGTACTTGCCTGCTTCCAGTTTTTCTTTGATTTCGGCAAAAGCCTTGATGGTGTAGTCCACATCTTCGAGGGTGTGCACTGCCGTGGGAATGATGCGCAGCATAATCTGGCCCTTGGGTATAACGGGATACACCACAATGGAGCAGAAGATGTTGTAATTTTCGCGCAGGTCCATAGTAAGCTCTGTGGCTTCGGGAACTGTACCATCGAGGAAGACGGGGGTAACCGGACTTTCGGTAACGCCAAGGTTGAAGCCTTGCTCGCGCAATCCTTTTTGCAGGGCATTGACAACGGTCCATAGCTTCTCACGCAATTCGGGCTGGTTCTTCAGCAGTTCGAGTCGCTTAAGGGCCCCCACGACCATAGGCATGGGCAGCGATTTGGCAAAAATCTGCGAACGCATGTTGTAACGCAGATAGCTGATTACGTCTTCGCGCCCGGCGACAAAAGCGCCAATTCCGGCCATCGACTTGGCAAAGGTACCAAAAATAAGATCCACCTGATCTTCCACACCGTAGTGTTCGGCTACGCCGGCACCGGTTTTACCCATGGTACCAAATCCGTGCGCATCGTCAACCAAAAGACGGAATTCAAAATCCTTTTTCAGGGCCACGATTTTGTCGAGGTGCCCCAGGTCGCCGGCCATACCAAATACCCCTTCGGTAATAACCAGTACGCCTCCGCCTTGCTTTTCGGCCAGCGCAGTAGCTCTTTCGAGTTGCTTGCGCAGGTTCTCCATATTGTTGTGCGGAAACACATAGCGCTTACCCATATGCAGGCGCAGTCCGTCGAGGATGCAAGCGTGCGATTCCGAATCGTAAACAATTACATCGTTGCGGTTGGCCAGGGTGTCGATGATGGAAACCATGCCCTGGTACCCGAAGTTCAGCAGGTAGGCGTCTTCCTTTTTAACGAAATCGGCCAGTTTGGCTTCGAGTTCCTCGTGCAGACTGGTGTGTCCCGACATCATACGGGCACCCATGGGATAGCCCAGTCCCCAGTCCTTTGCCCCTTCGGCATCGGCCTTACGCACCTCGGGGTGATTGGCCAGTCCCAGGTAATTGTTCAAACTCCAGGTAAGGACTTCCTTGCCACGGAACTTCATTTTTGGATGAATTTCCCCTTCGAGTTTGGGGAACATGAAATAACCATGGGCTTCTTTACCATATTGGCCCAACGGGCCCATGTTGGCGTTTATCTTATTAAAAATATCCACGTTAATAAGTTTTTAATTATTTCTTGGGCAAAGGTAATGTTTTTTAAATATTTCCGGCTTATCCGTTTTAAAATTATTGAAAACAGGGCAGGTGTGTAAGTATGGCCTGAAATTTGTTTGGCAGCACATCGTTGACGGCACATTAAAAATGGGGTGCTGTCTCTGGCTTTTTATTATTAAAATATGCTTAGGGAATTGAATGGAAATCTTTATCTTTGCGCGATGTTTCCGTTCAATACTTTGACCGAAAACTTTTTAGAGCGCTTATGAGAAAAATTTGGATACTCCGAAGTCTGGCCATGCTGCTGCTGTTGGCAACACTGGGTTCATGCAGTGAATACCAGAAATTGCTGAAGAGCAACGACCACGACCTCAAGTACGAAAAGGCGATGGTGTACTACGAAAAAGGGGATTACATGCGTGCGGGTACTCTTTTTGGTGGACTGATTGGGATATACAGAGGAACTGAGAAATCGGAGACCTCTCATTATATTTATGCCGATTGTCTTTATAACATGAAGGACTACATTACGGCGAAGCATTATTTTTCAACCTTCGTACAAAATTACCCCACCAGCGACCTGGCTGAGGAAGCGCAGTTTATGTCGGCCTATTGCAGTTACGAAATGTCGCCCAATCCCCGTCTCGATCAAACGGAGACCTACAATGCGCTGGATGGCTTTCAGCTTTTCATCAATTTGTACCCCCAAAGCGAAAAGGCGAAGGAAGCCACCACCCTGATGGATGAGTTGCGTGACAAACTGGTATATAAGGCCTATTTGAATGCCACGCTGTATTACAATTTGGGCAACTACATGGGCAATAATTATCAGAGTGCGGTTATTGCAGCCCGCAATACCCTGGACGATTATCCCGACACGCAGTTTCGCGAGGAGTTGTCTTTCCTTATTCTGGATGCACGGTACATAGAGGCTGTTAACAGTGTTGAGGAGAAGCAGGAAGAACGCCTGCGTTCAACGCTGGACGAATACTATTCTTTCATCAATGAATTTCCTGAGAGTCAGTATTTGAGTCAGGCCAATAAGATATTTGAGGAGGTGAGCTCCTTATTGAATTAGCAAACAACCGGTTTTATTAGATAGTATTATGGATTTTAAAAAGTCAAAAGCACCTACCAACACGATTACCTGGGACACCGCCAAATTGTCGGAACCCACTGGTAACATTTATGAATCCATTATGATTGTGGCCAAGCGCGCCAATCAAATCAGTGTGGATATGAAAGAGGAACTCAATCGTAAGTTGCAGGAGTTCGCTTCTTATACCGACAATCTGGAAGAGGTATTTGAGAACCGGGAGCAAATTGAGATTTCCCGTTTTTATGAGCGTCTGCCTAAGGCTCCTGCTTTGGCCGTTACTGAGTTTATGGATGGTAATGTGTATTTCCGTAACCCCGGGAAGGAAGAAAATCCAGATGTGTTGTAAGGAAGGTTTATCCTGCTAAAAAGTTTAAAAAGATAAAGGAAAGCCGGCTTTCTTTTATCTTTTTTTTGTTGTAAACCTAAGGCTTTTCTAACTTGAGCCCTCAAACAGATAGCATGCTGAAAGGGAAAAAAATTGTGCTGGGCGTTACGGGAAGTATCGCTGCCTACAAATCCGCGGTCCTGCTTCGTCTTCTGATGAAGCAGGGGGCCGAAGTCCAGGTTTTGATAACCAAAGCCGGGAAGGAATTTATTACTCCGGTTACTTTATCTGCCCTCTCGGGAAAACCCGTGCTGGGTGAGTTTTTTGAGCGCAGTGATGGTAGCTGGCACAGTCACGTCGATTTGGGGCTGTGGGCCGATGTCCTGCTGATTGCCCCGGCTACGGCCTCTACCATGGGTAAAATGGTGAATGGTATTTGCGACAACTTATTGGTTACGACTTATTTGTCGGCCCGATGCCCTGTGTTTGTGGCGCCAGCTATGGATCTGGATATGTTTCAGCATCCCTCCACCCTCAACAATATGACGACCCTGAAAAGTTGGGGTTGCCACATTATTGAGCCGGCCAGTGGTGCCCTGGCCAGTGGTCTCGAAGGCAAGGGGCGCATGGAGGAACCTGAGGTGATTGTTCAGCGCCTGCAGGATTGGTTTGCAGCCGCTGAAAAAAAAAAGTCGCTGAGCACTAAGCGCATTTTGCTTACTGCCGGGCCGACTCATGAGGCCATTGATCCGGTGCGTTTTATTGGCAATTATTCTTCGGGGAAAATGGGTTTTGCACTGGCTGAGGAGTTGGCAGCCCGGGGCGCCCGGGTGGAGCTGGTTTGTGGGCCTGTGCACCTGAAAACTTCGCACCCCAATATTCATCGCAGGGAGGTTACTACCGCCCAGGAAATGCTCGCGGCCTGTCAGGAACTCTTTCCTTCCTGTGATGCGGCGATAATGGCCGCTGCGGTGGCCGATTATCGGGTGGCGCAGCCCGCTGATCAAAAGATCAAGCGCAGTGGGACGGATTTAAGTTTACAGCTGGTGCCTAACCCCGATATAGCTCGCGAATTGGGTCTTCAGAAAAGGCCGGGGCAGGTTGTTGCCGGTTTTGCGCTGGAGACCGCCAATGAGGAGCAGAATGCACGTCTAAAGCTCGAAAAGAAAAAGCTGGACTTTATTGTTTTAAATTCTTTGGCCGAAGAGGGAGCTGGTTTTATGGGCGATACCAATAAGATCAGTATTATTGGCGCCGATAATAAAAGGCGCGACTTTCCGTTAAAATCAAAGGCCGAGGTGGCCGTGGATATTGTGGATCGCCTGGAAGCCTGTCTCGTCACCAACTGATGTATCACTGTTTTTAAGTCTTTTTTATGTGGAAGAAGCTTGGTTTTAGTCGTATTGCCCCCTTGCTGGTCCTGGTGTTGTTGCTGCCTCAGCAGCGACTCAGTGCCCAGGAACTCCGGTGTATGGTACAGGTGGTTGCGCCCGGTATTCAGGGAACCAACCGAGAGGTATTTGAAACTTTGCAGACTTCCATTATGGAGTTTATGAACAGTCAAAGTTGGACGGAGCATGTTTATCAAAATGAGGAACGCATCGAATGTTCGATCATGATCAATATTCGGGAGCAGATTGGTAGCGATGAGTTTAAGGGTACTTTGCAGATTCAGGCGCGACGTCCTGTTTTTAATTCTTCCTATTCATCGCCTCTGATTAATTTTCAGGACCAGAATCTTCATTTTCGTTATGTTGAGTTTGAGCCTTTGGTGTATAATGCCAATAACATGGAATCGAACCTGGTGGCCATTTTGGCTTATTACGCCTATGTTATTTTGGGTTACGATTACGATTCCTTTTCTTCTTCGGGGGGCACGCCCTATTTTCGTCAGGCTCAAAACATTGTGAATATGTCGCAAAATGCCCGGGAATCGGGTTGGAAGTCTTTCGAGAGTACGCGCAACCGGTATTGGTTGGTTGAAAATTTGTTGAATGAACACCATAACCCCTTGCGCAACTGTGCTTATCAGTACCACCGACGGGGACTTGATTTGATGGCCGATAAACCCGAAGAGGGGAGGGCTGCAATGATTTCGGCACTTGAATTGTTGCAAAGGGTGTACCGTCAAAGCCCCAACTCTTTTGCGCTCAGTTTTTTCTTTGATGCCAAAGCCGAAGAAATTCAGAATGTGTTTTCTGCTTCGCCATCTATGGAAAAGGCGCGGGTAGTGAATGTTTTAAAAGAGGTTAATCCGGCTAATGCCGATAAGTATGAGGCCCTGCTTAAGGACGACAACAGGTTGTAATTTTTCTTACATTTGTGCCTAAAGCACTTCTTTTATGTTGTATCACCTTTCTATTTCGAATTACGCACTTATAGATGCTGCGGACATCAATTTTATGCCCGGCTTCACCGTAATTACTGGTGAAACAGGAGCTGGTAAATCCATTCTTCTTGGTGCTTTATCCTTGATTCTGGGACAGCGCAGTGATGTTTCTGTGTTGCGGGATAAGGAGCGCAAGTGCGTGGTGGAGGCCGGTTTTAATTTGAGTGGCTATGCCTTGGAAGCCTTGTTTGATCGGGAGGATGTGGATTATGAAGAAGAAACCCTGATCAGGCGTGAAATATTGCCCAGCGGTAAGTCGCGGGCTTTTGTTAACGATATGCCTGTTACGCTGGCTTTTTTAAAGGAACTGGCCGATCATCTGATTGATGTGCATTCGCAGCATCAAAATCTCTTGTTGGGCAGCAATGACTTTCAGCTGGGAGTGGTGGACGCAGTGGCCGGCAACGAGAAGTTGCTGGAGACTTACGCAGGCTTATACCGGGACTACAAGAAACTGGTCAAAGCGCGGGATGCTTTGATTGAACAAAACCAAAAGCAGCAGGCCGATCGGGATTATTGGGAGTTTCAGGCAGCTCAGTTGCGTGAGGCAGCGCTTCAGGAAGAGGAGCAGCAGGAGCTGGAAAAAGAATTACAGCAACTCAGTCACGTCGAAGAAATAAAAGGAGCACTGGCTGCGGCTAATCTGCTGCTGATGGAGCAGGAGTTTCCAGTGCTGGACGGGCTGCATCAGGTACAGCAGGAGGTCGGAAAAATAGCGGCTTATCTCGATAACGGTTCGGAGCTGGCTGAGCGGCTTTCGTCGGTCTACATTGAGTTGAAGGACCTGGCGCGGGAGCTGGGCCACCAGGCCACTTCGGTGGAGTTTGATCCACAACGCAGTCGCGTGGTTCAGGATAGGCTCGATTTGCTGTATTCGCTGCAGCAGAAGCACCATGTGGACAGTAACAGGGCTTTGTTGGATTTGCTGACTGATTTGGAGCAAAAACTGGGCGGGTTGGATGCTTTTGACGAAGACCTGAAGGTTTTAAATAAGAAAGTGGCCGTTCAGGAAGAGGCCTTGCAAAAGATGGCTCAAGAACTCTCTGCGGCCAGAAAGGCTGTTTTTAAAGGAATTGAGGAGCGTATTGAGGGCCAGTTGGCTGAGTTGGGCATGCCCAATGCCCGACTGCGCTTGCAACATCACGACAGCGACGCTTATGGTGAGCAGGGACGCGACCGGATACAGTTTCTGTTTTCTGCCAATAAGAATGGAGACTTGTGCGACATCCCCAAAGTAGCTTCCGGCGGAGAATTGTCGCGTTTGATGCTGTGCATTAAGGCTTTACTTACCTCTGCACGCAGTCTGCCCACTCTAATCTTTGATGAGATCGATACCGGGGTCTCCGGAGAAATTGCCGACCGGATGGGGCGCATCATGTTGGAAATGGGGCAAAGACTCCAGGTCATAAGCATAACCCACCTGCCACAAATTGCCGGCAAGGGACAGCATCATTACAAGGTCTTTAAGCGCGATACAGAGGCGCACACCCTGTCGGAGATTAAGGCGCTGGATGCGGATGCACGCGTGTTGGAAATTGCCGGAATGCTCAGTGGGGCAGAGCTTTCTGAGGCTGCACTGACCAATGCCCGTGAATTCCTTAAATAGACTTAATAAAAACAAAAATCGTTTTAGTTTTTCTTTCGGGCGGATTATAGCTTATATTTGTAGCTTCAAAAATCAAAACTAATATGGGATATAATCTTTTAAAAGGAAAAAGAGGGATTATTTTTGGAGCGCTTAACGACATGTCCATTGCCTGGAAAGTGGCAGAAATGGCTCATGCTGAAGGCGCTCAGTTTACCCTCTCGAATACCCACGTTGCCTGCCGTATGGGTAGTGTTAGCGAGCTGGCCGAAAAAACCGGAGCAACTGTGATTCCTGCAGATGCTACCAATTTGGCCGACTTGGAGAATGTGATTAAGACTTCTACCGAAGTGCTTGGTGGAAAAATTGATTTCATTCTTCACTCTATTGGCATGTCGCTGAACGTGCGCAAGAAGCGTTTGTACAACGATTTGGATTATAACTATCTGGCCAAAACGCTTGATATTTCCGCCATTTCATTCCACAAGGTTATTCAGACTGCCTTTAAAATGGATGCCATGAACGACTGGGGCTCTATTGTAGCGCTTTCGTATGTGGCTGCCCAGCGTACCCTTTACGGCTACAACGATATGGCAGATGCCAAAGCCCTGCTGGAATCCATTGCGCGTAGTTTCGGTTACATCTATGGTCGTCAAAAGAAAGTGCGTGTGAATACCATCAGTCAGTCGCCCACCGTTACCACTGCCGGAAGCGGCGTGAAGGGCATCGATGGTCTTATCGACTTTTCAGATCGCATGTCGCCGCTGGGTAATGCCGACGCTCAGGATTGCGCCAATTACTGTATAACGCTCTTTTCTGATTTAACACGGAAGGTAACCATGCAGAACCTGTTTCACGATGGAGGCTTTTCCAGTATGGGTATGAGTATGCGTGCCATGCAGCAATACAACAAAAGTTTTGATCCCAACGAAGTGCAAATGGAGGATTAAAACGGATGCGTATTAATACGCATTTGTGCCCTCGCTTAACTGGTTATTCCTAGCGGATTGGAAGGTTTATGAGGGCTGATTTATTGACAGATAGAACATTATTGTGCCGCAAAGGCCGACCCTAAGGGTCGGCCTTTCGTTTTATCCTTCAGGGGATTATTTCAAAATCTCCCCACAAAGCGTTAAATTTGCGGAGTCTTATATAAAATAAACTCATGGATAAGTATCAGATTAATCACTTAAAGGAATTGGAAGCTGAGTCTATCTTCGTAATTCGCGAAGTAGCTGCGCAGTTTGAAAATCCCGTCATGTTGTTTTCAGGTGGAAAAGATTCCATTGTGATGTTTCACCTGGCGCTTAAGGCATTTTATCCGGCAAGGGTTCCTTTTCCTTTGTTGCACATCGACACCGGGCATAATTTTCAGGAAACACTGGATTACCGCGATCAGTTGATGGAAAAAACCGGAGCTAAGTGTATCGTTCGTTTGGTGCAGGATTCCATAGATAAGGGAAGGGCGCAGGAGGAGACGGGCATCAATGCCAGTCGCAACAAACTGCAAACAGTGACCCTCCTTGATGCCCTTGAAGAGTTGAAGTTTGATGCTGCTATGGGTGGCGGTCGTCGTGACGAAGAAAAGGCCCGTGCTAAGGAACGTTTTTTCTCGCACCGGGACGAGTTTGGACAGTGGGATCCGAAGAATCAGCGTCCGGAGTTGTGGAGCTTGTTCAATGGGCGTAAAAATATGGGCGAACATTTTAGGGTTTTTCCCATCAGTAACTGGACCGAAATGGATGTGTGGCAGTACATCTATATGGAAAATATTGAGTTGCCTTCCCTTTATTATACCCACGAAAGAGAAGTGTTTGAGCGCGACGGAGTGTTAATGGCGACAGCGCCTTTTATGCAGTTGCGTGAGAATGAAAAGCCCCAAAAAATGCAGGTGCGTTGCCGTACCATTGGCGACATTACCTGTACCGGTCTCACCTTATCGGCTGCCAACAGTCTGGAGGACATCATTCAGGAGGTGGCTGCCTCCCGGATTACCGAACGGGGTGGGCGTGCCGACGATAAGCGATCGGATGCAGCTATGGAAGACCGCAAAAAGGAAGGTTACTTTTAATCATTTTCAACAGACACAGAATCATGAGCGGAAAAAATTCAGGATATTTAGATATGGAGCTGCTGCGCTTTACCACAGCGGGCAGTGTCGATGATGGTAAGAGTACCTTAATTGGTCGCTTGCTGTACGATTCCAAGGCTATTTTTGAGGACCAGATGGAAGCCATAGAGCGGGCCAGTGTGCGGGCCGGTGGCGAGCAGGTGAACCTGGCTTTGCTGACCGACGGTTTACGTGCCGAACGCGAACAGGGCATTACCATAGACGTGGCCTACCGTTATTTTGCCACGCCCAAGCGCAAGTTTATTATTGCCGATACTCCGGGTCACATTCAGTATACCCGAAATATGGTGACCGGTGCCAGTACGGCCAATGTGGCGCTGATTTTAATCGATGCCCGCCAGGGGGTTTTGGAACAAACGCGCAGACATGCGTATATTGCTTCTCTTTTGCAGATTCCTCACTTGATTATTTGTGTCAACAAAATGGATTTGGTGGCTTATCAGCAGGAGGTTTTTGAAGGTATTGTAAAGGACTTTGAGGCCATTGCATCGAAGCTGAGCATTAAGGATGTTCGCTTTGTGCCCATCAGTGCCCTGGAGGGCGACAATGTGGTGACAAGGAGCGAGAATATGGATTGGTACGATGGGCCTACTTTGATGTATCTTTTGGAGAACATTCACATAGGCAGTGATATCAATCGCGATGATTTTCGTTTTCCGGTGCAGTACGTGGTTCGTCCACAGTCGAAGGACTGGCCCGATTACCGCGGCTATGCCGGTCGCGTAGCCAGCGGCGTGGTTGCTGTGGGCGACACTGTAACCGTTCTGCCTTCCGGCTTTTCGTCTAAAGTTAAAACCATTGATTTGTATCGGGAGTCGCTCGATAAGGCTTTTGCCCCGCAATCGGTCACCATTACCCTGGAGGACGATATCGACATCAGTCGTGGCGACATGATTGTTAAGTCCACCAATGGTCGCGCGGCCCGAAACGATCAGAATATTGAGATGATGATTTGCTGGTTCAACGATAAAAAGATGGTTCCGGGCGGAAAGTATGCCTTAAAGCATACTTCAGCTGAAGTACGCTGTATGATTAAGGATGTTCAGTATAAGATGGACATCAATACTTTGGAGAAGGAGGAAAAGGATCTTTCTGTTGGAATGAACGATATTGCTCGGATTTCCGTTCGGACCACGAAGCCTTTGTTTTTTGATGCTTATAATGTGAATCGGATGACGGGCAGTGTTATCCTGATTGATGAGGCGACGAATGAAACGGTAGCGGCAGGTATGTTGCTGTAGAAGCGTTTTTTGATATAGTGTGAAGGCCATACCTGAAAGGTGTGGCCTTTGTCGTAGTGTATTCCTGCTGCTGACATAAAATAGCTATTCACTTCACTTTCCTACCTACAAGCATCGAAACTCGGGTGGTCGTAGTGCAATCTTGCGCCTGACAGAAAACACCTGTTCACTGCAGTCGTTTCACTAAAAACATCGAACTCGCCTGCGGCTCAAACAGCGATGTTTTTGACGTTTCACTCCTTTGTTCACTTACGGTGTTTTCTGTAGGTCGCCATCTTGCACTACTTCCCTTCCGGAGTGGAGCGATGCTTGTAACGCTAGGAAAGCTTGTTCATTACGCTATTTTCTGAAGGCAGCTGTTCTACACTACTTCCCTTCCGGAGTGGAGGGTCAGGGAAGTCAGTTGCGGTTGATGGGCATGGAGGGAAGCATTTCCATGAGGGGGGAGAAGAAGTTTTGAGGCTGACGCAGCTCAGGGGGTGGTGCAGCCACGTTCAGGGCCAGGGGAAGAATGCTGATTATTGCTTCAGTGCCGAGCTCTACGGGTTCGCCATCTACATGGCCCAGCATGGGTGTCGGGTGGGAGATGACGACATCCGGGGCCTTTACAATCATATCGTACTTGTTTTTGTCGATGCTTTGATCGAGCATGCTGATGAGCAGGGCCGGGGCGGTGTATTTGGGGAAATCCCGGATGAGGCAGACATCAATGAGGCCGTCGTCGACTCTGGCCTTGGGGGCGATGTGGAAGTTGTTGCCGTACTGGGTAGAGTTGGCGAAGCTGATCAGGAAAGCATTCCAGTCCTTGGTTTCGTTGCCGATGGTAACCTGGTAGGTGGCCGATTTGTAAGTCGCGAACTCTTTGGTCACTAATTGCATGTAGGCCAGGGGGCCACGTCTTTTGCGCTGGGCAAAGAGGTGGCTGATGAAGGCGTCGAATCCTATTCCCGCCACGTTGAGCGAGTAGAACTCGTTCATGCGGATGACGTCGATGGGCTTGATGAGCGGGTTGTTTAGGGCTTGTATGGCCTTGTTGACTTTAAACGGGATTTCGAGGTGACGGGCAAGTCCGTTTCCTGAACCGGTGGGAATAATGCCCAGGGCAGTAGTGCTTCCAATAAGTCCACGCCCCACTTCATTAACCGTTCCGTCGCCTCCTACAGCCACTACCATCTGGCAGTGATTGGCTGCACTCCGGCTCAGCTCAAAGGCATGCCCCTTGTGTTGCGTATAAAGGATTTCAACAGCAGCAAGCTTGGTGTCGATGCCCTCCTTTATATAGGATTCAATGGCCTTTTGTTTGCCAATGCCCGAAACCGGGTTGATGATGAAGAGAATCTTCTTTCTCATTTTTTTTCAGTCCCTTATGACCTGCAAATATACAACAATTATGGGCAGCACCGCCAGGGGAGTGAATTTAGGGATGTTTTGGCTGCAGCGTGGCTCCGAAGAAACAGTTTGGGCGCTTGAATGGCTTGATTTATTGCTTGGTTGTATTGTCTAATGCTCTGTATATTAGTGAGTTTGTACAGTGTTAAATTTGAGTTAAAAGCAGAAAACTATTTTGGTTTTCGTAGTTTTCTGTACTATATTTGGCCTTCGTATATAGCGTTTTATGGAAGTGAAAGAGCGAATTGTGCAGGAAGCCTGCCGTTTCTTTTTAAATGAGGGGGTACGGAGGATAACCATGGATGAGGTGGCGCGTCGATTGGGCATGTCGAAACGAACGATTTATGAGCATTTTCGGGATAAAACAGAATTGCTTCATTGTTGTATGCTTGCGTCTTTTGCCCAAAATGATGAAGAGATTGCTCAACTTGAAGGTAATTGCGATCATTTGTTGGAGTTTGTCCTGCGCATCCTGGATTATGGCTCCCGCTCGGTGAAGATCATCAATCCTGCGTTTTTTGAGGATCTTCGGCTTTTTTACCCCAAGCTGTACGAGGAGGTGGTGGCCTACAGGCGGGAAGCCATGGTGGACCAGCTCCGGAAATTGATTGAGCAAGGGAAGAAGGGGGGCTATTTCCGTTCGGGCACCAATGCCGCACTTGTGGCTAAAATTTTTATGGAACAAATGATGGCGATGAACCGTCGTGATGTGTTTCCTCCCGAATTGTTTAGTCAGGCCGAGCTTTTTGAAACCCTTTTTTTAACTACCATTCGTGGAATTTCGACCAGGAATGGCTTGCAAGAATTGGATCAGCTATTGAATGATTATCAGAAGAAACAACTGTAATACAGATGAATAATATGAAGTACAGACTAAGGGGCAGAAGGGAAACAGGTGTTGTTATACTGGCGCTCTTGCTTTTGCTGCATCCTGCTTTGCTTATGGGGCAGGGGACTGTTGATCAAAATTCAGATACGCTTGAGCTGACTTTGCACAAAGCCATAGAGCTGGCGCTCTCTGATAACCCAACCATAGTCATTGCCAATAAGGAAGTGGAGCGTGTTGATTACGCGCGTAAAGAGGCTTGGAGCTCCTTGTTTCCGTCCATTTCGGCCGAAGGGGCCTACACCCGGAACATGAAGCTTCCGGTGCTGTTTTTGCCTGAGGGTGTTTTTGGACCCGGCTCAGGAGGCGCTATGGAAATGGGGTATAAGAACAGTTTTCAGGGCTCGGTAACTGCCGGAATGCCGCTTTTTTCGCTGTCCCTGCTTCAGAACATCAAACTGTCTGAACACGAAATGAAGGCGGCACTGGAATCGGCCCGGGCATCCCGAATCAATATGGAGGCGGAGGTCCGAAAGGCTTATTTTTCCTTTCTGTTGGCCAGGGATACCTATGAGGTAATGGCACAAAGTGTAGCGAATGCCGAAGAGAACCTGAAGAATGTGCGTCAGTTTTACGGACAGGGCCTGGTGGCCGAGTACGACGTCATCCGGAGTGAGGTTCAGGTGCGTAACCTGAAGCCGGGATTGGTGCAGGCCGAAAACGGGGTGCGGATGTCTGAGATGATGGTTCGGGTGCTGCTCGGACTGGCGAAGGAAGTTCCTCTTAAGGTGCATGAGGAGCTGTTTGATTTTGAGCGGGTGGAATTGTCGGGCCCTGCTGGTTTCGGAGAGGGTATGTTGGAGCAGAATACCCAATTGACTCAACTCGATTTGCAGCTCGACAAAATGGCTACCCAGTTTAAGCTGGTGCGCTCCCAACGTTATCCCACCTTGTCGGCTTTTATGAGCTATCAGGCTGTGGCACAAGCCAATGACTTTAAGTTTGGTGATTACCAATGGGCCAATCCGCTGGCGGCAGGTGTGCAATTGAGCTTTCCTATTTTTCAGGGCTTTTCTATTCGTAATCAGGAAAAACAGGTGGCCGTTGGGCGAGAGCAGCTGCAATTGCAACGCGACTATACCGTGCGTAATTTGGTGCTTCAGCTTAATAACGCGCATACAAATATGCTTAAGGCCTTGGAGCAGATTGAATCTAACCGGGAAGGTGTTCGCCTGGCCGAACGGGGTTTCAGCATTGCCCAAACCCGTTACAAAGCCGGTGCGGGAACTTTGTTGGAATTGAACGATGCTGAAATCGCGTTGACTCAGGCCAAGCTCAATTTGAATCAGGCCATGTTTGATTACCTGTCGGCCGAAACCGAATACCATCAGGTGCTGGGTCGTGAGGAGTAAGTGAATTTTGTTTTTAATATTTGCCATACATAGACCATTGAATATGAAGCGACATTTTGCAAGGGCGTATGCCGGATTAGTACTTCTGGGGGGCCTCGCTGTTATGACAGCTTGCGGCAGTGCTGCTGAAGCTGAGGAGGAGGAAAGCAAGCCTCTGGTTAAAACCACAACAGTACAACTCGAAAAAGTAGAACAGATTGTAACTTTTGCAGGAAATATTGAGCCTTTTGAGAAGGCCTACATC
>DUOK01000180.1 GCA_012838865.1 Bacteroidales bacterium | reverse complement strand
CGCAGCTCCCGGTACCGGAGGCGACTCTTTTGCAGCAGTTTTTCGTCCCACAACTGCCACATGCCCCGGTACACCCCGTACTGTGTTGCCTTTTGCGTGCACACACAACGCCGATGCTCCTCATCCAAAAAGCACAAATGCAAGTGCACAAACACCTCCTTAAAACGCATATCCTCCAGGCGTACCCGTCTCAGGTAATTGCCCTCCTTATAAATGTACTCCCGGCCAATTTTCAATATGGCCCCACGCGTCATCACATTCGGCAAATCCACCCTTATCCTTTTAAAGCCCAGGCGGCGCAGCAAAACCATTTTCAAATAATTCATGTAAAGCATTTGTTGAAAAGCATTCATCACAATGGGTTTTTAAGGTTAATAACCCAAAGCTATGCACCACCCCCGCCAAAGTGTGTCGCCCCATAAAAAAACAGCCCTCCGAAAAGCCGAAGCCTTCCGAAGAGCTGATCCCAAATCCACCCCAATCAGGAGTTATTTCATCCAGTCCAAATAATCCGGCGCCAGGGGCAAAGCCTCTTGCAAGGCCCCATCAAGCACCCTCAAATCTACCAACTTAAAATTCTGAGGCAGCGCACTGTCGCCCGCCCTGTTAAAACCGTCCTGCACCACCAGCAAGCCCTTCGGAAACTGCTCCCCAAGTGCCCCGTTAAAGATGCTCAGTCCATCCGTTTCCTCAACCCCATCGACTGTACCCGAAACAATTTTAAAACTGCCCAGGTAGGCATGCGGCGCTTCACGGTCGAACAAGGCATAGCTGAAATTGCCCTGACTGCTCACAATAAGGAAACCCTTACCATCGCGACCGTAATATACATCCAAGCCCTCCAAATCGGCCACCAGCGCAGTATTGTCCCTGCCGTGACTCATCGGCAGCACCTCACTCCGGGTGCCGCCATCGGGCGCTGCAGCAAATTTATGAATGCCCCCTTCTTCCACCGCGAGGTAAAACAAGCCGGTCTCGTCATCGGCAACCATACCCTCGGCCTGGGTGGCCACACGCAAGGCGCGCACCTTCTCCAGTTCAATACTGTCGCCACTTGCCTTTAAGCGCAATTGCTGCACGCCGCCATCTTTACCCCCTACAAAAACGTAGAACGAGTTGTCGGGCTTGTGGCGGTACATGCACAAACCATAAGGCTCATCCACCACCGAAGGGTCCAATTTCACCAAAGGCGTACCCACCTCCACCAGTGTATCTGCCGTAATGGTAAATAAGCGAACGGTATTTAAGCTGCGGTCCGAAGCCGCCACGACATCCACCTTTTGCCCATTCAGCTCAAAACCATAGCGCACATCCACGTTGTTGATGCGCCCCAGGGCGTAATACTGCAACTCCTCACCCGCCAGATTATAAATGGCCAGTCCCCCCTTTTTATCGGTACCGATGATGCGCGACTGCTCAGGCTGAACCGCATTGTACCAGATGGCCGGGTCGTCGGCCGCATCTTCGCCAGCCACGGAAGGCACAGGCGCGGTCTCCGCCGCAGCCTGAACCGACACCCTGATCCTGGCCTGATCGGCAAGAGCAGCCGCATACTCCAGCGAATCTTCAATAGCCTCCAGTTCACCAGGCGTTCGCTCCCCTTGTCCGCTGTTCGAACGACCCGCACAGGCCGCCATCAAAGTCCCCATCACAAACAAATAAAAAAACTTCTTCATATCTTAAATCCTTGATAATCATTAAAAATTAAAACGAATCCCGGCCTGCACACGCACCCCGTAAAACTCCTCCTGCATGGTGTACTTTTCTTCTCCCTGAAAGTAACGCAAAGGGGTATTAAGCAAATTATTGGCCTCAGCATAAAACTTAAAATTGGGCGTAATGTCGTACGAACCACTCAAATCCAAATGCGTGGACTTATCGTAGTGCCGGTCGTAAAAGGCCTCCTCGCCAAACTCGTCAACAAAAGCCCCGGCATAATTGAGCGAAGCGCGCAAGGTCAAGCGCTTTGACTCGTAATCCAACGCCGCATTCAGTGCATGCTCCGGCGTACCCGGCAACTGCACCTCATCATCGCTTCTGCCCTCCAACTGAAAATTCTTCACCTTACTCTGCGTATGCGTATAATTGGTGTAAACGCCCAGATTGCCCAAAAAGCCGGGCAAAAAATCCAAGCGCCTTTCAAAAGCCGCCTCAAAACCAAACAACTGCGCATCGCCCCCATTGATGGGCTGACTAAAAGTCTTGTACACCGTACCCTCGTAACCGTAATCAAAATACACCCGGTTAACAAAAAAGTCGTTGATGTCCTTATAAAAAGCGCCCGCCGACACCAAACCCAGTCCGCTCAGGTACCACTCCCCCATCACATCCAGGTTCATCGAAGTAGCCGCCTCCAAATCCGAATTACCCACACTTATTTCCATATCCTCGTAGTTCACCTGCCGATAAGGTACCAGATCGAAATAGCGGGGACGACTCAAAGTATTGGTCCACGCCGCCTTAAGCTTAAGCGCATCGCTCACATTGTACTTCAGCAACAACGAAGGCAGCACATTGGCATAGCGCTCACTGCGACTGCCCGTTGCATTCAACTGCTCATCGCCCTGTTCATCTACCAAATAAGTAAAACCACTGTAATCGACCTGCGTCTGCTCATAACGCACTCCAGCCACGGTCTGCCACTTAGTGCCCCAACGCTGGTCGTAGCGCACAAAGGCTGCCTGCACCTGCTCCGTTGCTTCAAAATTACCCGCCAGCTCCTCCAGCAACTGCTCCCTTTCAAAAGCACCACCGTTCAGGTCAAGGTCGCCCAGGAACTCCTTCTTTACAAAACGACCCGCCGCATAATCGCCTGCCATAAAATCGCTCCGCGACATGTCCCTCATCTGCTCCCCATTCAAAGCCTCCTGCAAAAAGGTCGCCTCATTTACCGGCTCAAACTCATAAAAATCGTTCTTACGCATCTTCTCCTTCTGCTTCAACTTCGCCCCGAACGACAACAAAGCATTCTCCCCATTATCACTCAAAGGTACACTCAGCTTAAAACCAAAACTGCGGTCCACATCCTCCGTAATTTGAAATTCCTCCGTCAGCTCCTTCAAATCGAAATTAGCATTCAGGTCGGCCACCTCCGCATCTTCAACCAACATATTTGGCTTGCGCGTATCGTTCAACAGGGGTTGCACCACCGCATCCTTAGCCCTGAAGGATATGTAACGTTCATTGGGCCGCTCCTCCGAAGCCTTCGAATACGCCGCATTCCAATCCAGTCCCACACGACCAAAATGGTGCGCCCCACCCAAGGAGTAGCTCATCACCATCTGGTCCTCCAAACGTCGGTACTTATTTTCTTCCACGCCCCCTTTAGTCTCCCTGCGGATCTCACTCTGCCAGGCCAGACGCCCATCGTTATGCCGCAACACATCGTCATTTTCATCGTGCATCACCTCAATATCCTTGTAGTTCAACCGAAAACGATTCTCCCAGTCCTTACGCCGGTTGTAAATACCCTTCGCCTCCAAACGGTGATTATTGTTAAAAGTATAATCCAGAGCCATACTGTAACTCTGCCGCTCCCGCTGCACATGGTAAGTCCGCACCTGAAAATCACTTGCGAACACCGCCGAACGCTCCTCACCCTGCAACAATTCAGGCTTCTCCACCTTGTCCGCCAGGCGATCCCATTCCGCTTCAATATTGTCCGAACCCAGGCGATGATTGTGGTACGAACCCGATATCACCAAACCCAATCGCTCCTTAAAGAAGCGGTCGCCATACATCAGCGAACCTGTAGTCATAGGCTTGCCCATCAAAAAGTTGTAGCCTGAGCCCAATTGACCGGAAATACGACGCGATACCGGGTTCGAACGCGTCACCAAATTCACCGAACCCCCAATGGCATCGCCCTCCATATCGGGCGTAACCACCTTATTCACCTCAACCATCTGCACCATGTCGGCAGGAATAAGATCAAGCTGAACAGAACGAATCTCCGCTTCTGCAGAAGGCATACGCTCTCCATTGATGGTCACAGAATTGTATTCGGGGGCCGTCCCCCGAATATGCCCAAAGCGCGCCTCCCCCTGGTCGTACTGCACATTAATACCCGGAATCCGCTTTAAAGCATCTCCGATATTCGCATCGGGAAAACGCTCCACCTGGTCCGAAGCAATCACATTATTGATGTTGACACTGCTTTTCTGACTGTTCATGGCCTTAACACGCCCCTGCAGCGAACCACTCACCTTCACCTCCTGCAGTTCAATCCCCTCAACCAGCTTAAAATTCAACTCGTAAGTCTCCGCCGAAGTCTCTGCCACCGCCAGCGGCTCACCCACCGTTTCGTAGCCAATGTACTGCACCTCCAAACGGTGCTGCCCCCTCGGCAAATTACTCAAACGATAAAAGCCATTGGCATCGGTTACCGTACCAATGGTATTGCCCGCCAAATAAACCACTGCTCCAGGCAGTGGCAAGTCGCTCGAATCAACTACACGACCGCTAACGGAAACGCGCTGCGCCTCCAGGTTCCATCCCAGCAACAATACCGCCGCCAGGGTCATCCAAATTTTTCTCAT
>DUOK01000179.1 GCA_012838865.1 Bacteroidales bacterium | reverse complement strand
AGTACGACTACGATGCCGATTCCATTGTTCTGGTGGCCGGATACGAAGAACAAAGGGCCCTTGCCCAGAATTCTGATTGCATGTTTTTAGGCAGTTCGCTGGTGCCTTATGCCCATTTGACTTCGCTGGTTGGTTACCCTTCTGCAGCTTATGAGGCCGATATAGAGGGGGTGGTGGATCTGTATATGGATATTTCAGCTGAGGGAGCGATATTGCGCAGGTACCTGGGGCCCGGGGCTCCGCCTGAGTTGGGCGATGCTGTTTTGGAAGCATCCAGACAGTTGCCCGAAGATTGGCGCTGGTTGCCCCAAAGGGTCAAGGGTCAAAAGCAGCGCAGCCTGTACCGCATAAGTATTCACTTTGAGTTGAAGCACCATTAGTTTTGATGGAAGACGGTGCTCAGGATGTTCATGGAACTGAGCTCCTTTTCTTCCACGATGTTGAGCAGGATGGGGATATTGACCGGTGTGCGTATCACATCGTCCAGTCCCATGGCCACCAGTCGCTCCTTTCGCTTGCTGTCCAGTTGTCCCGCTACCCCAATAATTTTGGCCTTGGGATTGATGCCGTGAATTTTGGGCAATAACTCTTGCCAGAAGGGCAATAAATCAACCGCTACCAAAATAAAGCGAATGTTGTTCGACAGCATCATGGCCTTCATTTCCTGGGCGTTTTGTGCCCAAAACACCTGATAATTTACCGGCTTGGAATTGTGGTTGAGATCCAGGTAGATTTCCTGGTCGGGCGCAATGACCATGATTTTCTGAAGCATGGTGGTGGGACCCGATGATACCTGCAGGAAGGGCGAGCCTTGGGGGAAGAGGAGGTCGGGCAGTACAAAGCGGAATTCCGATCCCTGTCCCGTCTCGGAAATGACCCACTGGTGTCCGCCCAGAAACTGAATCAGGCGTGCGGCCATGGATAAGCCCAGTCCCATACCGCTGAATTCTCTGGAGTTACTGTCGTTGGCCTGGCGAAACTTTTCGAAGACTTGCTGGTGCTTATCGGTGGGAATACCCACTCCGGTGTCGCGGATGTAAAACTCGTAGAGCTGGGGCGCTTTGGAGCGAATGCCCATTTCAATGACCCCTTTTTGAGTGAATTTGATGCTGTTGCTCAAGAATACCTTGAGTATTTGTTTCAGACGAATTCGATCACTGGCAATGCCGTTGCGCTGAATTTCGGGGGGCAATTCAAAAAAGAGCTTGACTTCATTGGTGTTTTGACTTTCTTCGAGCCAAAACTCATGCAATTGGTGAAACAGGGTTTCAAAATTGCATATTTCCACCTTCAGCTGTATCAATCCCGCCTCAATTTTGGAAAAGTCGATCATGTTGTTGATCTGGCTCAACAATTCTTTACCGCTTTGGCGAATCAGGCGAATGAATTCCTTGCGTTCCTTGGCATTGATGTCGGGTTCGGCCAACAATTCGGCAAAACCCAGAATGGAGTTCATGGGGGTGCGGACTTCGTGCGAAAGGTTGGCCAAAAAGGAGCTTTTAAGGCGATCGCTCTCCTCCGATTTTATCTTATACTCGTCCAGTTCTTTTTTCTTTTCGATGGCCTCGCTGAGGTCGCTGATCATATAGAGCAGTGCCGACTGTCCCTGATATTTGATGCTGCTGACGCGGACTTCGGCGGGCAGGGCTTTGCCACTTCGGGGATAAATGATGGTTTTATAACTGATGTGGCGCTCCTTCACGAGGTAGGCCTGCCCTGAGGAGGCGGGCCCGTCGGGGGAGGAAGCAAAATAGCTGTCCATACGCTGGGTGGCAATGCTTTCACAATCGGCACCCAAAAGTGTGCAGGCGGCCTTATTGGCCCGAAGTATTTTCCCCTGATTGTTTTCGATGAGCAGCGGAAGTGGCGTTTGGTCCAGGATGTTCTGTAAGGGGTCTTCATCGCTCAGAGGGTCATTCCCCGGGTCGGGTTGGGGACTGGGAGAGCTGACAGGCTTTATTGGTTCTTCGGCCTGCCGGTGCGGGTGCAAAGTAAGCAGTTGTTCCGCAGCGTGTCCCTTTTCGGCCGGAAGGGTCAGCAGCTGAAGGCAGTAATTGTCGCGGGTGTTGGGACTGAAAAAGGGCACTTTACTTTGAAAGGGGGCCGTGGCGGGGTTGGCAAAAGCTTGAGAAAGCGGTTCGGCCAGTTGGGCCGGAAGCAGGTTAAATATTTTTAATTGATTCAGATTTTCGGGGGTCGACCCGAATACTCGGGCAAAGTGTGCGTTGACTTTCATCAAGTGCCCGCCCTCGTCACACAGCGCAGTAGGGGTGGGGTGTTTATCAATGAGCGCCCAGGCACTGCCCGATGCGCTTGCAAAAGTACGTTCCTGTCCAGGCTGTTCTTCACTTGTGGCCATACTTTTTTGTCGCTTCAGGTTGCTCCGGTGGTTGATCACCAAAAATACCGACATCAAAAGGCCCAAAGCGGCTATGCCAAAACCCAGCCACAGTGCCGAGTGATAAGAAAGAGCAGTAGTGCTGCCTTGCAGTACTACCAGGTTCAGATATAAAGCGGAGAGCAGATTCATCCACATAGTACTTGGTCTATATTACAATTGAACACTTACGTATGATGGGCCGTGTGGTTACAGCCTCAATTAAAGATACGTTAATTTTTGTGCTTGCGTGCCATTATTTGTTAATTCTTGCTGCTTTTGTGATGAGTGTACGTGCTTTGAGGATATGAGGCGGGCTTATTAACGGTCGATTGGATAGATTTTTTATCTTTGCAGGGTTAAAAAATAAGCTAAGGTCATGACCATCGAACAACAGTTAAGAGCTGCGGCTCTGGAAGCGATAAATGAGCTTTACGGAGCGCAACCGGAGGAGAAAATGCTTCAGGTGCAACTCACCCGTAAGGATCAAAAAGGGGATTTTACCATTGTGGTGTTTCCTTTGTTGAAGGTTTCGAAAAAGAAGCCTGAAGAAACGGGTGAGGACCTGGGCCGATTTATTCAGGAGAAGTTGCCTATGGTGGTTGGTTTTGAGGTGGTTAAAGGTTTTCTGAATCTGAGTCTCTCGCCCAACTTTTGGGTGGAGCGGCTGAATGAGTTGGCTGTGAATGCGGACTTTGGCATGCAGCCGGCGTCGGCTGATGCCCCCTTGATGATGATCGAGTATTCTTCCCCCAACACCAATAAGCCCCTTCACCTGGGGCACATTCGTAACAACCTTTTGGGATTTTCTCTTTCGCGCATTGCGGCGGCCAATGGCTATCGGGTGGTGAAGACCAATATTGTGAACGACCGGGGCATCCACATTTGCAAGTCGATGCTGGCCTGGCAGAAATGGGGCCAGGGTGCTACTCCGGAGTCGACCGGAAAGAAGGGCGACCATTTGGTGGGCGATTTTTATGTGCTTTTTGATCAGCATTACAAGGCAGAGCTGAAGGAGTTTACGGAGCAGAAAGGCATGAGCAAGGAGGAGGCCGAAAAGGCTTCGACTCTGATGGCTGAGGCGCGTGAAATGCTCTTGAAGTGGGAGGCCGGTGATGCTGAAGTGGTGAGTCTTTGGAAGACGATGAATGCCTGGGTATATGCAGGTTTTGATGTGACTTACAAAAAGCTGGGCGTTGATTTTGATAAGATTTATTACGAATCGGACACCTATTCGGTGGGCCGCGATATGGTGCTGGAGGGCTTATCGAAAGGCTTGTTTAACCGACGTGACGACGGCAGTGTGTGGGCCGATTTGAGTGCGCAGGGCCTGGATGAGAAGCTGTTGTTGCGCAGTGACGGGACTTCGGTGTATATGACGCAGGATATTGGTACGGCCAAGTTGCGTTTCGACGACTACAATATTGATAAAATGGTGTATGTGGTCGGTAATGAGCAGGATTACCATTTTAAGGTTTTGTCGCTGCTGCTTGATCGTTTGGGCTTTGACTGGGGGCGCGACCTGGTGCATTTTAGTTACGGCATGGTGGAGCTGCCCGAGGGAAAAATGAAATCGCGCGAGGGCACTGTGGTGGATGCCGACGACCTGATGGAAGAAATGGTGGCTACGGCCCGCGATATGGCCCGGGAGTTGGGCAAGTTGGATGGCTACAGCGATGAGGAGGCCGAGGAGGTTTACCGTATGGTGGCCCTGGGTGCCCTCAAGTACTTTATGCTGAAAGTGGACCCCCGTAAAAATATGACCTTTAATCCCGCTGAGAGCATCGATTTTAACGGCAATACCGGTCCCTTTATCCAGTACACCCACGCCCGCATTCGCTCCATTTTCCGTAAGGCGGAGGAAAAAGATATTGCCTGGAAGGGCTCGGCGCCTGTTGGTTTGGTTTTGAATGAAAAGGAGAACAATCTGATTCGTTCGCTGGTCAGTTTCCCAAATGTGGTGAGAGAGGCCGGTGCGGCTTTTAGTCCCGCCATTATTGCCAACTACATTTACGATCTGGCTAAGGAGTACAATCAGTTTTACCACGATAACCCCATTCTTTTTGAGGAAGATGCACGGGTGCGCGACCTGCGTTTAACGCTTTGCCACGCCGTGGCCCAAGTCATTAAAAAAGGCATGTGGCTGCTGGGTGCCGGCGTGCCCGATCGTATGTAAAGCCATGGTTTTGCGGTGTAAAAACCGCCAGATTTAGGGATTTTATCCCTTGTCTGCGCCCGCTATTTTTGCTGTCCTAATATCCTATTTATTATGGCTGGGAAAAAAAGAGGACCGTGGACGGTGATAAAATCCTTTTTGTTTTGGTTGCATAAGTGGTTGGGACTGGCGAGTGCCCTGGTGTTGACGGTGGTGTGCCTGAGTGGTACGGTTTATGTTTTTCGCAATGAGGTGGTGGAGCTGCTGAACCCGTCGGTTTTTAAAGTAGAGGTGCCCGATGCGGAATTGACCTTGCCGCTGGAAGCATTGATTGCACAGGTGAGCGAAGCAAGTGGTGCCCGGCCCCGTTCGGTCACCCTGGATCCGCGGGCGGACCGCAGTTGGGTTTTTAATGTGCAGCGCGAGGGGGATGGCCGCAGGGGGAGCAACCTGCATGTAAATCCCTATACGGGCGAAGTGCTGCCTTCTGATCATTTACGGGGAAACGACTTCTTTTTCTGGGTTTTTCGTCTTCATCGCTGGCTGCTGCTCGACACTTCGGTGGGTCGACCCATTGTAGGCTGGGCTACCATTATTATGCTTTTGTTGATTGTAACTGGACTGGTGGTTTGGCTGCCAAAAAAATGGGGAAAGCTGAAGCAGCGCCTGGTGGTCCATTGGCGGGGCGGACGGCGCCGCTTTACTTTTGATTTGCACAGCACACTTGGTTTTTACTCAGCCCTTCTGCTTTTTGTGATGGCTTTTACGGGCCTGTTCTGGTCCTTCGACTGGTCGCGCCAGCTTATTTACGACGTTTTGCAGGTGGAGGCGCCGCAAAGAGGTGGGAGTCAGGCCGCCCCGCAAAGGGGAGTGGGGCAGGACCGCAATCAAGGCAAGTTGGCGCTGGCGTCCGACAGCGTGCAGGGACTGGAGGGGGCTGTGCCGGTGAGTTTTCTGACTTATGCAGAGTTGCTGGCGAAAGCTGACAGTGTGTTGCCTTACAAAGGAGTCTATCGATTAACACTGCCGTCACCCGATGCAGCGTCTTTCCAGCTTAGCAAGTCGCACAGTGGTTTCTTCGCCTACTCGGGCAGCGATCAGCTGGAGCTTTCGCGGACGGACGGT
>DUOK01000178.1 GCA_012838865.1 Bacteroidales bacterium | reverse complement strand
CAGTGCTGCTGAAGCTGAGGAGGAGGAAAGCAAGCCTCTGGTTAAAACCACAACAGTACAACTCGAAAAAGTAGAACAGATTGTAACTTTTGCAGGAAATATTGAGCCTTTTGAGAAGGCCTACATCAGTAGTGCCCAGCCGGTTCGGATTGGTCGTATTCTGAAGGAAGTTGGCGATTATGTGCGTGCCGGCGACATGCTGGTTCAGATGGATGCCGCCAATTACCGGCAGTCTGCGGTCCAGCTCGAAAACCTTCGTAAGGAGTATGCACGTCTGGATACACTTTATAAGGTGGGGAGTATTTCTGAGCAGCAGCTTGATCAGCTTAGGGCCCAACTCGATGTGGCCCGAACTGCCCATACCAATTTGGAAGAAAACACCGTGCTGCGCTCTCCCATTTCCGGAGTGGTTACCGGACGCTTTTATGAAAATGGAGAGATGTTTGGAATGAACCCGGTAGCAGACGGGCGTTCTGCCATTCTCACTGTTGAAGTAATGGATCCAGTAAAGGTGGTGGTGCACGTGGGCGAACAATATTTTGCCCGTGTTGATCGGGATTTGAATGTGACACTCAGTATCGACAGTCACCCCGACAAGGTCTTTGAAGGCACGGTTCACCTGAAGTATCCTACAGTGGATGCCAATACCCGGACCTTTCAGCTGGAGTTGAAGTTCCCGAACAAGGACGGCTTGATTCGTCCCGGAATGTTTGGGCGCGTTACTTTAGGTTTTGGTGAGCAGCAGCGAGTGGTGATCCCTGATTTGGCTTTGATAAGGCAGGCCGGTATTAACGAGCGTTTTGTATTTGTGGTAGAAAATGGAAAGGCGGTACGTAAAGTGGTTCAGCCGGGACGTCTGGTGGGTTCGCAGTTTGAAATTCTCTCGGGTTTGAAGGCCGGTGAGGAAGTTGTTGTAGCAGGACATTCCCGCTTGCTGGATGGTACGGAAGTGGAAGTCAGTCGCTAACGCCCGGTTTTGTAAGGACCGAAGTGAAAATTTAAAATACCGATTCCAATGAGAATATATGAAACGGCAGTAAAAAAGCCGATTACTACGGTGCTGATCTTTGTCGGGCTCATCGTCTTCGGACTTTTTTCGGTGCGCTATTTGCCCATCGATCTGTATCCCGAGATCGATCCGCCCATGGTCACCATTTACACTTATTACCAGGGGGCCGGGGCGCTGGATATAGAAACCAATATCTCCCGGATACTCGAGGATCAGCTCAATACCGTCAACAATCTGAAAAAACTCAGCTCGATTTCTCGCGACAATTTTTCCTTGCTGACCCTGGAGTTTGAATGGGGCTCTAATCTTGACGAAGCCACCAACGACATACGCGATGTGTTGGGGCGGGTAGAGTCGTGGTTGCCGGATGGGGTGGAAAAGCCCATTATTTTTAAGTTCAGCACCAATATGATCCCCATTCTCATGATGTCGGCAACGGCAGAGGAGAGTTATCCTGCCTTGACCAAGATTTTGGATGAGGTGCTGGTTAATCCCCTGAACCGTATCGAAGGGGTTGGTGCCGTATCCATTGCCGGAGGTCCGGTACGTGAAATTCAGGTCAATGTAGATCCGCAGAAGCTGGAGGCCTTTAATCTTTCGGTGGAACAATTGGGCACCCTGATTGGTCAGGAGAATATGAATCTTCCGGGTGGGGTGTTGGATATTGGCAGTCACACCTATCCTTTGCGGGTAGAGGGTGAGTACAAAACCGCAGAGGAGTTGAACCAACTCGTAGTGGGCAACTTTATGGGACGGGTCGTAAAGCTTTCTGATGTTGCCGTGGTAAAGGACACCATCGCCAAAATGACTTTTGATGAACGTGCCAACGGTCGCACCGCTGCCCGCATCATTATTCAAAAGCAGAGTGGAGCCAATTCGGTAGAGAT
>DUOK01000177.1 GCA_012838865.1 Bacteroidales bacterium | reverse complement strand
TTTGCAGGACTGTCCTACCGGTCTCCTTTCTTTACATTTATTGTGCCACCCTTGCTGAACCCGGCAAATTCAGGAGCATAAAAACACTGCACACGTGCCGGTCCCTCACTGGCCCGCCCCTGCATGGCGGCATTCAGCTCAAAAGAGAGACTGAAACGCCCGCGGGGCAAATGATCAATAAAGACATCCGCTCCGGCATCGGTCAGCGACAAATAATAACCCAGGCCCTGCGCATAACGGTAACCCGAAAGAGGCTTGGCCGGCTCCAGCAGACTGGCCCGGGGGAGGTGCAGATGCACAAAATCAAGGGCCTGGGGACTTTCCACCACGACCCGAACCATGAGCCGATCGCCCGGTGTTACCTCAAGACTGTCGCCCACCGGCAGCCACTGCTCCCGAGCCCCGATGAGTACCCGTTTCAGCAGCTGGCGCTCAACGGTCAGGAAGCCACCGGCTTTCACGAGGGAATCGGCCGAAAAACGACTTACCATCATGGCGGCGTAAGAGGGGGAGTCGGAGGTTTTGTCGAGACCGATGCGACCATAGGCGGGCATAATGGCAGGTCCCTGAAGCGAAAAGCTTCTAAAGCCACTTCCGGAGGCGCTGCTTTCGAAGGGGATTTCTTTCCCGGCTACTTTGAGAACATCTTTGTGGTCGGACGTAAAAAGCGGTCGTTCTGAACTGGCCAGGGCATACACGGCCGCTACGGTGGCCCGCGTACTGCCCCAATGTTGCGTACGTTTTTGCTGAATCAGCCAATTTTCCATACCGGCCAGGACTTCGGCGGGAGCCCTTACTTCGCGCAGGGCTTCGAGCGCCGCCACCTGGGTCTCCACCGGTGCCTGATACCAATAGGGCCCTGCTGGTAATTTGTAGTAGTAAGTGCCCTCACCCACCAACAAATGCTCCTGTAGTGCTGCTTGCTGGCGTTCGACTGCTGCACTGCGCCCAAAACGGTGGAAGACTTGCAAGGAGCGGGCCAGGAGCGCCATGTTCTCCCTGGGCGGATACGCTTCCAGGCGATCGACCCAGTACAAGAGGGTACTGTCGCCACGCAGCGCCTCCACCCCACTCAAGGCGTGGACTTGTCGAACCACCTGGGGAGCAAGAAAGAAGTCCCCCTCCTCGTCCCAATCGGCACCTTGCTTCAGGGCCGCCTCTGCCCTTCGTTTATGATCGGCCAATTCGCTCAGCAACCATTGCCGGGCCCGGTCGACCAGCTCCCGGGCCTCCCCTGCATCTGCACCCATGCGCTCTAAGTAAGCAAAGCCCTCCACTATTTGAGAGGTAATTCCGGCAGAGGCCGACATCCCCTGAAACCAGGGCCAGGCCCCACTCGAAAGTTGCAAGGTCTCCAGGCGCTGAAGCGCCTCATAGCGCTCCCTGTCGAGCGCCCCTTCGCTTACCAAAGCCGCCAGACGACGACGCCTTTCCGCATCACTTTCCGCCTCCCGCAACCAGGGCGTGGCCGACAGCAAGGCCGTTTTGAGCTCCGGCTGTCGCTCCAAAGCAGTCTCCCACACCGAATGCTCTTCGGGGGGCAGACTCGCCCAGGCCTTGAGCACGCGCTCAATTTGGGGATGCTGCTTAAAAAGCTGTCGCGCTACACTGGCCGCAAAATAACGGTTGAAAGCCTGATCGGCATTGTCGTAAGCCTGCTCCTGCAACCAGGGCAGGGCACCCAACACCTCCCAGGCAGCATTTTCGGTATAGGTCACCGTAAAGCGTTCAAAGCGCTGGCCGGCTCCCTCCAGCAAGATCGGCAATTCCAAATCGTAATGACCCGGCTTATTGAAAAAGAAGGGACGGGTATCCATAAGGAGTGTGCGGGCGGGGAGGACCGCCACCACTTGTTGTTCGCCATCGTGCAACTGTCCCGAAGTCGCCGACAGCACCAGCTCCAGTCCCCGTAGTCCCTCAGGCACCTTCACACGCCAATCTACCAAAACCGCCTCTCCCGCTTCGGCCTCCCAGCTCAGGGCATCCAGTCCGGGCATGGGAAGGGTCTGACCGCTCAGGGCATCGCGGACCGTGATATGGGCCATGCCGCCCAATTGGTGACGGCTGTTGTTGAGAATTCGGGCACTAAAAAAAACTTCATCGCCCTCTCGCAAGATTCGTGGCCACTGGGGCAGTACCATCAAATCTTTCCGCGTTACCCACAGGGCCTCCATCCCGACCGAGCGACCGTCCCTGGTATGGGCCAAGGCCAGGAAGCGCCAGCCTGTGAGTGCTTGGGGAAGGGTAAAATCAAAAACAGCCTCCCCCTTTTCATCGGTTTCGAGGTGCGGAAGAAAAAAGGCGGTCTCCCTCAGATTGCTGCGAATGGGAGTTGCTGTTCCGGGGGGCGGAGGGGGCGCTTGAGGCGCCACCTCTTCTTGTCGCGTTATGGGAATCATTTCTTCTTCCACAGCGCCCGACATCGCCCTGTCTTCTGCAAAAGCGACCTCATCATCCGCTATATTTAGTACAGCAGCGCTGCGGGCCGACTTCAACAGGGGACCGCGACCAAAGGTGAAATCCTTGGTGTGGGTCCACATAAAGGCCGGATAGGGCTGCTCAAAAGCCAGCTGCCTGTAGGGCAAGGAGCGACCGCCGGAATAGGCAAAGAAGCCGGCATGGCTGTCCCAGCGCAAAAAGGGCTGATAAGGCGGCGGAAAATTGAGGACGGGCAGGCTGTGCCCGCGATAAGTATCCAGGGCGACATCGTACAACAGGGCAGTGACTTCGGCCGATACGGGCTGCCCCTGGGCATCGCGCAATTTCACTTGCCAGGTTTGGGGACTTCCGGGCAAGAGGGGGTCTTCCGGAGCTGTGAGACTCAACTCGAGCTGTTCGGAGACCGCCTCGACCTCCAGGGAAAGCTGCTGGGAGGCGATGCGATTGTGGTGGGGCAAAAGGACCTGTACGCTGAGGCTGCCGGTGCGACCGGCAGGGAGGGGAAGACGAAGGTTTTCCCATTTTCCGTTTAAGGCCAGCGGCTTGTTGTAGAGTATTTCCCCAGCGAGCTGCACCAGCACCTGGGCCTGAACGCCGGGATAAACCGAAGCAAGGCGTAAGTGCAGCTCTTGACCCGGCAAAAGTTGGTCGTCGCCCACATGCACCAGGGAGAGGACTTCAGATAATTTATAGCGGTTCGATTTGGGATGCAGCACCGTAAAGCGGTCTTCGACCCGCAAGGTATCGCCCCAGGCATCCACCCAGCTGGCCGTAAAACGATAGTAACCCTCGCCGAGCGCTTTGTCCAGATTCAACTCTTGCATCCACTTCCCCTTCACCTCCATACTGCCACGACTTACCCTGTCCAGCACCACTTCGCGCGGCAGCGGCTCAGGCAAGTCGTACAAAAAGGTATCGGCTTCGACCCGATAATCCGGTGCAGCCACCTTCAAGGCCTCAATACTGTAAGCCACACGCCCTTCCAGGTCCTGACCCGACAAATTCTGCAAGTCCACCCGCAGCGGCAACTTTTTCAGATCCTCCGCCACAAAGCGGTCCTGCAGTTGCAGAGAAAGACGGCCGCCCTTTGGGCCCAACTCAAAAGAACCGCTGCCACTGTGGGTTTCTCCGCCGGGTGCCGTAACATCGGCTTCTACAATAAAAACGCTTCCAAAGCCGAAGGACTGAGACGCCTCCTCTGCAGAAGTCTCCACACTTATTTGCAGCTGTCCCTCAGCATCGGTAAGTCCTTTACCGGCAGCAAGCGGCTGCTGTGCCCGCGGCAGCCGCCAATATTGTTGTCCCCTTTGCACCCGCCAGGCCACCTCAGCCCCGGCCAGGGGCAAGCCATTCAAGAGCTCGGCACGCAGGGTCAGGCGAACGCGTTCACCCAAGCGCGCCTGGCCTTCCAAAGGCAAAACTTTCACCTGAAAGCGGGGACGCTTAACGGCCTCCACCAAAACGGAAGTCGCGCCCCTGCTTGTCCGCAACATAAAATCTCCATTCAGCTCGCCCTGCGGAAGGACAAAGCTCCCGGAAGCGGAGCCGTAGGCGTTGGTGCTAAGACTGTGGCGACTCAGTTCGCGGTGGTTTACATCGTAGAGCACGACTTCCCGACGCTCATCCGCAAGGACCCGGGAAAGACCCAGGGTATCCCGCTCCATGGCAATGATTTTGTAATGCACCCTTTGCCCGGGACGGTACACCGCCCGGTCGGTCAGCACAAAATCGCGCTGCGCCACCCTTAATGGCTGTTTATAGGACCCTGAAATCCACAATGGACGGGTAAAAAAGCGGTCCGCCCCCTTCTCTAAAAAGAAACGCATTTGTCGGCCTCCAGTACCCTTCAAAGGCAGCACCACATCTCCGGCGGCAGAAGTCTCCACGACCAAAGGCCCGGCGCCCATCTTTGTCTCGTAGGCGCCCACCTTTACGGGACCCAGGCCAGCACCTGAAAGGCGATCGCGCAACGCCAGCAATAGACTGTCGCCATAACTCATCTGCAACACCGTCATGTCGCTCACCTGAATCAGGGCATAGCGAAAAAGCATTGACTTCCGGGGATTGTGAGCAGAAAAAAGACTGTCGGACACCACCAGGGCATAAAGGCCATAAGGCAAAGTCTCCCCCAGGCGCAAGGCTGCCGTGTGCTGCTTAAAATCATCGTAATGCGGCAAGTCTATGGTTTGTTTCAGCTTCGGAGTCCCGCCTTCCAACTGCCGCAGCAGCCAGGCCTCGCCAGGCTCCCGAAAATCCGCTATATCGGGCTGCTCCAGCGCGTAAAGCGCCACATGGAGACTGTCCACATTCACATAAGATACCTGGTAGTCCAAGGGCTGTCCCCAAGGCAGCACTCCCGGTGTTTCCAACTCCAGTCCCCCTTGCTCCAGCACGGTTTGGAGACTGTGCGCCAAACGCGCCGCCTCGGTTTCGGGGAAATCCTCCTGAATTTGGAGCACCAGAGCATGGGCCTCGCCCAACCAGTTGCGTTGGTCCTCCTCGCTTTGATAGGCACGCGTCTGATAAAACAAGGCCCGATGAAAAAGCACCCGGGCCTGGGCGGGACTCCCAGCCACTTCGTCGCCCAGTTGAAGGAGACCTTGCTCATAAAGCGCCTCCCCCTTGTCCCCCTGGTACAAGGGGTACAACAACTCCAAACGCAGCAGGTCCACATCGCACCACAACTCGGTGCTCGCCTCGTGCTGCCTGTACTGCAACCACTCCTGCAACAAAGTCAGGGCCTCTGCCTGCAGACTCAGCGAATCGCCCTCCGCCAAGTCCATGGCCAGGAAACGCTCCCGGTCTTGCAACAAGGCCTCCTGGGTCCAGTCCACCCCCTCCGCGCCGGGCAGCTCATACAGCTGCTCGCCCAAAAAGACCCTCAGCGTGCGTTCCACCAACAGGTCGTAGAGACTGGGCCGCAAGTACAACTTTCCCTCTCCCTCCAACAACAGCGGCCGGTAGTTCTCAGAAGGCTCTGAAGCCAGCACCGCCTTATCGCTTAGCGACAAGCGGTAATGCTGCCGGGCCTTTCCAGCCAGTTCCTGCGCCGTCCAATCACTCCATCGCGAGCTGCCGCTCACAGCCGCCCCTTCTTCCAACAAGCGCCACCTGTTTTGCTGATAATACGTCCGGTACAAATCGCCCAGAATGCTGTGCGTCAACTGTCGTGCCGGCACCCATAGCGCTTCCACCTCAGCCTCCAACTCCCTGACGTTGCGTTCTGTGGCATCGTCGAACAGCTGCTCGTTCATTCGAATGCGGTACAAAAGACCCTTGATGTAGTCGTTGGTACTTTGCTGCTGGCGACTTTGTAAAAGAATGGTGTCGGCCACAGCAAGGCCGGAACGGGGCAAGGCCAGTTGCTCCAGCGAATCGGCCCGCTGCCAAAGCACTTCAAAATCGGTAAAGGCAGGACTGGTCATGCGTTGACTCTGACAGCCGGCCAACAAAACCAACCAAAAGATAAGGATGTAAATATTGCGAGGCATAGCAAAAAGTATGACGTAAATAAAGCAGGCATCAAATTACAAACAATCCCCAACAATTGTACCGCAAATCGTCTTAAGAGATTGGTGGGGCAACAAAAATCCCTTATTTTTGACCAGATAACACGAATTACTAAAAAAGTATTACTATGAGTGTGGTCCGCTTTGGCGTTTCGCTGGAAAAAGAATTGCTCGACGAACTCGACGAGCTGGTTGCCAAAAACCGCTTCAGCAACCGCTCCCAGGCCATTCGGCAATTGATAGCCGACAACGTTTCGCGCAGCAAATGGGAGTGCAACAATCTGGTGGTGGGCTCCATCACCCTCATCTACGATCACCACAAGCGCGATCTACTTAATGCCCTCAACGAAGTACAACATCAATTTTACGAGGAGGTATTGGCTGCCCAACATTTCCACATCAACCACGACCTCTGTCTCGAAATCATTGCGGTAAAAGGTCGCGCCGTGCGACTGACCGAACTGGCCGACCGCCTTATTGCCGTTAAGGGCGTGCAACACGGCAAGCTGACCATGAGCAGACCCCTTCCCCATGAAACAACAAAGCCCTGAGCCATGAAAAGTTTCATCATGCCCATAAAAAGCCCCGGCTTGCTCCCCCTGCTTATGCTGCTTCTGCTGAGCCTTATCGTTGCCTGCACAAGCCGCCCTTCCGCCGGAGCGGAACAAGGCGACTACCGGGTGGTGCGCGACATGCTCGGCCGGGAGGTAAAAGTGCCCCAACACAGCACGCGCATTGTGGGATTGGGAGCCGGAGCGGTACGCCTGCTGGTGTACCTGGAGGCGAGTGAGCGGCTGAGCGGGATAGAAGAAATGGAGCGCCGACCGGGACGTCCCTACTGGCATGCGCAGAAGCACTTGCGGGCACTCCCGCAAGTGGGACCCTCCCACGGCGGCGACCCCGAGCTTTTGGCACACAACGCCCCCGACCTGCTGGTCTTCAGCAACGCCTCGCGCCAACAAGCCGAACGCTTGCAGCAACTCACCAAAATTCCTGTAGTGGTCCTTACTCCGGGTGACCTCCTGCAAGGCCGAGAGCAGTTTAACCAGGCCATCGCTTTGTTGGCCGATGTACTGGGCAAACAGGAACGGGGCGACCGGCTCCTGAGCTTTATCGACCAACAAATCGGGGAACTGCAAGCACTGGCAGCCGGACAGGCAGCCGGAGAAATACCCTCGGTTTACCTGGGCGGCGTCAGCTTCAGAGGGGCAAGAGGCCTCTCCTCCACCCTGCCGCAGTACGAGGCTTTCACCTGGCTGGGACTGAAACAACCGGCGGCGGTCCTTGCTCAAAAGGACCCCTCACGCAGCAACCGTGTCCTGAGCATCGATCCGGAACAATTGTTGGTCTGGCAACCCGACTACCTCTTTATAGATGCAGCGGGACTGCATCTGTCGCAGGAGGACCTGCGTCCGGAGGCCCCGCTGCCGCAACTGCTTGCTGCCTTTGCTGATGACCGCGTCCATACCCTCATGCCCCATAACTTTTACGCCACCAATTACGAAAACCTGCTGATCAACGCCTGGTTTACCGCCTCGGTGATTTTTCCTGAAAGACTTTCGCAGGGTGACTTTGAACAACGCAGAGCAGAAATCTATCGTTTCTTTTTGGGTACGGATGTTTCGGAGGACCTCCTGCAAATTTATCCCGCCTGGCAAAAACTGAAGCACTGATGCAAAAACCCCGGCAACAAAAGCGAAAACAGCACCTGCTGCTGCTCCTTATACTGGTCCTCCTCCTGCTGCTGATACTGCCGGCGCTGGCGCTGGGCAGTTCGGATTTGGGACTGCGTGAAATAGTGGCCGCCCTTATTAATGGAGGCGACGCGGGGGTGCAACAAATCGTATTGGGCATTCGCCTGCCCCGGGTACTGGCTGCCCTCATGGCCGGGGCAGCACTGTCCATTTCCGGGGCTGTTATACAAACGGTCATCCGCAATCCTTTGGGTTCACCCTATACTTTGGGACTGAGTGCGGCCTCGATGTTTGGTGCGGCCTTGGCCATTGTAATGCTGGGGCATTGGGCCCGACAAGCCCAGCTGGGCATGCTGGCCAACAATCCCTGGCTCATCAGTGCCTCGGCCTTTCTCTTTGGCCTGCTCTGCGCCCTCTTTATTACAGGCATCGCACGCTGGCGGGGCGCTTCACCCGAAACACTGATTATGGCCGGCATCATCATCTCCGCCCTTTTCGGCTCAGCCACCTCCCTGCTCCAGTACCTGTCCGACGATGTAGAACTGGCAGCCATCGTCTCCTGGATGTTTGGCGACCTCGGAAAAGCCACGCCCCAAAACGTTCGCATCATGGCCCTGGCCCTGCTGCCCGCCCTTCTGTGGTTTCTGGCCAACACCTTTCCCCTTTCCACCCTGCATGCCGGCGACGAGGTAGCCGCCAGTCTGGGTGTCCGCGTCAACCGCCTGCGCATGCTCAGCGTCGTGGTGGCCTCCCTCATTACCGCGGTCACCGTAGCCTTCTTTGGGGTGATTGCCTTTGTGGGACTCATTATTCCGCACATCACAAGGCGCTTGCTGGGTTTTGGCGAAGGGGTGGTACTGACCGGCTCGGCCCTTCTGGGCGCATTATTTCTGCTGGCCAGCGACTTGCTGGCCCGCACCCTGGTGGCACCGGTGGTGCTGCCCGTAGGCATCATCACCTCCTTTGTGGGCGCCCCCTTCTTTCTCTACCTTTTGTTTCACCGTCTTCCCAAACGTCCCTGATATGTCCGCCATAACCTTCCAAAATCTCTCCTTTGACTATCGCCGTCACCAAAAAGTGCTCCGCCAGCTCAATGGCGAAGTGCCTGCGCAAAAACTCACCGCCATTCTGGGTCCCAATGGTTGCGGCAAAAGCACGCTGATCAAGTGTCTGATGCGCCTGCACCAGCCGCAGCAGGGGAATATACGCTTAATGGACCGGGCACTGGGCGACTATGCGCACAAGGAACTGGCGCGCACCCTGGCCTACGTGGCCCAATCGTCGCAAGCCATCTTTCCCATGGATGTGTACAGCACGGTAATGCTCGGACGCAAGCCTCATGTGAGTTGGCGGCCGGGAAGGGCGGACCATCAAAAAGTACGGACTGCCATTGCGGATATGGGACTGACGGACAAAATGCTGACGCTGCTGGGAGAGTTGAGTGGCGGTGAGCAGCAAAGGGTTCAAGTGGCCCGGGCCCTGGCGCAGGAACCCGCCGTATTGCTGCTCGACGAGCCCACCGCCAATCTCGATTTAAAATACCAAAAGGAAGTCATGCAACTGCTGCGCCGGGTAGTAGAACAGGGCATCACCGTGGCTGCAGTGCTGCACGATGTAAACCTGGCCCTGCGCTATGCCGATCATTTTATACTGATGAAGCAAGGAGCGATTTTGGCCCAGGGCGGACCGGCTGTATTAACAGAAAAGAATCTGGCCCTGCTCTACGAAACCCCCTTAACCCGCCTCACCAAAGACGGGAGCACCTGGTTTCAAGCCTGGGGAACGGGCTGACCCGTAGCGGCGGAGAAATCAAGCAGGAGCTTACGCAGGCGTCGGTTGCGCTGCAAAAGTCCGGTAATTTTCCCTGCCACTCCCGCCACAGCCACCCCGCCTGCAAAGAGGCCCAGCGACCAGTAACGACCCAAATCGGTAAAATTAACAAGATAAATGAAAGCCAAAACGAGCCCGGGGAGAGCATACATAATGAAGGAGCGACCCGAAGCGCAACCACATTCGTTCAACAAATCATTGAAACGGGTTTCCCATTGCCGGTTTACATCATCGCGCAATTCAGGGATGTTGAAAACGACCGAGTCCGGCCGTTTTTCAACGACCAAAGGCAAATCCTCTGCAGAAGTAACCTCCATAATCACAGCACTTAAGAAATAACAACAGTCGAAGATAATAAAAACAATTGAATATGAACCTTTCTTTTACACCCATTGGTCACGTCAGAAATGCCATTCGCGAGCCCCGCGAGGGTTTCAGCAAAAAAAACGAAACCAGCATTTTAGACTTGCTGCCGCAATTCGCTGAAGGCCTGTATCGTCTCGACGATTCGAGCTACATCGATGTGCTGTTTTACTTCGACCGCTCGGACAGCTACCAACTGCAGGGCCCCATCTTCACCGGTGAGGTAAAAGGCGTGTTTGCCTCACGCAGTCCCCGCCGCCCCAACGGCATTGGCGTGACGACTGTAAGACTGCAGAAAGTAGAGCGGAATAAGGTTTGGGTAAGCGGACTGGATGCGATGGACGGCACTCCGATTTTGGACATCAAACCGGGGAGTATGCCCCCTACAACGGAAACAGCCGAGGCCGAGACCTTGCGCCGCGAACGGCTGCGCAACAACCCCCGCTTTGATATAATCCGGGCCATAAAGAGCGAAGACCTCGAGGAACTCCTGCTGGGGGCGGCACAAATGCACGGTCATTTTTGTCCCGGTTTGGCCCTTGGGGTAAAAGCAACGGCCTACGCCATGAATGCCCTCAGCGGCATGAGCGACAATATGGAAGATTTGCGCGCCATTTTAGAGACCAAGACCTGCTTTGCAGATGGGCTACAGTATGTAAGCGGCTGCACCCTGGGCAACCAGGCCCTGCGCTTCAAGGACCTGGAGCAAACCGCTTTTACCCTGACCCGAAAAAATGGAAAGGGCCTAAGGGTGGCGGCCCGGGAGGAAGCCCGACAGCTTATTCAGGAGAGCTTCCCGGAATTCAACGCGCTTTTTCAGCAGGTGGTGATTCAGCAAAGCCAGTCGCCCCAACTGAAAGAGGACTTCAGAAAAGCAACGCGCGACAGGGCCTTTGCCGTACTGCAGCTGCCCTTCGACCAGCTCTTTACGATGAAGGAAGTGGCAGGCTAAAGCTGAAGGTGCTGCCCTTTCCCTCCTCGCTTTCGACCCAAATCCGGCCGCCATGCTTCTCCACCAACTCCCTGCAAAGGGGAAGTCCCAGGCCGGTGCCCTTTTCATTATCGGTGCCCAGGATAGAAGTCTTTTCCCCGGTTTCGAACAACTGCAAACGCCGTTCCTCCTCAATCCCCAACCCGTTGTCCGACACCGTCACCACCACCTCCTGCTCCTGGGAGAAGGCCTCGATCTGAATAAAACCATCGCGACGGGTAAACTTGATGGCGTTGGAAATAAGATTGCGTAAAATCGTCGCCAGCATGTCCTGATCGGCCCAAACACGGAATTGTCCCACCTGAACACGAATGCGGATGCCCTTCACAACGGCCTGAGCCTCCAA
>DUOK01000176.1 GCA_012838865.1 Bacteroidales bacterium | reverse complement strand
CGTTTTGACGCAAACAGGAGGAACCATAAACGTTTCCGGAGAGTTTCATTTGTTGTCAAATGAAGATATTAATGCGTCTTATTTACCTAAGGGAGGAGTATTGAATGTCGAAGGGGCTAAGGTTTTTGTCCATCAACATATTGTTGCAAATCCTTTTTGGCCATTTTTCCTTTCGTCTCCCACCGATAGCACTAATGCCTTAAATTCAGGTTCGGGTTATTTGATGGCATATTATGATAATCCAACGGATACATGGGTCCAGATTGGTGCTAATGCTAGAATGGAATCAGGTAGGGGGTATTCCGTTTATGCACAGAATAATTTGGTATTCAGGGGTAACATAAATCGAATAGCTGCCGGCCATACTGCTGTTAGAACTGCCGGTCAGGGTTATGGTTGGAATATGTTTGGGAATCCTTTTACGGCAGGCCTTGACTGGGGCGGTATTGTAGTGGATACAACGACACTTGAGAATAGTTTCTGGCTTTGGGATCCGCGTCAGGATAAATATACCGCCTTCAACTCAGAGGCAGGGTTGGGAACAGGTGATACAGAAGGGGTTATTCCTTCTAATCATGGCTTTGTGGTAAAGGTTAAACTTGAACACTTGAAATCGAATATAGAAATGCCTCCCAGTGCAACGGTCGCTAATGGTCCGTCGTTGTTAAAAAGCAGTAAAATGAATAAGCCTCCGTTTGTGAGGATTGCAGTAACTAAAGACAACTTTGAGGATCGGGCAGTTGTTGCGTTTATTGATAATGCGACTGCTGGTACTGACAAGTACGATACAGAAAAGAAATTGGGCTCCTCTGGTCCTTTTGAATTGTACAGTCTTGGTGATGGCAGCAGACTTTCAATCAACAGTTTTCCATTGCTGACTGGTCAGCGCGATGTGCCTTTAGGTTTGATTGTCAGAAAGAAAGGAAGCTATTCTCTAACGCTTAATGACTCTAATTTAGAAGGGGTTGACGTTTTTCTTATCGATAACCTGACCGAAGATATAATTGATTTGAAAAGTGTTGCTGAGTATACTTTCTCGGTTGATAAAACAGGAACTGATGTATCGAGATTGGCTTTGCGTTTCGTAGGTTCATTGACCACACAGTTACCAAATAATCCTGGTTTGGATACTTCGGAGAATTTAAAGGTGTTCTCGCAAGATAAAAGGATTTTCTATGAGGTAGGTGAGGGACTTGTTGGTTCTGTTGTTAGTGTTTTTGATTCTTACGGCCGCTTACTTCATAATGATATTTTGAATGGCTCAGGTAGGAGTTCCTATGAAGTTTTTTATCCAGGAGTGTATTTGATTAAAGTATCTCGAGAAGGACATATTGGTGTATCTCAAAAGGTTGTTGTTAAATAATAATTTCCCTACTTTTGTATTGGCCTTTGCCGATAGGTATATGAAAAAGAAACTCTGTTATACAACACCCAAATTTGAGGAAGTCCTAATTGATGCTGTGACATCTTTAGCTTGTGGCAGTGAGGAAAATCCCTCCAACCCTGGTGGTAATCCTGCTACGCCGATTGGAGGAGATAGTGGTGCTCAAGGCGCCTCCTCCTTCGAGTCAACAACGGTGGACGATTCCGGCATTAAGGAGAATCCTTTCAGGTAAAGTAGGAAAGTAGCACAAAGTACAACACAAATACAAGCACGCCCTCTCTGCACAATGCAGGGAGGGCGTGTTGTTTTATAGGACTTTTTTTTGCTTTAGCGGTGTTTGACGACGCCTACGATGTGGTTTTCGGGTACGGGGCCCCAGTAGCGGGAGTCGAAGGAGCGGGGGCGGTTGTCGCCGTGTACCCAGTAGTAATTCATTTTAAAGGTGTAGCGCTTAATGGGGCGGTTGTTGAGGTAGAAGAAGCTGCCGCGTTGTTCGAGGTTTACGCCTTCAAAAACGCGGATGATGCGGCTATAGAGGGGGTAGGTGTCGGTTGTGAGGGCAATGGCGTCGCCTTTTCGGGGCAGGTAGAAGGGGCCGAGGTTGTCGGCATTCCAGCGGTGGTTGTTGCTGGAGGGAAATACGTAGGGGTCGGGGATGCCTGGGGCGAGGGGTTGAAGGGTGTCGTTGGCTTGTTTGGGGCTTATTTGGAGGTGTCCGTTGAGGTGGAGTTGACCGCGGATGATTTGGAGGGTGTCGCCGGGGAGGGCGGCGATGCGTTTGATCATGCGGGGGCGTTGGTTTACTTCGAGGGCTTGGAGTTCGCCCCAGTGTTCGCTGGTGAGGAGGGTGTCGAGACCGGGGTGCTGGCGGCGGAGGAGGTAGTAGCTTTCGCCGGGTTTGTTGGGTACTATGGTGTCGGCTTCGGGAAAGTTGAAGACGATGATGTCGTTGTATTGCAAAGGGTGGGTCTGGAAGAGGCGGTTGTAGCGGTCGGGGTCGTTGACGAGGTAGCGGGGACCGGGGATGAATTTGTTGACGAGGACGAATTCTCCGGTGTGTATGGTGGGTTCCATGGAGGAGGTGGGCACCTTCAGCAGTTCAATGCCGTGGCGGTATATGAGGTCGGAGAGAAGGAGGCCGAGTCCTACCCACAGTAGGATGTGGCCGATGTGGCGCTTTTTCATGGCTGGCGCTTTGGTGGTGAAATGAAAAGGCAGCGTGCGGCCTTGTTTGGGGCGATGCACGCTGCCTGTTTGTTGCTGTTGTTAATCGTTTTTAACCCATTTAAAGAAGCGGTTCCACCGGATGTTGCCGGGGAAGCTCTTGTCTTTGTTGAGGGAGAGCCATACCAGCAGGGGACGGCCTACGATGTGGTCTTCGGGTACAAAGCCCCAGTAGCGACTGTCGGCGGACTTATGGCGGTTGTCGCCAAGCATAAAGTAGTAGTCCATTTCGAAGGTGTAGCTGTCGGCGACTTGTCCGTCGATGTAAATTTGATTGTCCTTTACTTCGAGGGTGTGCCCTTCGTAGGCGGTGATGATGCGCTCGTACAACAAGAGGTTGTCGGTATTGAGGGCAACGGTTTCGCCGCGTGCGGGCATTTTAAGGGGGCCGTAGTTGTCGCGACTCCAGTTGAAGTTTCTGCTGTAGGGGAAGACTTGCATGCCGCTGTTGTTGGGGCGGGCGATGTCTTGCTCCAGGCTTTGGACGAAGGGGTACTGTCGGACTTCCTCGGCCATCGTTTCGGTCATGGGCAGGAGGTAGTGGGGACCGTTGCCGCCTTCGAGGCGGTCGTCTTCGGAGATGCCGAGGCGCTCAAAGAAGCGCTGGTTCAGACGGGTGCCGTCGGTAATCAGATGGTAGTTGTGCTGCAGGGTCTCGGGGTTCTCGACGGCTTCTCCGTTGATGTAAATCTGGTTGTCGCGTATTTCAAAGAGGTCGCCGGGCAGGGCTACGCAGCGTTTTACGTAGTTGTCGCGCCGGTCAACGGGGCGGTACAGTACTTCGCCAAAGCTGGCTTTGTTGTTGGCAATGATGGTGCGACCCAGTTCGTTGATGAACATGCGCTGTTGGTATTCGCTGTTGAATTGTTGGCTGCGGAGCAGTTCGGGATTCTGGGCTACCTGATTGTAGCCGAGTTCGCGTATGCTCACGTAATAATCGGGGTTGGTTCGATTAAAGGCTACGGTGTCGCCGGTGGGGAAGTTGAATACGACGATGTCGTCGCGTTCTACTTTACCAAAACCTTTCAGGCGCTTATAATCCCACTTGGGCCATTCGGTGTACGACTTGGTGTTGAGTATGGGAAAGGTGTTTTGCACCAGGGGAAAGGCGATGGGGGTGTTGGGCATACGTGGTCCGTAGCTTACTTTACTCACAAAGAGGTGATCGCCCACCAACATGGTTTTTTCGAGGGAGGAGGTGGGGATTTTGTAGTTCTGAAACAGAAAGAGGTTGATCATGTAAACGGCCACCAGGGCAAAGACCAGGGCGTCGATCCACTCGACCAGTGCGGAGGGCTTTTTGCCGTCTTTGCCTTTTTTCCAACTGCCCCAGGGAATGAAGCGACTGATGTAGATGTCGAAGACGATGGCGAGTCCCGCCAGCAGCCAGTAGTTGCCGATCCATATTACTACCAGGAGGTAAACGAGGGCGGCCAGGGCAAATTTTATTTTTCTGGCCAGGGAGATGTCTTTAAAGTTCATGGATGCTTGTGTTAGAGTTTAAGGAGATCCGACATGGTGAGGAAACCTTTGTTTTTGGCGGCAAATTCTGCTGCTATTACGGCGCCTAAGGCAAAACCCTGTCGCGATTTGGCGCTGTGGTGGATGGTGATTTCGTCGACTTCGGATTCGTATTTAACGGTATGGATGCCGGGTACTTCGCCCTCGCGCAGTGCTTCTATGGCTATGGCGTCGGGGGTCGATTGCTTGTCGAGCTCCCACTTGCTTTTGCGGTCGAGGTTTTCGATGAGTCCTTCGGCCAGGGTAATGGCGGTACCACTGGGGGCATCGAGCTTTTGGGTGTGGTGCACTTCAACCATGCTCACTTCGTAATCGTTGTGGGCGTTCATAAGTTTTGCCAGTTGCTTGTTGAGCTGGAAGAAAAGGTTAACGCCGATGCTGAAGTTGGAGGCGTAGAAGAAAGTTTGTCCGTTTTTGCACATTTTTTTGATTTCGGGCAGTTTGTCGAGCCAGCCGGTGGTGCCGGATACAACGGGCAAATTGTGTTTGAAACAGGCCATGTAGTTGTCGTAGGCGGCTTCGGGACGGGTAAACTCGATGACTACGTCGGCGGTGGGAAAGCCTGCTGAGCTGAAGTCTTCGCCGTTGAAGGGGTCGATGCGTGCCACTACTTCGTGGCCGCGGTCCTGGGCTATTTTTTCAATGGTTTTTCCCATTTTGCCGTATCCGATCAGTGCAATTTTCATAAAGTCTTATTTTTTTGTTTCTGATTTTGCAATTACTGTGCCGCGCTTGTAGGGTTTTGGGGTGCGACACACAAAGATACAAAAAAAGCGCTTCTTTTAGGAAGCGCTTTTACTATGTAGTAAACCGACGTGCGGTTATGCTTTGGTGGCTTTTTTTACTACGGCCTTAAATGCATCGGGATGATTCATGGCAAGGTCGGCCAATACTTTGCGGTTGATGCGAATGTCTTCTTTCGCCAACAGGCCCATTAACTTGCTGTAAGAGATGCCTTCGAGACGGGCAGCAGCGTTGATACGCTGAATCCACAATGCTCTGAATTGGCCTTTTTTGCGCTTACGGTCGCGGTAAGCAAACTGTTGACCTTTTTCCCAGGTGTTCTTGGCAACGGTCCATACGTTTTTCCTTCTTCCAAAGTAGCCTTTGGTAAGTTTTAAAATCTTTTTTCTACGTGCTCTTGAAGCAACAGCATTTACTGTTCTTGGCATTTTCTACTGTTTTTCGAATGGTTAGCGTTCCCTTTCGGAAGCTTTACGGCTAAGTCATTCAGGTTAATAATTTGTTGTTGAAGCTTGTGTTTACGACTATTTCATAGCCAGCAACAGCTTCACGTTGCTTTCGTCGGCCTTGTTAACCAGGGTCGCATAGGTCAGATTTCTCTTACGCTTGGTCGACTTCTTGGTCAAAATGTGGCTTTTGAAAGCGTGCTTACGCTTAATTTTTCCGCTTCCGGTGATGGTGAAACGCTTCTTTGCACCGGAATTCGTTTTCATCTTTGGCATTGTTGTATATATTTAGTTGATTAAAAGTGCCTTACTTCTTTTTGGTTTTGGGCGCAATGAACATGGTCATGCGCTTTCCTTCCAATTTGGGCAGCTGTTCTACTTTTCCCACTTCCTCGAGTTCCTGGGCAAAACGCAACAACAAGATTTCTCCCTTGTCCTTGAAAAGGATGCTTCGTCCTTTAAAAAATACGAAGGCTTTTACCTTGTCCCCGTCTTTCAAAAACTTCTCGGCATGCTTCAGCTTAAAGTTGTAATCGTGTTCATCGGTATTGGGTCCGAAGCGAATTTCCTTTACAGAAACCTGAACGGTTTTCTGCTTGAGTTCTTTCTGCTTCTTTCGCTGTTGGTACAGGAATTTTTGGTAATCGATGATTCTGCAGACGGGCGGGTCGGCCTTGGGGGAAATTTCCACCAGGTCTAGCTCAAGCGCATCGGCCATTTTAATGGCCTCGCTTGTAGCGAAAACCCCAGGATTTTCAATGTTGTCACCTACCAGGCGTACCTGGGGAATACGAATCTGGTTATTGATTCTGTAATTGAATTCATCTTTGGGGGCTTGTCCCTGATTTCTTCTTGGTCTTATAGTCCAGTCCTCCTATGTTTAATTAGTACTTGCTTAAATTCAGTTTTTCAGGCTGCAAAGATATGTAATCAAAGTCAGACGAATAAATATATTGCCGATTTTTTTTAAGCAATTCTATTCGTTTGTGTCTTTGTCTCTCGCTCAGGCTTCAATTTCTTCGAGCATGCCTTCTACTTCGGCGTTGATGAAGCGGATGAATTCTTCCACTTTCATGCTGCCTTTGTCGCCTTCGCCCTGACGGCGAACCGATACGCTGCCCTCTTCGGTTTCCTTTTCTCCTACTATAAGGAGATAGGGAATGCGCTTGAGTTCGTTGTCGCGGATCTTCTTTCCGATTTTCTCATTGCGGTCGTCCAATATGGTGCGTACTTCGGCTTTGTTGAGTTGCTTTTGCAGCTCCTTGGCGTAGTCGTTGTATTTTTCGCTGATGGGCAAAATAACGGCTTGCTCGGGCGTGAGCCACAGGGGAAATTTACCGGCTGTGTGCTCAATCAATACGGCTACAAAGCGCTCCATGCTTCCGAAGGGGGCGCGGTGTATCATAATGGGACGGTGGGCGGTGTTGTCCTGACCGATGTATTCGAGTTCGAAGCGCTCGGGCAGGTTGTAATCGACCTGGATGGTGCCCAGCTGCCACTTGCGGCCCAGTGCATCGCGTACCATAAAGTCGAGCTTGGGTCCGTAAAAGGCGGCTTCACCGGTCTCTGTGGTGGTGTTGAGGCCTTTTTCGGCACAGGCTTCTACAATGGCGCTTTCTGCTTTCTCCCAATTTTCGTCCGAACCGATGTATTTCTCGGTGTTGTTGGGGTCGCGCAAGGATATCTGTGCAATGTAATCTTTAAAGTCTAGGGCTTTAAAGATGTAGAATATGATGTCGATTACTTTTTTGAACTCCTCTTTGAGCTGGTCGGGGCGACAGAAGATGTGGGCGTCGTCCTGGGTAAAGCCGCGTACCCGTGTGAGTCCGTGCAGCTCGCCGCTCTGCTCGTAGCGGTAAACGGTTCCGAATTCTGCAAAACGGATGGGCAGGTCGCGGTAGGAGCGGGGCCGTGCCTTGTAAATTTCGCAGTGGTGGGGACAGTTCATGGGTTTGAGCAAAAACTCTTCGCCTTCGGCCGGGGTGTGGATGGGCTGGAAGGAGTCGGCGCCGTACTTGGCGTAGTGGCCCGAGGTTTCGTAGAGTTCTTTTTGTCCGATGTGTGGGGTAATTACGGGGTCATAGCCGTATTTTACCTGTACTTTTTTAAGGAAGTTTTCCAAACGCTCGCGCAGTTTGGCCCCTTTGGGCATCCAAAGGGGCAGTCCCTGACCTACTTTGGCGCTGAAGGTGAAGAGGTCGAGTTCTTTGCCAATTTTGCGGTGGTCGCGTTTCTGGGCTTCTTCGAGTTGCACCAGGTATTCGTCCAGCATCTTTTGCTTGGGAAAGGTGATGCCGTACACCCGGGTGAGCTGCTTGCGCTTTTCGTCGCCGCGCCAGTAGGCGCCGGCCAGACTCAGTACTTTAACGGCTTTAATGGGCTCGGTACTGGGCAGGTGAGGTCCGCGACATAGGTCGGTGAAGCTGCCCTGCTCATAAAAACTGATGGTGCCGTCTTCGAGGTCGGTTATCAGTTCTACTTTGTAGGGGTCGTGACTGAAAAAGCTGAGGGCGTCTTTTTTGGAGACTTCGCGCCGCTTGTATGCGTTTTTTTCGCGGGCCAGTTCCTGCATTTTCTTTTCAATCCTGGGCACATCGGCTTCGGTAATGACGGTGTCGCCGGGATCTACGTCGTAGTAAAAGCCGTTTTCGATGGCGGGACCAATGCCGAACTTAATGCCGGGATAGAGGGCTTGCAGGGCTTCGGCCAAAAGGTGGGCCGAGGAGTGCCAAAAGGCGTGTTTGCCTTCGTCGTCTTCCCATTTGTGCAGTTTGATGCTGGCGTCGCCTGAAATGGGCCGTGAAAGGTCCCACAGCTGGTCGTTAACGGTAATGCTGAGCACTTCTTTGGCCAGTCGGGGACTGATGCTCTGGGCAATTTCGTAACCGGTTACGCCTGCTTCGTATTCACGTACCGATTGATCGGGCAGTGTTATTTTTATCATGTTGGGTGTTATTATTTGCTTGTTTTGAAACATGCAAAGATACATTTTTTGTGTGGTACGCAAAAGGGGATTCTCATTAAGTTCAAATGCATGCGTGGTTTTGAGCGGGTGGTGGAATGCTTTTTGATATCTTTGCCCGAGTGCACTATTTTTGTGTGAAATCTTTAGTTTTAATTTGAACGATACACGATGAAGAGATTTTTGTTGGTGCTTGGGGCTATTTGTCTGACTGTGGCGCTTCCGGCGCAAAAGAAGGAGGCGGAATTGGCCGATTTTGTGCAACGGGGTACTTTTACTGCAAAGGGTTTGCAACAGATGCGGCCGATGAAGGACGGCAGGCATTATACGGTGTTGGAGGATAACGGCAGTAAAATAGTGAAATACGCCTATGCCTCGGGCAAGGCGGTGGAAGTTCTGGTGGATGTGCCTGCCTTAAAGTCGACGCCGATTCAAAAAATTGAGGATTATGAATTGAGTGAGAAGGAAGATAAGGTCCTTGCTTATGTGAACAAGGCGCCGATTTACCGACGTTCTTTCAGGGCCGATTATTATGTGATAGATATTGCCCGTAAGGAAATTGAAGCGCTGTCGGAGAAGGGGGCGCAACAGGCGGCTGCCTTTGCACCCGATGGTTACAAAGTGGCTTTTGTCCGCGACAACGACTTGTTCATTAAAAATTTGCGCTTTGGTACGGAGACGGCGGTGACCAGCGATGGCGCGCGCGATACGCTCATTAATGGGGTGCCCGATTGGGTGTACGAGGAGGAGTTTGGTTTTAACCGGGCTTTTGCGTGGTCGGGCGACAGTGAGGAGCTGGCCTTCCTGAAGTTCAATGAGTTGGAGGTGGATGCCTACAGTTTTCCGCTCTACCGGGCTTCGCATCCCGAGCGGAAGGAGTTTGAGCTTTATCCGGGCAGTTATCGCTATAAGTACCCGAAGGCGGGCAGTAAAAATGCGCAGGTGGGGGTACATGTCTACAATCTGCGGCAGCGCACCACAAAGTTGATGGATTTGCCGGCTGAGGAGGGCTATGTGCCGCGACTTCAATGGACGGGAGCGGCAGATGAGTTGGCGGTGTTGACTTTGAATCGCCGGCAGGATGTGCTGAATTTGTACCTGGTGAATTCGGCTTCGGGGGTGGCGCGCTCCATACTTACCGACCGCAACAAGCGCTACATCAGCGAGGAGGTGCTCGACAATGTGCACTTTTTGGAGGACGGCCGGCATTTTGTTTATGTGGCCGAGGAGGATGGCTACCGGCATTTGCATTTGTACGGCAAGGATGGTTTGAAGGTGCGTCAGCTGACTTCGGGAGAATGGGAGGTGACGGATTATTATGGTTTTGATGCGAAGAATAAGCTGTTTTATTTTCAGGCAGCGGCGACCTCGCCGCTGCGTCGGGAGGTGTACTCGGTGCGCATGGATGGTACGCGGCTTACGCGTTTGACGCCGCGTGAGGGCACCAACAGGGCCTGGTTCAGTAAGGACTTTTCGTACTACATTACTTCTTACGAAACGGTAAAAACGCCGCCGGTGTATGCGGTGTACGACAGGCGCGGTCGCGAGCAGCGGGTGTTGGAGGACAATAAAGTCTTGCTGCAGCGGGTGAAGGGTTTTGACCTGCCGCAAAAGGAGTTTTTTACTTTTACTACGCCCGAAGGGGTGGCGTTGAATGGCTGGCTGCTG
>DUOK01000175.1 GCA_012838865.1 Bacteroidales bacterium | reverse complement strand
TGAACCGTTTCAGTATTGATCCGGCGGTGGCTACGGGTCCCTTTATTACTACGCTTAACGACTTGTCGGGGATGTTTGTCTACCTGATTCTGTCGTCTTACTTCTTTTCGGTATTTATTTAGCGGGGGACTGCCCTCAGCCCCGGTTGGGCATCAGGAAGCCGCCGGCCATGGGGAAGTATTCGATGTGGAAGGCGCTGCTTCAGCCGCACATGGGCTCAATGATGGCGTTGCGGCGGGCCATGCTGCGCTGCCAGCTGGCGTACAAATCGAGGTTGAAACTGCGGGAGTTCCCTTCGGTCTGTACCAGTTTGCTGCGGCGGGCTACTACAAAGGAGCGCTGGGGTGAAAGACTGCCCACCATGTAGTCGATGCCGCCGTGAAAGCGGTCGTTGAGGGCCTGGGTGGGCCCTTCGCAATGTACAATGAGGGTGAGCTTGTGGCGGGCGGTGAGCAACAGGAGCTGGTCGATCAACTGGTCGCTCAGTGCTTCGCTGCTTTCGATTTGTAAGAGGATCCCGCTGAGCAAACGGCGCTGCGTAACAATTTGTTCCAGGGCCTGGAGGTCGCCCAGGGGCAAATGGTGAAGGCGTCCCTCGCCCCTTAGGTCCAGCGTATCTTCTCCATACTGTCCGCTGCGGGTCATCAAAACCATTTCCTGTTCCCAGTTAAACACGGAGGCCAACACGGTGGCCAACGCATAGCTGCTCTCGTGATCAAACACGATGGTCTCGAAACCGGTCTGGTAAAAGCGGTCGGACCGGATGTCGGTTTTGGACCACATCTGTAGGACTTGGCTGTCCATTTCTTCTTCGAGGAGGACCTTGCCTGCCTGCATAAAGTTGTTGTTACCCGGGTACATCATGGCCTTGGGACGGTTTGTTTGCATAAGAAGCTTTTTGTTGGTCTGATATTCCGGGGTAAAAATAAGCAGATGGGGCAAGCAGCTTGTCAATGCAAGGTTAAGACTGTGTTATGTTTGTCTTACAAGTTTATGACAATCAGAAACTAGGGGGCACGTACGAGGTCCGGCCGTTTTTTACTGTTTTTTTGACGAGGGCCTCCGCCTTGCTTTTTGTATCTTTAGCCTTTGTTTCAAACTTCGCTGAGTATGCCCGATTTGTTTGCCGATATTGTATTGCCGGTACCGCTGCCGCGCTTGTTTACTTACAGTGTGCCGCCTGAGTTGGCGGGGGGACTGGAGACGGGCTGTCGTGTGGTGGTTTCTTTTGGCAAAAAGAAGCTGCTGTCTGGGGTGGTTTTCCGGTTGCACCACGAGGCGCCGCAGGCCTATGCCTGCAAGCCGCTGCAGAGTGTGCTGGAGGGGGGACCGGTGGTGCTTGCTGCGCAGTTGAAACTGTGGCAGTGGATGGCCGACTATTACCAATGTACTTTGGGTGAGATTTATAAGGCGGCGCTGCCCTCGGGCCTCAAGCTGGAGAGCGAAACGCGGGTGTATTATAATGCGGACTTTGAGCAGCAGGACGATTTGCCTGAAAAGGCTTTGCTGGTACTGGATTTTCTGAGTCGCGAGAAGCACACGACCATTGGGCGACTCAATGAGCTTACGGGATTGAAAAACTGTTACGGCCTGGTAAAGGCTTTGATGGATATGGATGCGGTGTTTGTGCATGAGCGCCTGAATGCGGCTTACCGTGCCCGCGAGGAGGCTTTTATTCAGCTGGCCGAAGGGGCGCGCAGTGAGAACGGCTTGCGCGATGCCTTTGATGCTTTGGGGCGGGCCCCCAAGCAGTTGCAGGTACTGATGACTTTTGTGCAGAAGGCCGGCGGGGTGGAGTCGGTGATGGCGGGTGCGGGTATGTGGCGCAAGGAGCTGCTCGACTTGGTGGAAGGGGGCGCCGGGGCCCTGGGGGAGTTGTTGAAGAAGGGGACCCTGGTGCAGGCGCAGCGGGAGGTTTCACGGCTGGTGCAGGAAAGGGTGGAGCTGCAGGAAAAGAAGGCGCTTTCGGAGGTGCAGACCAAGGCGCTGGAACAGGTGCGGGAACAGCTGTCGCCCGATAAGCCGGTGCTTTTGCATGGGGTGACTTCCAGCGGGAAGACCGAGCTCTACATTCATCTGATCGAAGAGATATTGGCCTCCGGCCGCCAGGCCTTGTACCTCTTGCCCGAAATTGCCTTAACCACCCAGATTACGAGTCGCCTGAAGGCCCACTTTGGCGATAAGCTGGGGATTTACCACTCCCGCTTTTCCGATGCCGAACGGGTGGAGGTCTGGCAAAACCTCTTGAGTGAGCAGCCTTACCAGGTGATTTTGGGCGTGCGCTCGGCGGTGTTTTTGCCCTTTAAGGCGCTGGGATTGATTATTGTGGATGAGGAGCACGAGCATTCTTTTAAGCAGTTTGATCCGGCACCGCGCTACCATGCCCGGGATGTGGCGCTGGTACTGGGACGTCACTTTGGGGCGCAGGTGTTGCTGGGTACGGCTACTCCGTCGATGGAGAGTTATTACAATGCGGAGACGGGAAAATATGGGCTGGTGGAGCTGGCAACGCGGCACGAGGGTTTGCAGCTGCCGGAGGTGGTGGTGGTGAATACGCGCGACGAGCAGCGTAAGAAACGGATGACGGGTCCTTTTTCGCCCCAGCTGGTGGCCTTGATGCAGGATGCCCTGGAGCGGCACGAGCAGATTATTCTGTTTCAGAATAGGAGAGGCTTTGCGCCTTACCTGGAGTGCACGGTCTGTGCCTGGATTTCGCGCTGCAGGCACTGCGATGTGAGCATGACCTACCACAAGGGCATTCATCAGTTGGTGTGCCACTACTGCGGCTACACCGAGCCGGTGCACACGGTCTGCCAGGCCTGCGGCAATCCCTCGCTGCAACTGAAGGGCTTTGGCACGCAAAAAATTGAGGAGGAGATTCAGGCGCTTTTACCCGGGGTGCGGGTGGGGCGGATGGATTACGATACCACGCGGTCGAAAAAGGGCTATGAGGACTTGATAGGGGCTTTTGAGCAGGGGAAGCTCGATGTTTTGGTGGGTACGCAAATGGTGACGAAGGGACTCGATTTTGACCGGGTGAGTGTGGTGGGTATTTTGAATGCCGACGGGATGCTCAACAATCCCGATTTCAGGGCTTTTGAACGCAGCTACCAAATGATGGCGCAGGTGAGCGGTCGCGCCGGCCGTAAAAATCGCCGGGGGACGGTGGTCTTACAGACCAGCGATCCGGAGCATCCGGTGATTGCGCGGGTGCGCAACAACGATTTTGCCGGGTTTTATGCCGAACAGCTGGCCGAGCGTGAGCAGTTCAAATACCCGCCTTTTTACCGTTTGGTGTATCTCACGGTGAAACACAAGCAGCGGCAAACGGCGCAGGGGGCGGCGCAGGCGCTGGCGCATTTTTTGCGTGAGGTTTTTGGCAATCGGGTGCTGGGTCCGCAGGAACCGCCGGTGGCGCGTATTCAGGATGTGCATTTGCAAAAAATCATGCTGAAGCTGGAGCGCCAGGCTTCTACGGTGAAGGCCAAGGAGCTGATGCAGGATTGCATCAACCGGGTGCTGGCTACCCAAAGTTGGCGCTATGTGCAGGTGGCGGCCGATGTGGATCCTATGTAAAAACGGTGTTTTTTGTACCTTTTGCACAGCATTTTTACTTTTTGACCGGAACTAAGGGTCGGGGGCGTTGTACTTTTGGTGGTGGAAGATCCTTAGAAAAGCACACAACCAAAAGCACCGCCCCCCGGGGTGGATCAAGTTGGCCCCGCCAGTTGTTTCGACTACTGCTGCGGGGCACTTTTTTTGTAGAAGGGGCGTTGTTGTTTCAATATTGCGGAAATAAGCTTATTTTTGCTTTTGAGCGGTCTGCCTTTACAGACCCTTTTTTAAGTATTCAGATTTATGTTGAAACAGAGTTTACAGCAAAAACTGCTTCAGAAACTTTCGCCCCTGCAAATTCAGGTGATTAAGTTGTTGGAGATTCCGACTGCCCAGCTGGAACAGCGCATTAAGGAGGAGTTGGAGGTAAACCCTGTATTGGAGTATGCGGGCGATTCGCAGGGGAGCAATGATGAGTACGGCGATGAGGCCGATTCGGTTCCCGAGCAGGAGATGGAAAAGGATGAGCTGTCGATCGACGACTACATTCGCGACGACGATATTCCTGCCTACAAATTGCAGTCGCGCAATTACTCGAAGGACGACAAGCACGAAGACATTCCCTTTTCGGGGGGGACCACCTTTCATGAACATTTGACGGCTCAGCTGGGTTTGCGCATCATGACTGAGCGCCAGCGCAACATTGCCGAATACATTATTGGCAATATTGACGAGGATGGTTACCTGCGGCGGGAGATTGAGGAGATTGTGGACGATTTGGCCTTTTCGCAGAATGTGGAGGTGGAGGAGCAGGAGGCGCTGGAGGCGCTGGAGGTGATTCACGATTTTGATCCGCCCGGGGTGGGGGCCCGTGATTTGCAGGAGTGCCTGGTGTTGCAGATGGAACGCCGGGCCAACGAGGCAGAGTCGGCCCGCCATGCTTACCAGATTCTGAAACTGCATTTTGAGGAGTTTACCCGCAAACATTACGATAAAATTGCCAAGCGCCTGCACCTCGATGACGAGCAGCTGAAGGATGCGGTGGATGAAATTTTGAAGCTCAATCCCAAGCCGGGCAGCTCGTACAGCAATCCGATGAGCAAAACGGCCCAGCACATTATTCCGGATTTTATTCTGGAGGTAGAGGACGGCCAGTTTCAGCTTTCGCTGAATTCGCGCAATTTGCCCGAGCTGCGCGTCAGCACCACTTATTCGGAGATGCTCAGCGATTACCAGTCGAATAAGAAAAACCAGAGCCGCGAGCAAAAGGAGGCGGTGATGTTTGTGAAGCAGAAGCTCGATTCGGCCAAGTGGTTCATTGATGCCATTCGTCAACGCCAAAATACGCTGATGACGGTGATGGAGGCCATTCTGGATTACCAGAAGGAATATTTTGTGGAGGGCGATGAAATGAGTTTGCGCCCGATGATTTTGAAGGACATTGCCGATAAAACCAATCTGGATATTTCGACGATTTCGCGGGTGTCGAACAGCAAGTACATTCAGACGCACTTCGGCATTTTTCCGCTGAAGTACTTTTTTTCGGAGGGCTTGCAGACCGATAGCGGCGAGGAGGTGTCGACCCGGGAAATCAAAAAGATTCTGGAGGAGTGTATTGCCGCGGAGGACAAACGCAAACCATTGACCGACGATAAGCTGGCGCTGATTCTGAAGGAGAAGTCGTACAACATTGCCCGTCGTACGGTGGCCAAGTACCGGGAACAGTTGAATATTCCTGTGGCACGCTTGCGCAAGGAGTTGTAACGGGACACTGTCCCTAAAAGGAGAAGAAAGTTATGCGTTTATTGAGCAAGGTGATTTCGGTACTTTTTCATCCCATGCTGATGCCGGTTTTTGGGGTCTTTCTGATTTTTAACTCGGGCCACCATGTGGCTTTTATGCCTTTGGAGGCCAAGCGGGTGGTTTATTTGATGGTGGGACTCACCACTTGTATTTTGCCCTTGTCGCTCTTGCCTTTGTTGTATCAGTTTGGAGCCATTAAGAGTTTTCAGATGGAGACGCCCCGGGAGCGTTTGTGGCCGGTGCTCTTTACGGCGCTGTTTTACTACATGGGCTACCTGCTGCTGAAACGGATGGGCTTGTCGGGGATGCTGGCGACTTTTATGTTGTCGACTTTGTCGACTTTATTGTTTGCTCTGGTCATTACTCTTTTCTGGAAAATCAGTCTCCATACCATTGGCATTGCCGGTGTGGCTGGTGCCCTGGCGGCTCTGGGTCTGCGTTACGGACTGGATGTGTCGGGCTGGCTGGCTTTGCTGGTGGTGGCGGGGGGACTCACAGGGTCGGCGCGACTGGCTTTGGGGGCGCATACGCCCGCACAGGTCTATGCGGGCTATGCGCTGGGCTTTCTGCTTGTTTTTTCTTCGTTACTGCGCTTCCTTTAATACAAAGCCGAGTTGCTTAAACAGGGTGCGGACTTCTGCGGCGGCTTGTTTGGGCAGTTGTACCTGCCAGAGGTGAAACTCGCGGCGGGGCGGATATGCGCCTCTTAGTTTTTCGAACTCGGTGGGCCGGGCCCGCAGTCGGGCATCGTCGTCGCATACGTCAAAGGTCTTCAAAATGGCGGTGGCGGCGACTTGGGCGGGGGTCATTTGCAGTATTTCTTCGCCGAAGCGGATGAGGGGATCGGGGGGCAGGGGCAGTGAGGCCGGCTGCCAATCGCTCAGCGGCAGTTGAAAGTGACGGGCCAGGGCCTGAACGGTCATGGTGGTGCCGTTGGCTTTACCATCTACCGAGTAGCCGGCGATGTGGGGAGTGCCGATCCAGACTTTCTGGTGCAAATCGGAGTGAATGTTGGGCTCGTTTTCCCAGACATCGAGGACTACGCGACTGAGGTGGGCGCTGGCCAGGCCTTGTAGGAGGGTTTGGGTGGCGGTGACTTCGCCCCGGGAGGTGTTGATGACGATGGCGCCTTTTTTGGTCTGCCGCAAGGTGTCTTTGTTGAAAAGGTGCCAGGTGGCATCGGGTCCGCTCATGTTTAAGGGGGTGTGAAAGCTGATGAGGTCCGACTCCCGCAAGAGTTGCGGCAGGTCGCAAAAGGCTGCGCTGCCCTCGCTGCGCTGTCGGGGCGGGTCGTTCAACAGCACTTTAAAGCCCAGGGCGTTGGCCAGCTGGGCAATTTTGCTGCCCACCATGCCTACGCCTACTATGCCGAGGGTGGTGGTGGCGGGATCGCGTCCCTCAAGTATCAGTCGCGCCAGTACCGAGCCGATGTATTGGCGGACCGATCCGGAGTTGCAGCCGGGGGCATTGACCCACCGGATGCCGGCACTTTCGAGCCAGGGGATGTCGAAGTGGTCGGTGCCAATGGTGGCGGTGGCCACCATTTTTACAGAAGAGCTTTCCAGCAGCTGGGCGTTGCAGGCGGTGCGGGTACGTACAATCAGGGCATCGGCATCTTTCACATCATCGGGACCGATATCTTTTCCGGGCAGATACAGTACTTCGGCAAAGGGCTCAAAGACGCCTTTGAGTCCGGGAATTTTATCGTCGGCAACTATTTTCATGCTTATGTTTTTTGTAATAATAAAGGTGCAAACTACCTTTTTGTTTCAGGTTTCTTGCGGCAGGAGCAGCTGAGACAAAATTAGTAAAAAGTGTGGGACTGCGAAAAAATCAATGAATGAAGCGTTTGAGGGCTTGGAGGGGGGACTGTCTTTTTCAGTAAGTAAAAAAAAATAACTACTTTTGTGCCTGGTTAAATTGGAATTATACGAACAACAAACCTTAATAATTGCCGCTAAACATGAGTAAAGACATTTCAATGAAGGCAGCCGACAACATTCGGATCTTGTCGGCCGCAATGGTAGAGCAGGCCAAATCGGGCCACCCCGGTGGCGCCATGGGAGGTGCAGACTTTGTACACATTCTTTTTTCTGAATTCTTGAACTACGATCCCAAGGATCGCACCTGGATAAACCGCGACCGCTTTTTTCTGGATCCCGGTCACATGTCGCCCATGCTGTACAGCATTTTGGCGCTGACGGGGACTTACAGCATGGACGAGCTGTCTCAGTTTCGTCAGTGGGGCAGTCCCACCCCGGGTCACCCCGAAGTAGATGTGGCACGTGGTGTAGAAAACACTTCCGGACCTCTGGGTCAGGGCCACACCATGGCTGTGGGCGCGGCTATTGCTGAGCGCTTTTTGGTGCAGCGCTTTGGTGAGTGGATGGCGCATAAAACTTATGCCTTTATTTCAGATGGCGGCGTGCAGGAAGAGATTTCTCAGGGTGCCGGTCGTATGGCAGGTTACCTGGGTTTGAGCAACCTGGTGATGTTTTACGACAGCAACGACATTCAGCTGTCGACCGAGACCAATGCGGTGACCGTTGAGGATACGGCTAAGAAATACGAGGCCTGGGGCTGGAAAGTGGTGACCATTGACGGGCACAAGCACGACGAGATTCGTGCTGCCTTGAAGGCCGCCCAATCGGAGACCGAGAAACCTACCCTGATTATTGGTAAAACCATTATGGGTAAGGGTGCGGTTAAGACCGACGGCAGCAGTTATGAGAAGCAGGTGAGCACCCACGGTCAGCCCCTGAGTGCGGCCGGTGCCGATTTTGCTGCAACCATCAAAAATCTGGGGGGTAACCCTGAGCAGCCTTTCACCATTTTCCCCGAAGTGGCTGAACTGTATGCCAAGGCTCAGGCTGCCAAAGCGGAGTTTGTGGCCCGTAAGCGCGAGGAGCAGAAGGCCTGGGAAGCTGCCCAGCCTGAGCTGGCCGCTAAGTTCAAGGCTTTCTTTAGCAAGGAGGCGCCGGCCTTTGATTTTGCTGCCATTCAGCAAAAGGCCAACAATGCTTCCAGAGCTTCTTCAGCTACTGTTCTGGCTGAGTTTGCGGGTAAAATTGAAAATATGATTGTGATGTCGGCCGACCTGGCCAACTCCGATAAGACCGATGGCTTTTTGAAGAAGACTACGGCTTTTACCAAGGGTGATTTCTCCGGCTCCTTTTTACAGGCCGGTGTGGCTGAGTTGACTATGGCTGCGGTGGCCAACGGTATGGCTTTGCACGGTGGGGTGATTCCCGTTTGCGGAACTTTCTTTGTGTTCAGCGACTACATGAAGCCTGCAGTGCGTTTGGCTGCCTTGATGGAGCTGCCTGTGAAGTATGTGTGGACCCACGATGCTTTCCGCGTTGGAGAAGACGGTCCCACCCACCAGCCGGTGGAGCAGGAGGCCCAAATTCGTCTGCTCGAAAAGCTGAAGAACCACAAGGGCGAGAACAGTATGTTGGTGCTGCGTCCGGCCGATGCCGAGGAGACTACCGTGGCCTGGCAAATGGCTGTGGAGAATGTGAAGACGCCTACTGCTTTGATTTTGTCGCGTCAGAACATCACCAACCTGCCCGGCAGCTCGTACCAGCAGGCCCTGCAGTCTAAAAAGGGTGCCTACATTGTGGAGAAGGACGCTGCTCAGGTAGATGTTGTTTTGGTGGCCAATGGCTCTGAAGTCGCTACTTTGGTCGAAGGGGCTAAGTTACTTCGCGAGAAGAAGGGCCTGAAGGTGCAGATCATTTCGGTGCCTTCTGAGGGTGTTTTCCGCAATCAGCCTAAGGCTTACCAGGATGAGGTACTCTTGCCGGGTACGCCCAAGTTTGGTTTAACCGCCGGTTTGCCGGTTAACCTGGAGGGACTGGTAGGTGCCGACGGGGTGGTGGCTGGTTTGGATCACTTTGGCTACTCTGCGCCTTACGGGGTGCTGGACAAGGAGTTCGGGTTTACCGGTGAGGCGGTGTACAATCAGGTGCTTGCCCTATTGAACAAGTAAGCTCAATTATATTGTTTTTGGCAAAGGCTGCTTCTACGGAGGCAGCCTTTGTTGTTGCTTGCTGTATAAAAATGCGTGAGACTTGTATTTTAGGTAAAAATCTGTTTATCTTTAACAATTCGTGAATTTTGTGTTGGCAAAAGCCTGTACTGTCAAAAAGTTATGTTGTATGGAAAATTATCTCCTCGAACTGATTAGGGAAAACAACCGGATCATTATTCCTGATTTTGGGGCTTTTATTGTTTCGCGCGATAAGGGCCAGAACATTCTCTTCAATAACTTTTTGAGTTTTAACGATGGTCTTTTAATCAGTCACATTTGTGCTGTTGAGGGCATTGACTCTGCTGCGGCTGCACAAAAGGTGGAAGACTATGTCGCCAGACTGAACAGCACCCTGGAAGATACGGGCATGTTTGAGGTCAAAGGCATTGGTCGTTTTTTAAAGGACGATCAGGGGGTTTTGCGTTTTGAGCAGGACCTGCCGGCTGAAACGGAAGAGCGGGTGGAGGAGAAAGTAGCTGCGCCCCTGGACGACAACGAGTTGTTGGATTTGGAAACTTCGGTGGAGGAGGAAAGTATTCCACTGCAAAGTGCAGTGCCCACTCCGCCTGCTTTGGAGCAGGAAGCGCGCGATCAGAACGCCGGCAGTTTGCAGGAGGAGGAGACGAAGAAGCGGCGCAGTCCTGTCGGACTAATTGTATTTCTGCTTTTGCTTTTGCTGCTTTTGGCGGGTGCCGTTTTGTGGTTTTTTACGCCGGTGCTGGACGCTTACAAAGCGGTGAAGGAGGAAGTGGAAACGACGGTAGCGCAAGAAGCGGAGCTGCCGGAGGCCGCGCCTTTGGATTCGATGGAGCAGGAGCTGGCGCCCATGTCGGAAGATGTGGAGGAAGACAAGGCGGAAGTGAAACCTGTAGTGCCGGCTTCCCGTCAGCACCATGTTATTGTCGGCAGTTACACGGAGGAAGCGCGTGCTGCCGCAGCGGCCCGGAGTTTTGTGGCCCGGGGTTTTGAACAGGCTGCTGTTTTGCCTTATGAGGGACGCTTTTTGGTGAGCTTGGAATGGCACGCTTCGGTGAACCAGGCCTTGCAGCGTCAGGAGGTGCTGTTGCAGGATTTACAGATGGAGAACTGGGTGCTGTCCTTGCGCCTGCACTAGGATGTTTGTTTTGTGCTGGGGCCTTCTTCCCTTTTTACTTTACCTGGGCTTTGTTGGGGCGGTCTGGCGCTGTTGGAGAAGGGAAAAGGGGTCGGGACAGTCCGACGTATTGGAAGAACCGCTGGTTTCGGTGGTGGTTCCCTTTCGCAATGAGGAAAAGCATTTGCCTGCTCTGGTGGCGGCTTTACGGGAACAAAGCCATCCCGATTCTTTACTTGAATTTTTATTGGTGGACGATGGTTCTTCGGATGGGGGACCAGCTTTTCTGCGGCGGGAGCTGGCAGATGATGCGCGCTTTGTTCTCCTGAGCTCGCCCGCTCGCGGGAAGAAGCAGGCGCTGCGTCACGCTTTTGATCGTTGCAAGGGAAGTCTGGTGCTGACGACCGATGCCGATTGTGTGCCGGCGCCCGGCTGGGTAGCGGCTGTGGCGACTGCTTTTACTGCGCAGGAGGCCGATTTTTTATTCGGTCTGGTGCGTATGCGGCCGGGAGGGGGCCTGTTTGGGGCTTTTGAATCGGCTGATTATATGGCTTTGCAGTTGAGCGGGGCGGGGGCGGCTTTGTTGGGCATGCCGGTTTTTTGTAGTGCGGCTTCTATGGCTTTTCGGCGCAGTGCTTATTTTGAGCTTAGAGACCGTGTGGGGGGACAGGCTTGGGCTTCGGGCGACGATGTGTTTTTGCTGCATGCCTTTAAGTCGGCCCACAAGCGCATTGTATTTGTGAAGGATGCTGCCGCCGTGGTGGAGACTCCTGTGGGTGGGAGTCTGCCTGCTTATCTGCGGCAGCGGATGCGCTGGGGCGGTAAGGCGCGTGCATACAAAGATGGGGCCTCACTGGGTCTTGCCGGGGTGGTGTTTCTGAGTAATTTGTGGCTGCTGGCTCTGGTGGCGGGTGCACTTTTGGGGGCCTGTTCGCCCTGGTGGCCGGTGTTGGCCTTTGGAATTAAAGCGGTGGTCGACGGACTTTTATTGCGGGAAGGTTTTCGCTTTTTGGATGCGGACTATCCGACGGGTCGGCATGTGCTGTTTTCCCTTTTTCATCCCTTTTTGTTGTTGCTGTCGGCTTTAGGGGGCTTGTTGTCGACCCCCAAATGGAAATAGAACGACCGCCTGCCCGGGGGCAGACGGTCGTCGTGCTTATTCGGTGCCGCCGTGCTTAGGGCATGCGGTACATAAAGGCATTGATGTTCATGCCGGCACCAACCGAAGTCATCATCAGATGGTCGCCCGAAGCGGCACTGTGGCCTTCCAGTTTTCCTTTTACCAGTAGGTCGTAAAGGGTGGGTACCGTGGCTACGCTGCTGTTGCCCAGGGTACGTATGGTCATGGGCATCACCTGCAGGTCCACATTTTTTTCGCCATAGAGGCGGAATATGCGTTTCAAGATGGCTTCGTCCATTTTGGCATTGGCCTGGTGGATGAGTACTTTTTTGACATCGCTGAGCTGTAGGCCGTTTTTAACGAGGCACTCCTGGGCCACCAGGGGCACGTAGGTGAGGGCGTAGTTGTACAACTTGCGCCCCAGCATTTTCAGGTAGATGCCGTCCTGCTCCGGATTGTAGGAAGGGCCCATCTGCAACAGGTCGAGGTAGTCCTCGGTATCGGTACGTACCACATGCTTAAGCATGCCCACCGGGGTGTCGCTTTCGCGGGCCTGAAGGATGGCTGCTCCGGCACCGTCTGAAAAAATCATGCGGTCGCGGTCGTGGGGGTCCGAGGAGCGACTGATGGTGTCGGCTCCAATGACCAGGACGGTTTTGGCATCGCCCGATTTGATGTAGTAGTTGGCCTGAATCATGGCCTGGGTCCACCCGGGACAGCCAAAGGTAATGTCGTAGGCCACGGCTTTGTGGCTTTTGATGCCCAATTTTTTCTTCACGCGCGACGATAGGGTGGGCAGGATATCGGGATAGAGTGACCCGTGTTTCATATCGCCCAGGTTGTGGGCCACAATGATGTAGTCGATGGTTTCGGGATCGATACCGGCATCGGCAATGGCTGTTTGGGCAGCAAAGGTGGCCATATCTGAAGTCTGGACTTCCGGTGGCGCTACGCGGCGTTCAACGATGTCGGTAATCTGTTCAAATTTCCGGGTGATTTCAGGCCCCGGAGTCTCAATTTTGCTGCCGTCTTCGTTCATGAAAACGCTGCTTTCGAAGGCTTCGTTCTTCACTACTACAGGCGGGATATAACTGCCTGAGCCGGTTATGACGGCATAAATGGATGGTTGTGCAAACATGTACTTATTAAAATTGGTTGGTTTTGCGCTTAAAAATAACGGAGGTGGAAGGTCTTGCCGTCCCACTCTCCATAGCTGAAACGGCTCACCCAGTCGCCCAGGTAAATCAATTCACTTTGCGGGTTCAGCTGTAATCGTTTGTCGATGTGCCGGTGCCCAAATACAAAGTAATCGTAGTGCTCCTGCTGCAAAAGGCTTTTGGCCCACAAAATGAGCCACTCCTTGTCTTCTCCTTTGAAGGCAGCTTCGTGGGGGTCCTCGTTTTTTTCACGGCTTTTGCGCGACCAGAATGTGGCCAGGGCAATGCCGAGGTCGGGGTGTATACTACGAAACAGTCTTTGCGCCATTTTGTTGGTGAAAATGGCTTTTAATCGTCGGTAAGCTTTTTCGTGGGGACTGAGTCCGTCGCCATGGGCCAGGTAAAAACGCTTGCCGTTGAAGTCTTTGATCAGGGGACCGTAATGGACTTGTACGCCGGTTTCTGCGGGCAAATAGTCGAAAACCCAAATGTCGTGGTTGCCGGTAAAAAAGTGAACGGGGATGCCGGCATCGGTCAGCTCGCAGAGCTTGCCCAAAAAGCGGGTGTAGCCTTTGGGGATGGCCTTACGGTACTCAAACCAGAAGTCGAAGATGTCGCCCAGTAAATAGATTTCTTCGGCGCTGTCGCGGATGCTGTCGAGCCAGCTTACAAAGCGGCGTTCGTGTTCGCGCGGATTCCGGATGCCGGGGGCGCCCAGGTGCACGTCGGAGGCAAAGTATATGCTTTTACTGACTTTCAAATTTCTTTCCCGGTCTTGTGAAACTTAAGCATCAGAGCACTTCTCTGAGCTTTTCTTCGAGGCGGCTGCCAAAGAGATCCTTGCCTATGATGTTGCCTTCCCGGTCGAGCAGGTAGTTGGCAGGGATGCGCTGCACATTGTAGGTGCGGGCAGCAAAGGATGAGGTATGGGTGAGTTCAGATACGTTGATCCAGGGCAGTTCTTCCTGAGCCAAATAGGCTTCCCACAAAACGCGACTGCGCTCGAGTCCCACCTGGTAGACCTCAAAACCACGGTTCTGATGACGTTGATAGATGCCCTTGAGGGCACGGTTTTCCCGCACGGAGGCCTGGTCCCAGGAGGCGGAGAAGGAGAGCAGCACCACTTTCCCTTTAAGGGAAGCGAGACTGATTTCCTGGCCTTGCAGATTGGGGACGCTCAGTTCGGGGGCTCCGGAACCTTCGGACTGGTTGATGAATTCGAGCAGTTGTGCTCTGCGTTCGTCCTGTTTTACAGCCAGGACCATGTCGTAGAGCTGACGAACGCGGGCCGATTCGGGATAGCGTTGGTTGAGACTGGTGGCCAGGGTGGCAAAGTACAGCTGGTCGTCGCGATCCATGACATTAAGTATCTGATTGTCGTCGCTCAGCGTGAGAAAGAGGGCGTAATAACTGGCAAAGGACAGGTGATTGTCCATGATGAATTTTCCGGTGCGTGCTTTGTAGTCGGCGATTAATTCGCGCAGCTCGTTGCTGATTCTTTCCAGTTCCTTTTCTTGCTCTTCTGTGGGCAAGTTCTGGTAATAGGCAATGAGGCTGTCGGTATGCTGACGCAGCTGAGCGGCGCTCTTCTGCAACAGTTGTACGTGCTGTGAACCGATGGAATTACGAACGCTGTAGTTGGAGGCAAAGCGGTCGGCCTGACTTTCAACTTTAATGTGTTCGGTGCTGTCGCCCAAAAGGGTGATGAAACGGCGGGGCGAAAGGGCCAGTTTTAAAAAGGTGGGCTCGGTGAGTGGGGCCTGCTTAAAGCGGAAGTTGCCCTTGCCCTTGAGTTGGGTGCTGTCCAGCACTACGTCGCCACTCAAATCCATACGGTAGAGATAGAGCATATCTCCATTGGCCTGGTCGATGGTGCCGCTGATGGTGAAACTGTCTTTGCCGTTGCAGGCTGTGATAAAGAGGAGGCTGAGGAGCCAAAGGATGTGGTACTTCATGATGCTTGCGTGTTTATTGCGCGGTAAAGATAAGTTTATTTTTGGAGTAATTGTTCGAGGCCAAGGCGGAGATCTGCTCCCCACAGGTTGCGGGCGGCGATGCGTCCCTCCGCGGTGAGGAGGAGACTGGCGGGTTGCTGCACAAGGAGGCCTTCCTGAAGCAGTTGGGTGCTTCTTTCGGGGCTGAGTTGATGGTAGTGGACCTGGGGCAGGGGACGAAGGTCGTACAGCTGGTTGGGGGGCAGACTGTCGGTGTGAAAAAGGTGGATGTGCAGGGGGCTCCGGCGGAAGTCCTGCAGCATTTCGTGGCTTTCCTTGTAATGGGCCCGGCTGCGGGCATCCTGGCGGTTGAAAAAGAGGAGCAGGGCGGTCTGTCCCCGCAGATGGCTGGTCAGGAGGCTGTCGCCCTGGTCGATGGTCAACAGCAATTCGGGCAGGGTTTGTCCCGCTTCCAGGGTCTGGGCTTTTTGTTCGCGTTGCAGGAGTTCGCGGGTGTTCTGGTGAAAGAGGGCCACTTCTTCGATGTAAAGGTAGTCGCGCAGCTGACTGTCCACGGCAAAATAGTGTTGCCGCTGCTCCCAGGGATGAAAGAGGGGGCGTTGTCCGCTCTTTTGCAGGAGGGCATAGAGGCGGACCAGAGGATGGTCGGCCGCTTCCAGGACCTGTTGTTGAAAGTGGGTGGTGACGCTGTCGAGCTGAAGCTGAAGGGCATGGGTGTTGGCCGGCGTGGGCTGCCAGGCGGAGTCGCGCAGGGACCGACTGGTGGAGAGCAGGGCCTGTTGCCAGTGCGCACTGAGTTCGTCAATGGTTTTGAGTTCCCGGCAATAGGAGGGGCCTGAGGTTTGACATTGCTCCGGAAAAGTAAGGTATTGGGCGTCTATTTGGATGGGCGCTGTTCCGGTAAGAAGGAAGCTAAGCTGTTTGCCGCTCTGCTTTTCGAGCTGGTAAAAGCCCGGAAGCAGGGTGTCGGGTTGCCACAGGAAATTGCCCTGGTGGTCGATGAGCAGGGTGTCGCTGACGGCTTTGGCGCCATGCACCGAGCGCAGGATCAGGCGACTGCCTTCGCCGCCCCAAAAGGTGCCGTAGAGGGGGGCCTGAGGAGTGGGGTCGCTGCAGGCCCAAAGGCTGAGCAGTAAAAGGATGCTTAGGTAGCGCAGCATAGTTGTTGTTTTTGTGCTGTAAATATACGGGAAATTGCTTTTGTATAAAAGACAGCGGGACCGGCCTCATGGAGGGGTCCCGCTGCATGCTGGTTTTGGATGAAAATTTTATCAGGCTTTGCTGATGTAGTTGGCCAGCCAGTCGCCCACTTCGGAGGTCTTTTTGGCCTGGGCCTTGTCGATGTCTTCGGTTACGAAGTTCTGCTCCAGGGAGGCATTGACGGCCTGGCGGATGAGGGCGGCTTCTTCTTTCAGGTCGAAGGCGTACTCGAACATCAGGGCGGCCGAAAGCACGGTGGCTACGGGGTTGGCGATGTCTTTGCCGGCGGCCTGGGGATAGGAGCCGTGGATGGGCTCAAATACGCTGGTATGCAGTCCAATGGAGGCGGAGGGCAGCAGGCCCAGTGAGCCGGTGATGACGGAGGCCTCGTCGGTCAGGATGTCGCCGAACATGTTCTCGGTCACCATTACGTCGAAGTTTTTGGGCCATTGGATCAGCTGCATGGCGGCGTTGTCCACGAACATGTACTGGGTGTCCACTTCGGGGTAGTCGGGGGCCATTTCCTGGGCAATTTGGCGCCAGAGGCGGGAGGTCTCCAGTACGTTGGCTTTGTCGACTACGGTGAGCTTTTTGTTGCGCTTCATGGCGTACTCGAAGCCGAGTTTAAGGATGCGCTCAATTTCGGGACGGGTGTACACGCAGTTGTCGAAGGCGGTGTTGCCGTCTTCGCTGCGGCCTTTTTCACCAAAATAGATGCCGCCGGTGAGTTCACGGATGCACATAAAATCGGCGCCTTCAACCAGGTCTCTGCGCAGGGGCGACTTGTGCAGCAGCGAGGGGAAGGTTTCTACCGGACGCAGGTTGGCATAGAGACCAAGTTGCTTGCGCATGCGCAGCAGTCCCTGCTCAGGCCGCACTTTGGCGGTGGGGTCGTTGTCGAATTTGGGGTGACCGATGGCGCCGAAGAGTACGGCGTCGGCAGCGAGACAAATCTGGTGGGTACTGTCGGGGTAAGGATCGCCTAGGGCATCGATGGCGGCGGCGCCGGTAAGGGCTTCCTGATAAGTGACTTCGTGGCCTTTTTTGGCGCATACGGCGTCGACTACTTTTATGGCCTGGGCTATGATTTCTGGTCCTATGCCGTCGCCGGCGAGCACTGCAATGTTGAGCTTCATGTATCTAAAATTATTTGTTATTGTGTTTTATTTCTGGTCTTTGAATTTGAAGTCGTCGTTTTCGATGATGTTGAGCATTTTAATGGTGGCCTTGATGGCCGCTTCGGTCTGGTCGGGATCCAGTCCCCGTGTCTTAAATTCCTGACCTTTAAAATCCCAGGTGATGACGGTCTCCACCAGGGCGTCGGTCTTACCGCCGGGGGGAATGCTCACCATGTAGTCGGTCAGCAAGGGATGGTCTTTGCCCAGGCGCTCGTATATTTTCCAGAGGGCCTTCATAAAGGCGTCGTACTGGCCGTCGCCTACGGCACTCTCGAAATAGGTGTCTTTGTGTATCATCAGCCGGATGCTGGCGGTGGGTTTCATTTTACGCACCAGGTTGAGGCTGTAGTTGAGCAGGCGGATGTTTTCGCGGGTTCCTCCGTTTTTGAGTACATCGCTGATGATGTAGGGCAGGTCCTCGGTCGATACGTTTTCTTTTTTGTCGCCCAGCTCTATTACGCGCTGAGTCACTTTTTTCATGTCCTCTGGACCCAGTTCGATGCCCAGTTCTTCGAGGTTTTTGAGGATGTTGGCCTTGCCGGAGGTCTTGCCCAGAGCATAGCGCCGCACGCGGCCGAAACGTTCGGGCATGAGTTGGTTGAAGTAGAGGTTGTCTTTTTTGTCGCCGTCGGCATGCACGCCGCTGCACTGGGTAAAGACGTATTCGCCGGTGAGGGGCTTGTTGCCGGGGATGCGCACGCCGCTGAAGGATTCGACCATGCGCGAGACCTGGTTGAGCTTGGCCTCGTTGAGGCTGTTGGTGATTTTCAAATGGTCGTTCATCATGCCCAGTACACTGGCCAAAGGGGCGTTGCCGGCTCTTTCGCCCAGTCCGTTGACGGTGGTGTGTACCCCGCGTACGCCGGCTTTGAGGGCCATGTACACATTGGCCACGGAAAAGTCGTAGTCGTTGTGGGCATGAAAATCGAAATGCACCCCGGGGTAACGATCGCACATGGCCTTACAGGCTTCCCAGGTCTGGTCGGGACTGAAAATGCCGAGGGTGTCGGGCAGCATGATGCGTTTTACTTTGGTTTTGCTGAGGGCATCGACCATAAAAAAGATGTAGTCGCGGGAGCTGAGCATGCCGTTGGACCAATCCTCGAGGTAAACGTTGACGGTGATGCCGCGTTTTTCGGCTTCGGCCAGTACGCCCTGGATGTCGGCCAGGTGCTGTTCGGGTGTTTTTCGAAGCTGACTTTGTACGTGCTTGAGCGAGCCTTTGGTCAGCAGGTTCAGGACCTTGCCACCGGCGGCTTCTATCCAGTTGAGGGAGACCTCGCCGTCGACAAAACCGAGGATTTCTATTTTGTCGAGACAGTTGTTTTTGGCGGCCCACTGGGTGATGCGCTGAACGGCTCTGAATTCCCCTTCCGAGACCCTTGCCGAGGCCACTTCGAGGCGGTTGACTTTCAGCTCGTCGAGCAAGAGGCGGGCGATGGCCAGCTTTTCGGCTTCGCTGAATGATACCCCGGTGGTTTGTTCCCCGTCGCGCAGGGTGGTATCCATTACTTCGATAAGGTTCATGCTTGGCATTTTGAAGGTTTTGGATGTTGGTTAAGGGGACCGCTTTTTCGGAGGAGACTCCGAAAAAGCGGTCCCCGCTGGAAGGTGCTTATTGTGCAGCCTTTTCCCAGGCCGCGATCTCGTCTTTGATGCTGAACAGATAGTCGATGTCGTCGTATCCGTTGAGCAGACATTTTTTCTTGTAGGGATTGATGTCGAAGTCCTCGGAAATGCCGGTGGCGGGCACCGAGATGCTTTGGTTTTCGAGATCGATTTTGATTTTGACTTTCGGGTCTTTTTCGATGGCTTCGAAGAGCTGCGCCAAAAAGGCATCGGAAATCTGCACGGGCAGGATGCCGTTGTTGAGGGCGTTGTTCTTGAAGATGTCGGCAAAGAAGCTGGACACTACGGCTTTAAAGCCGTAGCCACCAATGGCCCAGGCGGCGTGCTCGCGGCTCGATCCGCTGCCGAAGTTTTTTCCGGCTACCAAAATCTGGCCGCTGTAGGTGGGGTCGTTCAGTACAAAATCGGCTTTGGGTTGGCCGTTTTTGTCGTAACGCCAGTCGCAAAACAGGTTGTCGCCAAACCCTTCGCGGGTGGTGGCTTTTAAGAAGCGCGCCGGAATGATCTGGTCGGTGTCCACATTCTCGATGGGCAGCGGCACGGCGGGCGATTCCAGGGTGACAAATTTATCTATGGGCATTGTTTTTGTTTTTAAGTGCCGGTGGGCCTCCTCACCACTTCCTTTTCGGGGAGCGGTGGGGGCTGCACGACAGGTGTTAATGATTCTTGTTTTTCAACGATTTACAGCATGGTCCGCGGGTCGGTGATGACGCCGTTGATGGCGGTGGCTGCGGCGGTAAGGGGACTGGCCAGCATGGTGCGGGCACCGGGTCCCTGACGGCCTTCGAAGTTCCGGTTGGAGGTACTTACGGCGTACTGACCTTCCGGAATTTTGTCGTCGTTCATGGCCAGACAGGCCGAACAGCCGGGCTGACGCAGGTAAAAACCTGCTTCCTCGAGGATGTCGCGCAGTCCTTCTTCAATGGCTTGCTTCTCGACCTGCTTACTGCCGGGAACGATCCAGGCGGTCACGTTGTCGGCCTTCTTTTTGCCTTTTACAAAGGCGGCGAAGGCGCGCAGGTCTTCGATGCGCCCGTTGGTACAGCTGCCGACAAATACGTAGTCCACTTTTTTGCCTATCATGGGCTCATCGGGTTGGTAGCCCATGTACTGGAGCGACTTTTTAAAGCTGTTTTGTGAAGCTTTCTCGATGTCCTCAACCTTGGGAATGTGGGCGCTGATGCCGATGCCCATACCGGGATTGGTGCCGTAGGTAATCATCGGCTCAATGTCTTCGGCCTTAAAGGTCAACTCTTTGTCGAATACGGCATCGGGGTCGCTGGGCAGCTGGCGCCATTCGGCTACCGCCTTGTCCCACTCGGCGCCCTTGGGGGCAAATTCGCGGCCTTTAACGTACTCAATGGTGGTTTCGTCGGGGGCAATCATGCCGCCGCGGGCACCCATCTCAATACTCATGTTGCAGATGGTCATGCGGGCCTCCATGGAGAGCTTACGAATGGTCGATCCGGCAAATTCCACGAAGTAGCCGGTGGCGCCTCCGGTGGAGATTTGAGAAATGATGTAGAGGACGATGTCTTTGGAGGTCACGCCTTTTTGCAGCTCGCCTTCTACGTTGATGCGCATGGTTTTGGGACGCGATTGCATGAGGCACTGGGTGGCCAGCACCATCTCTACTTCGCTGGTGCCAATACCAAAGGCAATGCTGCCGAAGGCCCCGTGGGTAGAGGTGTGACTGTCGCCACACACAATGGTCATGCCCGGACGGGTAAGACCCAATTCCGGTCCTATTACGTGCACAATGCCGTTGTAAGGATGCGTTAAACCGTACATGGTTATGCCGTTGGCTTCACAGTTTTCTTTGAGTTTGTTCACCTGGAAGCGACTCAGCTCATCGTGGATGGGCAGGTGCTGTTCCATGGTGGGGATGTTGTGGTCGGGGGTGGCCACGGTTTTTTCGGGCCGGGCGACCTTAATCCCTCTTGCTTTTAAGCCTGCGAACGCCTGAGGACTGGTTACCTCGTGAATCAAATGGCGGTCGATGTACAATACACTGGGTCCTCCTTCTACGTTGTTGACAACATGTTTCTCCCAGATTTTGTCGAAAAGTGTTTTTCCAGCCAAGGTATTCTAATTTTAATGGTTACTGTATCAATGTGTTTGCTCTTTGTGCTTATTGTATTTTGCCCAGGGCATCGAGGAAGGCTTCCACGGATGCGGTCACGATGTCGGTGTGGGCAGCAAAGCCGTAGTAAATCTGGTCTTTGTGCTCTACCTGTACGTGTACCTTGCCCAGGTCGTCGCTGCCGCGGGTGATGGCCTGAATCAAAAATTCTTCGAGGCGCACCCGGCGCTTCACCAGCGCTTTTACAGCGGTGAAGGCGGCGTCGATGGGCCCGTTGCCCGAGGCGGTTTCGGTAAAGATGTCGCCGTGGAAGCTGACCTGAACGGTGGCGGTGGGGATGGTGGACTTGCCACACATGACCTGCAGCGATACCAGTTCGATGGGCTTTTTGCCGGCTTGCTTTTCGCGGCCGACCAGGATTTCCAGATCTTCGTCGGTGATGTCCTTTTTCTTGTCGGCCAGGTCCAAAAAGCGGTTGTATATGTTGTCGAGTTCGCTGGGTTCGTAATCGTAGCCCAGCACGCCCAGGCGGTGCTTCAAGGCAGCACGCCCGCTGCGGGCGGTGAGTACAATCGACGATTCTTTTACGCCGACTTCCACCGGATCGATGATTTCGTAGTTTTCGCGGTTTTTGAGTACCCCGTCCTGGTGAATGCCCGAGGAGTGGGCAAAGGCGTTGCGCCCCACAATGGCCTTGTTGGGCTGGATGGGCATGCGCATAAGCGTGGATACCAGTCCGCTGGTCTTCATGATCTGCTTGCTGTCGATGTTGGTGTCGAAGTCCAGATCCTTGTGGGCGCGCAGGGTCATCACCACTTCTTCGAGGGAGGTGTTGCCGGCCCGCTCGCCAATGCCGTTCATGGTCACCTCTACCTGACGGGCGCCGTTGATGATGCCCGAAACGGTGTTGGCGGTGGCCATACCCAGGTCGTTGTGACAGTGGGTGGCAATGATGGCTTTGTCGATGTTGGGTACCTTATTGACCAGGTAGGCGATTTTTTCGCCGTACTCGGAGGGCAGGCAGTAGCCGGTGGTGTCGGGAATGTTGACCACGGTGGCGCCTGCTTTGATGACGGCCTCTATTACGCGGGCCAGGTATTCGTTGTCTGAGCGGCCGGCGTCTTCGGCATAGAACTCTACGTCTTCTACAAACTTTTTGGCGTATTTAACGGCTTCCACAGCCCGCTCAATAATGGCTTCGGGATTGGAGTTGAGTTTGTTGAAGATGTGGTAGGGCGAGGTGCCGATGCCGGTGTGGATGCGTCCTTTTTTGGCGAATTTCAAGGCGTCGGCGGCCACTTCAATGTCTTTTTTTACGGCACGGGTCAGTGCACAAATGGTGGGGTTGGTAAGGGCTTTTGAGATTTCCACCACAGAGTTGAAATCGCCGGGACTGGAGACCGGAAAGCCGGCTTCAATAATGTCCACCCCGAGTTTCTCGAGTTGACGCGCCACTTCAATTTTTTCAATGGTGTTCAACTGGCAGCCGGGGACTTGTTCGCCATCCCGTAATGTGGTGTCGAAAATATAGACTCTGTTGCTCATGTTTGTCTCTTTTAGTCCGGTGATTCCGGATTTTTCTTTGGAAGGAAAAAAGCCCGGGGCAACACCCCTGGTGTTGCCCCGGGTTTAAAATACTTGATTTATTTGTCGTTTTCGGGACGCAGCTTGCGCACGGCGGCGCCGGCTTGCCACATTTCCGATTCACGCAACTCCTTGAGTTCTGCTTCCAGTTTTACCCGGTAGTCCGACTGACTGTTGGAGTCGATGGAACGCTGGGCTTCGTTGCCTTTGGCTACCTCGTCGTAGAGTTCGCTGAATACGGGCAAAGAGGCGTCGCGGAATTTCTTCCACCAGTCGAGCGCACCACGCTGGGCGGTGGTGGAACAGTTGGCGTACATCCAGTCCATACCGTTCTCAGCCACCAATGGCATCAGGCTCTGGGTCAGCTCTTCAACGGTCTCGTTGAAGGCTTCGGAGGGACTGTGGCCGTTCTTACGCAATACTTCGTACTGGGCAGCAAAGATGCCCTGGATGGCGCCCATCAGGGTCCCACGCTCTCCGGTCAGGTCGCTGTACACTTCCTTCTGGAAGGTGGTTTCGAAAAGGTAACCGCTGCCTACACCAATACCTAAGGCTACTACACGATCCTTGGCTTTGCCGGTGGCGTCCTGGAAGATGGCGTAGCTGGAGTTGAGGCCGCGTCCTTCGAGGAACATGCGACGCAGACTGGTACCCGAACCTTTGGGGGCCACCAAAATAACATCTACGTCTTTGGGCGGAACAATGCCGGTGCGCTCCTTGTAGGTTATACCAAAACCGTGAGAGAAGTACAGGGCTTTACCGGGCTTCAGGTATTTCTGAACGGTAGGCCATACGCTGATCTGACCGGCGTCGGACAGCAGGTACTGGATGATGGTTCCCTTGTCGAGGGCTTCTTCGATGGGAAACAGGGTTTTGCCGGGTTCCCAGCCGTCGGCTACCGCCTTGTCCCAGGTCTTGGACTCTTTACGCTGGCCAATGATTACATTGAAGCCATTGTCTTTGAGGTTGAGGGCCTGACCGGGTCCCTGAACGCCGTAACCAATTACTGCGATCACTTCGTCTTTGAGCACTTCCTGTGCCTTTTTCAAGGGGAATTCCTCTCTGGTAACTACATTTTCTTCGGTTCCACCGAAATTGATTCTAGCCATAATAGTGTTTGTTAATTGTATTGATATGGTTTGTTAATAACTTGGATGTCAAAAGTAAACAATTGTAAGCGGCTTTAGTTGAGTTCCTGCTTGTCGAGTTCGGCCTTACGCAGGTAATTGTCGAGCAGCTCGGCCTTGGCCTTGGTTACGGCAATGCGTCCCGAACGGGTAAACTGCACCACACCGTATTGGTCCATTTTATCGAAAAGCTCCTGGGTCTCTTTATGGTGTCCGGTTTTTTCAATCACGGTATATTCTTCGGTGATTTCCAAAATGCGGGCGCCGTACTGGCGCACGAGTTTTTCAATCTCGTTGCCGTTGAGCAGGGTGCGGGTGGGCACCTTGTAGAGGGCAATTTCCTGATGAATGATCTCGTCTTCAGTGAGCACAAAGGCTTTGATGACGTCGATGCGCTTCTCGATTTGCCGGGCTACCTTTTCAATTTCCTCGCGGCTGCTGAATACCACAATGGTAAATTTGTGGATGCCGGCGATGGCCGATTCGGAGGTAACCAGACTCTCGATGTTGAGGTTGCGTCGGGTAAACACGGTGGTGATCTGGTTGAGCAGACCCACGTGGTTCTCCGAAAATATGCTGAGTGTGAATTCCTGTTGCATCATTTCTTTTTCTGAGGTTAATATTTGGGGTACTACTCTAAGCGGATATCGGATACCGAGGCGCCTGCCGGCACCATCGGAAATACGTTGCCTTCTTTCTCTACCACGACTTCGAGCAGGTAGGCACCCTCATGGGCCACCATTTTGGCAATGGCCTGGTCGAGCTCCTCGCGCTCGGTCACCTTTACCGTTTCGATGTGGTAGCCCTTGGCGACGGTCTGGAAATCGGGGTTGATCAGTTCGGTAGAGGCGTAGCGACTGTCGAAAAACAGTTCCTGCCACTGCCGTACCATGCCCAGAAAGTTGTTGTTGAGCAGTACGATCTTAACGGGTATTTTGGACTGGAAGATGGTGCCCAGTTCCTGAATGGTCATTTGAAAACCGCCGTCGCCTACAAAGAGACAGACCTGACGCTGGGGCGCACCCAGCTTGGCGCCCATGGCTGCGGGCAGTCCAAAGCCCATGGTGCCCAGACCGCCTGAGGTGACCACGCTGCGGGTCTGCTTAAAGCGGAAATAGCGACTGGCCATCATTTGGTGCTGGCCTACGTCGGTCACCATAATGGCGTCGTCGTTAAATGCCTTGGAGGCTTTGTGAATGACTTCGCCCATGGTCATCCCTTTTTTGGAGGGGGCCAGTTCTTCGCGAATGATGCGCTCGTGCTCAATCCGGTCGCAGGCCCTGAACTCTTCCATCCAGGCACTGTGGTCGCCCTGGCTGATGGTCTCGGTAAGCAGGGGCAGGGTTTGTTTCACGTCGCCCAGTACCGGAACATCGGCGTGTACGTTTTTATTGATTTCGGCTTCGTCAATTTCTAAATGTACCACCTTGGCGTTGGTGGCGTAGTTTTTTAAATCGCCCGTTACCCGGTCGTCGAAGCGCATACCGATGGCTATGATCAGGTCGGCTTCGTTGGTCTTGATGTTGGGACCGTAGTTGCCGTGCATACCCAGCATGCCTACGTTTTGCGGATGGTCGCTGGGCATGGCCGAAAGGCCCAAGAGGGTCCATGCGGCGGGTACGCCGGACTTTTTGAGAAAGTCGAGCAATTCCTGCTCGGCGTTACCCAGAATAACGCCCTGGCCCACCAAGGCCAGGGGTTTCCTGGCAAAGTTGATCAGTCGCGCCGCCGCCTTAATCTGTTCGGGCTCCACTTTTGGTGTGGGCCTGTAGCTGCGGATGAAGCGTACGGGCTCATAGTGGTAGTCGAAGCTCGCAAACTGGGCGTCTTTGGTGATGTCGATGAGTACCGGTCCGGGACGTCCGCTGCGGGCAATGTAAAAGGCACGGGCAATGGCATAGGGAATGTCTTCGGCCTTTTTTACCTGAAAATTCCACTTGGTGATGGGCTGGGTAACGCCTACCACATCGGTCTCCTGGAAGGCATCGGAGCCCAGCAGGGCCGAACCCACCTGTCCGCTGATGACCACCAGCGGGGTAGAGTCCATCATGGCATCGGCAATGCCGGTAACGGCATTGGTTGCACCGGGACCGGAGGTGACTATGGCCACACCTACCCGACCAGTGACGCGTGCGTAACCCTGGGCAGCATGCACAGCGCCTTGCTCGTGTCGGGCCAACACATGGTGCAGTTCTTTCTGGAAGGAGTACAGCGCATCGTAAACGGGCATGATGGCTCCTCCGGGATAACCGAAGAGTATTTCGGTCCCTTCATTCAGAAGCGATCGCACTACCGCCTCGGCGCCGGTCATCCGGATGGCTCCGGCGGGCTTTTCCTGGCTTTTTGCTTGGGTTTGTGTTTCCATAATCGTTTGCTTAAAGGGGATTGTTATTCGTTTTATTACATTGTTTCACCGGGTAAAATCCGGACGGCGCCCCGGTCGGCCGAGGTCACCATACTGGCATAAGCTCTTAAGGCTTTAGAAACAACACGCTCGCGTTGTTTTGGTTTAAAGGCGGCGGCTCCTTTGGCCTTTTCTTTTTCGCGACGGGCCGTCAGCGTGGATTCATCTACCATGATGTTGATGCTGCGGGCGGGGATGTCGATTTCTACCGGGTCGCCGTTTTGAATCAGGGCAATGTTGCCGCCTGCTGCTGCCTCGGGCGAGACGTGACCGATCGAAAGACCGGAGGTGCCGCCCGAAAAGCGGCCGTCGGTGACCAGGGCACAGAGGGCACCCAGCTGGCGCGACTTCAGGTAGGAGGTCGGGTAAAGCATTTCTTGCATACCCGGTCCTCCTTTGGGTCCTTCGTAGCGGATGAAGACGACTTCTCCGGCCTTTACTTCTCCGGAAAGGATGCCTTCGCTGGCGTCGTCCTGCGATTCGTACACACGGGCCGTCCCTTTGAACTTAAAGATGGAGGGATCTACGCCTGCTGTTTTAACGATGCAGCCTTGCTGGGCAATGTTGCCGAAGAGTACGGCCAGTCCCCCGTCCTTAAAATAGGCGTGCTCCACGCTGCGGATGCAGCCTTTTTCGCGGTCGAGATCCAGGCTGCTGTAGGCGGCTTTCTGACTGGCCAGTTTCAGGTTGACGAAACCACCGGCGGCACTTTGATAAAGGTCTTTGGCGCGGGGCAGGCAGTCCTTACTCATTACGTCGTAATGGCGGATGGCTTCGGCCAGACTGGGATAATCGATGCGGCCCACACTGCTGTCGATGAGTTGTCCCCGCTCCAATTCTGCCAATATGCCCAGGATGCCTCCGGCCCGGTTGACGTCCTCCATGTGGTAGTTGCTGTTGGGGGCCACTTTGCACAAAACCGGCGTCTTGCGGGAAAGCTGGTCGATGTCGTCCATGCTAAAATCGACCTGCGCTTCGTGGGCAATGGCCAGGAGGTGCAGCACGGTATTGGTGCTTCCGCCCATGGCAATGTCGAGGGTCATGGCGTTCATAAAGGCCGCCTTGGTGGCGATGTTGCGGGGCAATACAGAAACATCGCCGTCCTGGTAATAGCGGTAGGCCAGTTTTACAATCTGGTTGGCGGCGTCTTCGAAGAGTTGTCGACGGTTCACGTGGGTGGCTACAACGGAGCCGTTGCCCGGCAGGGCCAGTCCCAAAGCCTCGTTGAGGCAGTTCATGGAGTTGGCGGTAAACATGCCCGAGCAGGAGCCGCAGGTGGGACAGGCATTCTGTTCCACGGCCAGTACGTCGGCGTCGCTGACGCTGTCGTCGGCGGCCATCACCATAGAGTCGACCAAATCCAGGGCCTTGCCGTCGTGCTTGCCCGCTTCCATAGGTCCACCCGATACAAAAACCACGGGGATGTTCAGGCGCATGGCGGCCATAAGCATACCGGGCGTGATTTTGTCGCAGTTGCTGATGCATATCATGGCGTCGGCCTTGTGGGCATTGACCATGTATTCTACGCTGTCGGCGATCAAATCCCGCGAGGGCAGGGAGTAGAGCATGCCGTCGTGTCCCATAGCGATGCCGTCGTCGATGGCGATGGTGTTGAATTCCGCAGCAAAGCAGCCCTGCTTTTCGATCAGTTTTTTAACGTCCTGACCGATTTGGTGCAGGTGGGCGTGACCGGGTACAAACTGGGTGAAGGAATTGACCACCGCAATCAGGGGGCGGCCCATTTGTTCGTCCTTCATTCCGTTGGCCCGCCATAAGCTGCGGGCGCCGGCCATTCTTCGGCCCTGGGTGGTGGTGTTGCTGCGCAATGGAATCTTCATGACTCTTTATATAGTAATTAGTGTTGCAAAACCTGTTTAAGCAAAAACCCCTCTCACCGTTGAAGTGAGAGGGGTCTTAAGTTTTATGTCGCTTAACTTTTTACATACCTGTCTCACTTCTCTAATGGTTCACCACGAGAACAATAATGACTACGAGAAGGAGAGATGCAAAAAGTTTCATGTCCTGATTTTGTTGTTGACTATGCAAATGTATGAATTTTGTCATTAATCAAAGCCATAATCGTAAAAAAAAATACGCTTTGCTGTCATTTTTTTATTAAATCCGCAGTTTTGCTGTCGAAAATTCCAATATGGCGTATAAATATTCAAATTTTGCCTATTGGAGGGATTGTGTGCAAGAATTGTTAATTTTGTTGAAAGGGGGCAGTGAAGGAAGATTGCTTTTGTGTTATAATGAAAAATTTTCAGCTATGAAGTACTGGTTTTTAATTGTTTTGTTGATTGGTGTATTCTTTGGATGTAAGGAAGAGGAGGTCGGAAAAATAGACCGCTATGCACTGGTTAAGCGCAACAGCCCCCTGGTAACTGAAGTAGAAGAATTGTCGGCCTTGTCGGTAGGCAATGGGAATTTTGCGGTGACCGTAGATGCAACGGGTTTGCAGACTTTTCCGGATTTTTATGCCAAAGGCATGCCGCTGGGTACGCAGTCGCAATGGGGCTGGCACAGCTTTCCGAATCCGGAGAACTTTCGTTTTGAGGAGACCTTAAAGGACTATGATTTCAGGGGGAAGCCGGAGCCTTATTCTGTGCAGTTTGGTGAACCCGGACGCTCAAAGGATGCAGCCAATTGGTTTCGGGTGAATCCGCATCGCTTGCATTTGGGTTATGTAGGTTTTGAGGCTGAGGGCCTGCGGCCTTCGGACATTCAGGACCCGCATCAGGAATTGGATTTGTGGAACGGCACCATTCGCAGTCGCTTTGTGTTGAATGGTGATTCGGTGGCGGTTAAAACTGCAGTGGATCCCAATCGGGATGTGCTGGCGGCTGCGCTGAGTTCGCCCTTGCTGGAGCGGGGAGAACTGGGGATTTCTTTTCGTTTTCCTTATCCAAGTGGGCAGCATGCCGATGATGCTACTGATTGGAGTGTTCCTGAGAAGCATCTGACGACCCTGGTGGAGCAGGATGCGCAAAGTGCGCTGTTGAAGCGGACGCTGGACGAAGCGGTGTATTATGTGCGGATCAGTTGGGAGGGAAAGGCCTCCCTGCGCGAAAAGGAGGCCCATTATTTTGTTTTGGAGCCTGCACAGAAAGATTTCTCTTTTAGTTGTGCATTTGTGGAGGAGCCGGTTAAGGAGGATCTGGAGGTGGAAATGGTTTTGTCGGACGCTTCGGATTACTGGCAGCAGTTTTGGAAGAATGGTGGCGCGGTTGATTTTTCCGGAAGCACGGCAGCGGGCGCTAAAGAGCTGGAACGCCGGGTGGTGTTGTCGCAGTATTTGATGGCCATACAGTCGGCCGGCATGTATCCGCCGCAGGAAACCGGTTTGACCTACAACAGTTGGTACGGTAAGTTTCATCTGGAGATGCACTGGTGGCATGGTGTGCATTTTGCGCTATGGGGGCGACCTGAGTTGCTGGAGCGGAGTATGGACTGGTACGCAGCGGCCTATCCGATGGCCAAAGAAATTGCCGAGCGGCAGGGCTTTAAGGGTTGTCGATGGATGAAAATGACGGATCCTTCTGCTACGGAAGCCCCATCGGGAGTGGGCTCCTTCCTGATTTGGCAGCAGCCGCATTTTATTTATATGGCCGAACTGCTTTACCGCAGTTCCCCTACCCCCGAAGTGCTTGAAAAGTATGGCTTTTTGGTGGAGGAAACGGCGGCATTTATGGCTTCTTTTGCAGATTATGATATGATGGAGGGGCGCTATATTTTGCAAGGGGTGATTCCTGCCCAGGAAACTTTGCGTGCGGTGGAGACCATCAATCCCCCCTTTGAATTGTCGTACTGGCACTACGGGCTCTCGGTGGCTCAGAAATGGCGCGAGCGCGCTGGAAAGTCGCGTCGTGTGCAATGGGATGAGATTATTGATAAGTTGCCGCCTTTGGCGGAGTTGGATGGCTTGTATCTGGCTTCGGAGGATGCTGTGGATACCTACAAGGACATTCGTTTTACTTCAGACCACCCTGCTGTGCTCGGTGCAATGGGTATGTTGCCTCAAAATAATTTGATTCGTACCGATTATATGCAGAACACCCTCGACTGGATATGGGACAACTGGAATTGGGGTAAGACCTGGGGGTGGGATTATCCTATGACGGCGATGAATGCGGCCCGCCTGGGTGATCGTGAGAAGGCGGTGGGTGCCCTGCTTATGGATAAGCGTACCAATACTTATCTTATTAACGGGCACAATTATCAGGATGCGCGCTTAAGGGTTTATTTGCCGGGCAATGGGGGTTTGCTCACTGCTGTGGCTATGATGTGTGCGGGCTGGGACGGTAACGAGCTGCCCACACCTGGCTTTCCGGATGACGGGAGTTGGAAGGTGGTTTGGGAAGATTTAATGGTAATGCCTTAGAGAAGGGTTGATGTGTAGCTTATGTTGAAAATACTTGTTTTTGTCGGATTTTTTTTTGGTCTGGGAACAGAGCTGTTTGCACAAAGTGCTTATGGTGTTTGGCAGGGAACAGAGCGTGAACTGCGCTACCGGCCTGAGGGGGAATCCTTTGTTATTGAAAACGGAAAGTTGAGGTACAATAAGGCTTTGTATGCCTCGGGGTCTTCCTTTCGGGTGGAGACCAGTGATGTGCCTGTGCTGGGTTTGTATATGCCTTATCGGGGTGGCCATTTGCAATGGGGGATTGAAACCTCCAGGGGCAGCCTTTGGCTGGCAGATGCCTCCTGGGTGCGTGCGGAATCGCGGGCAGGTATCAGGACCTATCGGGTGGAGGATCCACTTCTAGCGGGTGGACGTTTGGAGCTGGAGGTTCTGGCCATGGCTGAAGGCCGTGGTGTTGTGGTTAAATTGAGCGGAGCGGATTTGCCTGCAGGGTCTCGTTTGTTGACGATGTATGGGGGCGCAGACAGTAAGCGTTTTTACCGAAATGCCGATTTGGGCGTGGATGAGGTCAATGCTTTTGATTTGGATGCTGAGGCCTGTCGCAACAACGATTACAGTCTGACGAAAGGCGGTTTTATTTTGGATTACGGTCAGGAGACCCGCAATCCGACCCGGGTCGAAGGCCGTTTTAGTCCCCCCGCCACCCTACGCTTGCTTTCGCCTTATGACTTAGGCAGTCCTGCTGAATTTTGGGCTTCTCAGGTCGAGGAGGCGAAGCCTGTTTTAGGTGCACAGTGGCAGGTGTCGGGCGACTTTACGCACTTTTTTGCCTTGCAGAATGTGGAAGGGGCAAGTGCTTTGGCGGACAAGGATTTGGATGAGGTCTTTGCCCAGGCTTTGGAGCGGAGTAAGCTGCTGGGCAGTGCTTTAAAGGTGGAAACCCCCGATCCTTATTTTAACACCCTGGGTGGGGCCTTGACTGCAGCTGCTGATGGGCTTTGGGAAGATGTGTGGTTGCACGGGGCCATTGGGTGGCGTATGCCGCTTAATGGCTGGCGGGCCGCTTACACGGGTGATTTTATTGGATGGAGTGAGCGAAACCGACGACATTTCAGTCGTTATGCCGCTTCGCAGGTCACAGCGCTTGAGCCGGTTTTGCCGCATGCCACCCCCGATTCTGCCCTGAATTTGGCGCGTCCACTCAAACAATGGGGTACACAAATGTACTCCAATGGCTACATTGCACGCAATCCCGAAAATCCCAACCAAATGCACCATTACAATATGAATCTGGTGTACATCGATGCGCTTTTGTGGCATTTAAACTGGACGGGAGATTTGTCTTATGCACGGGAAGTATGGCCGGTATTAAAGGCGCATCTCGAATGGGAGAAGCGCAATTATGATCCCGACAACGATGGTCTTTACGATGCCTGTGCGGCCATTTGGGCGAGTGATGCTTTGTATTACAACAGTGGAGCGGTGACCTACACCTCGGCCTATAACTATAGGGCCAATCGTTTGGTGGCCCTGGTGGCTCAAAAAATTGGAGAAGATCCCGGCCCCTATCAAAAGGAGGCGGAACGTATTCTGGAAGCGCTTAACCAGCGGCTGTGGTTGGAGGGAGAGGGCCATTGGGCCGAGTTTCAGGACTATATGGGCTTGGGCCTGGTGCACGATAAGCCGGGCTTGTGGACCATTTATCATGCCATAGACTCGGAGGTCCATACGCCTTTTCAGGCTTATCAGGCTACGCGTTACATCGATACACAGATTCCACATATTCCGATAAGGGCCAAGGGTTTGCCTGATGAGGGTTATTACACGCTTTCTACCACCAACTGGTTTCCCTATTCCTGGTCGGTCAACAATGTAGCTTTTGCCGAGGTGGCACATACTGCGCTGGCTTATTGGCAAAGCGGGCGAAGCGATGTGGCTGCAAAGTTGTTCAAGAGTATTTTGCTGGATGGTATGTACCTGGGCAGCAGTCCCGGCAACATCGGTCAAATCAGTTTTTACGATGCGGCCAGAGGGGAGTGTTACCGCGATTTTGGTGATCCTGTTGGGATGTATTCCAGGGCCCTGGTTGAGGGGCTTTATGGCATCCAACCGGACTTGTTGAACCGTCGACTGGTCATCCGTCCCGGCTTTCCTGCAGCTTGGGAACACGCGTCTTTTTCCGCGTCGTATCTGGATTTCAGTTACCGTCAGGAGGGGCTTCGGAGTCTTTATACTTTTCATTGTCGTATGGATGCAGCCGACACCCTGGAGTTAAAATTAAGGGCGCTGGGTCCCGGGGTACGTTCCGTCAGGGTAAATGGGCGCTCCCACTCCTGGCAGATGGAGGAAGGGCTTGGACAGGCCTATCTTGTTCTGGAGCTGCCTATGGAAGAGGAGCTTGAGCTTGTTGTGGCGTGGGACAAGTTGTGGGGAAATCAGTTGGATGTAAAAGAGTTGGCGATGGTTTCGGGTGAGGAACTGCAGGTCGACTTAGCGGCAGAAATTAAGGCTGTGAAGGACCCGCAAGGTGCGCTGAGCCATGTGCGTTTCGAGGATGGGGTGTTGACAGGCCGGACGCAGGGGCCGGTTGGTGCAAAAACCCTGTTTGTTCAATTGCGCGAGGGCAGTGCGCTGTGGTGGCAACCCCTGCACCTGGAGTTGATGCACCCCTTTGCCCTGGAAACAGAGGTGGAAGCCGAACAGCTGAGTTTTCGCATAAAGAATCAGGGGCGCAGCGCAGTCGACATGGAAGTTGTCGTGAATCCCGGTCCTTATGCCTGGTCGACCAGATTGGAACTGGCTCCCGACAGCTGGTCGCAGTCTCTGCAAGTGCCCAAAGAAAAAGTTTTTTTGGGCAGTAACCGCATCGAGTTGCGTGTCGGCGATGAAGCACTGTTTCAAGAGGATTTGTCTTTATGGAATTTGGAGGCTCCCCAACGTGAACAGCGACTGGTGTCTATCAAGGATGGGGTGAATGCCTCGCTGTCCTCCATTTTTGATGAGCAATACCTTTCCCCCCGGTCGCCATTTACCACCCTGCAAATTCCTGTTCAGGGTATTGGGGAATGGTGTCACCCAAAACTGAGCGCAGATATTGACGACAGCGGTCTTCGTTCTGCTGTAAAAGAGGGTGTTTTTGAAACGCCTATGGGGCTGGCCTTTTCTGTAGCGGGGGATAGTGTGGCACCCAATGTGTTGTTTGTTTCGCAATGGGACAATTATCCTGAGCGCGCACAAATCCCTTTGGAAGGTCATGCACAGCATGTTTATTTGCTGATGGCGGGCTCTACCAATCATATGCAGAGCCATTTGGTAAACGGTCGCATACGCGTGAAGTACAAGGATGGCGGGGAGGAAGTGCTGGAATTGATCAATCCCAACAACTGGTTGCCCATTGAGCAGGACCTTTTCCTGGACGAGCATGCCTTTTACAGTCCCTTCCCCCGCCCTTACCGGGTTGCTTTAAAAACCGGGGAGGTGTCACGTAATATGGAGGCTCTGATGGCTATTGACCCGGATGAGGTTTATGGTCGCAGCATTGATGGCGGGGCGGGCCTTATCCTGGATCTCCCTCTTGACGCCTCACGTGAACTGGAGGCGCTGGAACTGGAGGCCGTGGCTAATGAAGTGCTTATTGGATTGCTTGGACTTACTCTGGTGCAATAGGTTTTGGTGGTTGCCGAGGCCAACGGTCCATTTATTATGGGCTGTCTGGAGTTGGGGAAATAATTAATTGCTAAAATGGGGAATATGAGCCTTAGGATGATTTTTGTTGGTGCGACGCTGTCGCTGTTGTTGGTTGCTTGTGGCGGGGAGGAGCGTTCGCCTTATGCGGTTTATTTTGAGGATTTGCCTTTTGAGATGGAGGTTTTGGTGCCGCCGACTTTTCCCGATCGGCAGGTGGATTTGAGAGATGCAGGTGGAAAGGGGGATGGACAGTTTTTAAATACCCAGGCTTTTGAACGCGCTATGCAAGAGTTGGCCGGGCAGGGCGGCGGAACGCTTTATGTGCCTGCCGGCGTGTGGCATACCGGACCCATTGTGTTTCGGAGCAATATCCGCTTGTACCTCGAAAAGGGTGCAGTGATTCTATTCAGTCGCGACAAGTCCCTGTACCCTCTGGTGGAAACTGTTTTTGAGGGACTCGACACCCGGCGCTGTCAGTCGCCCATTTCTGGAAGACAGTTGGAGAATATTGCCATTGTGGGTCATGGCGCCATTGATGGGGCAGGGGACGAGTGGCGACCGGTTAAGCGGGATAAGGTGACCGAAAGTCAGTGGCGCAGCTTTGTGTCCCGTGGAGGAGTTTTTAAGCGCGACAACTATTGGTTTCCTTCCGCCGGGGCGCTTCACGGCGATACCATCAGCAATATGAATGTGCCGCAGCATCTGACTACTGAGGAAGAATGGCTGGCGGTAAAAGATTTTTTACGGCCGGTCATGGTCAGTTTTATAGCATGTAAGAATGTTTTTTTGCAGGGGGTGATTTTTAGTAATTCGCCTTCGTGGAATTTGCATCCCTTGATGTGTGAGAATGTTATTATTGACGGCATTCAGGTACGCAATCCCTCTTACGCACAGAACGGCGACGGTTTGGATTTGGAATCTTGTCGCAACGCCCTGGTGGTAAACAGCTCCTTTGATGTGGGCGACGACGGCATTTGCATCAAATCAGGAAAGGACGAGGATGGGCGGCGCAGGGCACGTGTCACAGAAAATGTAATTGTGGAGAATTGTGTGGTTTATCGCGGGCACGGAGGCTTTGTGGTGGGCAGTGAAATGTCTGGCGGGGTACGTAATATTTTGGTACGCTCTTGTTCTTTTTTGGGCACCGATGTGGGTTTACGCTTCAAGAGTCGCCGAGGACGAGGTGGCGTTGTCGAAAACATCTTTGTGGAGAATGTAAGTATGCACGATATTTCCACCGACTCTTTTCGCTTTAATCTTTACTATGGTGGAAAGTCGGCCAGTGAAGCCCTGGCTGCAGGGGAAGATGGTGCAGTTGCTGAAAGAGATTTGTTGCCTGTTACTGAGGAAACGCCGATGTTCAGGAACCTCTCCTTTAAAAATGTGACTTCGGTCAATGCGCGCAGGGCGATGTATTTTCATGGTTTGCCCGAGATGCCCATCTCAAACATCAATTTGGAGAATGTGACGATTTCTGCCCGCTATGGCGCCGAGTTTATGGAGGTGGATGGTCTGCAGATGAAGAATGTTCGGGTTTTTCCCCAGGAGGGAGAGGCTTTTCTCTTTGCTCAGGTGAAGAACCTTGTGGAAAAATAGTATTCGCAGGGTAGAAACAAAAAGGGCTCCTGTCGTTACAGGAGCCCTTTTAGACTGAAATATAGAGAAGAATCGAGTGTAGGGTTCTTTTTGTTTGATATAAGCAAGATAAGGCAGCCTGCGGCAAGGCCTTTGCACATATGTGCCGGTCGTTTTAACTTTTGAGAAAGCTGTTGATAATGTGATAGATGCGTATGGGGGTGGACAGATTTGTCTACTCTTTTCGCATCTTTTTATGCGTCAGTTCTGAGGGGCTGAAGCCATAATACTCTTTAAAACTTCTGGAGAAGTAGGATGGAGAGTTGAAACCGCTTTGGTAGGCGACTTCTGTGAGACTGAGATCGCCTTCTTCCATGAGCAGCACGGCTTCTTTCAGTCGGACTTCCCGGATAAATTCTACTGCGGACAAGCCTGTTAGGGCTTTAATTTTTTTGTACAGCTGGGTGCGCGAGAGTTCGGTCTTTTCGGCCAGGGCTTCTACATTGAGGTTGGTGTTGGACAGGTCCCCCCGAATGAGCGCAACGATTTGGCTTAGGAAGTTTTCGTCGCTTTTTTGGCTTTTGTTGCGACTGGGAAGCAAATAGCCGCTTTGGCGGAAGGTGTGGTAGAGTTGCTGACGGTTTTGAATAAGTTGCTGTATTTGCGCCAGCAATACTTTCATACTAAAGGGCTTGGTGATGTAGGCGTCGGCGCCTGTGAGCAAGCCTTCTGCCTGGTCCTGGTCGCTGGCTTTGGCGGTGAGCAACAAAATGGGGATGTGACAGGTGCTCAGGTCCTTTTTCAACTGAGCGCAAAGGGTGGTCCCCGACATGCCGGGCATCATCACATCGCTGACGACCAGGTCGGGCAATTTCTCCAGGGCCATTTGCAAGCCTTCTTCGCCATTTACTGCTTTGTAAATGGTGTATTGGCGGCGGAGTTCACGGTCCAGAAAATCAAGTAATTCTTCGTTGTCTTCGATCAACAAAATCTCGTGGCGCGCTTCGTTTTCTATGGGGTGCTCGTCCTGAGCCTGGAGGGTGTCTGGCCTGGGAGGGCTTGCTTCGGGCGCAGGGTTTTGGGAGATGTCGGCTTTCTGCAGCAAGAGTTTTTGCGACAAGTTGCTGAGCTGTAGGGTGTTTTTGCGCAGGCGCTGCAATTCGGCCCGGATTTCAGGCGAAAGGGCGGGCTGGTCCAGTAATTTTTCGGAGGGTGCCGCAATGAGGCTTAAAGCGGTGCGCAGCTCATGGGACCATTTTTCGTAGACTTGTAAATGGGCCTTATTGTTTTGATAATTGTGGAGAAGTTGCAGGCGGCGTAAGCGGAGTACAATCAAGAGATAAACAATGGATCCGGCCAGCAGGAGGTAGAGGGGCAGAAGGGCCCAGCTGCGCCAAAGGGGCGGTTGAATGCTCAGGTTTACCTGGGCGGTGTTTTCGCTCCAGATGCCGTCGTTGTTGGCTGCTTGCAGCAGAAAGGTATAGCGGCCGGGGGAGAGGTTGTGGTAGTTCACTTCCGGGTTTTTGCTTTCGTTCCATTGCGGGTCCCAGCCATCCATTTTATAGCGGTAGCGATTGTTTTCGGGACGGGTGTAGTTGAGTGCGGTAAAGGTCAGGGTGAAACTGTTTTGTTGGTGAGACAGCTTAAGGGTCTGCTTGTTATGAAGGGGTGACCAGCTTGAGCTGCTGTCTGCTTCGGCGCTGCGGGTAAGGAGGTGGAGGGCGGTGATTTGGGGAGCTCCGCTGTGGGGGTTTTTGGGCAGACGTTTTGGATCAATCAGGTGAAAACCCTCCGTGGTTCCGAAAAGAAGTGAGCCCTTATTTAAGCTCAGTGCGGCGTTGCCTTGAAAGTTTTTGGTTAAAAGGCCATCGGCTTCGCTGTAGTTGATGCAAGTCGACCTTTCGGGATCCCAGCAGCTGAGTCCCTGCTCACTGCTTATCCAGAGCTGCCCGTCCTGGTCCGACAAGATAGCCTGAATCATATTGCCGGCGAGACCATGCTCGGTATGGATGTGGGTGAAGCGATCGGTTTCGGGATGGTAGCGGGCCACGCCCCGGTCGAAGGTTCCCAGCCAGATGCGTCCCCGGGCATCCTGGTGTACACACTGAAAAGAGTTGCTTTCCAGTCCTTTGCCGGAGAGTTCTTTGTAATAGACCGATTTTTGGATGATGCTTCCGTTTTGCCGGTGGAAGCGAAACAGTCCATAGAGGGAGCCTATCCACAAGTCCTTGCCCTGGTCCTCAAAGATGAAGGTGATGAAGGCGTCTTCGGGCAGTTCGAGTCCCTCGAAACTTTTCCCGGCTTTTTGAAAATGGGGGCTGTTCTTCTTTTTTACGTACAAGCCCTCACCGGCCGTTCCCGCCCAGATGTTTTCCGCCCTGTCTTCATAGAGACTGAAGAGTCTGTTCGCTGCTGAGTTCGTTGGGGAAAGAGGATGGATTTTTCTTGTCTTTTTGTCGAGATCGATTTGTACAAGGCCACTTCCCCAGGTGCCTGCCCAAAGTTGGTGCTGCTTGCTGTACAATAGGGTGGTTAGGGCTTGTGTGGGCAGATTTTGGAGGTGGTCGGGCAGGGCTTGCCCGCTGTATGCCTCCTGCGCATGGGGTACAAAGAGGGAGAGACCGCCTCCGTCGGTCGCTACGTAGAGGCGACCTTCCGGATCTTCGGCAAAAGCTCGCACGTTATTGTGACTCAGCGAGAGGGGGTCGTAGGGATTGTGTTCAAAATTCAGGAACTTGTCGTAATAAGGATCGTGCAGGTGCAAACCCTGCTTGTAGGTCCCCACCCACAGGCGTCCGGCCTCGTCGCTGTGCAGACTCCAAATGGTGTTGTCGGGCAGACCGTTGCGTAGGCCCGGCTGGTGGTGGTAGTGGCTGAAGGTTTGGTCTGCGGGGCGGTAACAGCCCAGTCCCCCATTTTCATAGCCCAACCACAATTCTGCTCCATTTTGATGGGGATGCAATACGCTGATGTTTTGTTGCGGCACTTGCTTTACCGGAGCAAAGACTGCGGGGGTGTTTTCACTAAGAACGGCCAGATAGAGTGCTTCGGGAGTGGCGACCCACAGACTGTCTCCCCGGAGGGCCAGGGCGTTGATATTGGTCCGGGCGAGTAGGGGGTGTTGAACAGGACTCACCACCAGGGTCTCCCGGTTGATCCGGAACAGTCCCCCCGCTGTTCCTGCCCATATGGTGTTGTGGTGTTGTTGCAGACAGGTGATGTGGTTGCTGGCTTCGTCCAGCAACTTGGAGGCCGTTAGGAAGAGGAAGTCAAAGCGTTTTTCGGCGTAGCGGTAAATGTTCACCCCGCCGCCGCGGGTTCCCATCCAAAGGGTCGTGGTGTCGGGTTGACAAAGGGCGGTAATGCAGCTGTTGTTGTGTCGGTTTTCCAGGTCGGGCCGATGTATGATGTAGTGGAAGGCATCCTTTTCCCGGTCGTAGTAATTCAGTCCTTCGGAAGTCCCTACCCACAGGGTTTGCTGATGGTCCTCGAGCAAGGCATTGACCATGTTGTGACTGAGGGTGTTGGTTTTGCCGGCTTCGTGATGATAGGTCTGTATGCCGGCTCCATCGTAGCGATTGAGTCCGTTAAAGGTGCCTGCCCAGAGGTAACCCTTACTGTCTTTATATATACAGCGTACATAACTGTTCGACAGAGGCTGTTCTACCGGATGAAAAAGGTGCGTCTGCGCCCAAGCGCTCACAGGCACAAAGAGTCCGATTAGTATAAGGGCAATAAAGGTTCTGTAGTGGTACATGTTCGGGTTCTTGGCTGTTAAAATTATAAAAATTCCAACAACTGTTGTTTTTTTTCCGGTAATTCCCACCCGCTTCCCTTATTTTTACAGGAACCAAACCTGTTTTTTCTAAATCTAAGTGTTGAACCAAACCTTTAAATTTTATGCAAAAAGTAATTGAAGCAGCATGGGACGACCGCTCCCTATTGGACAAGGAGGAAACCCGGGAGGCCATTCGTAAGGTCATTGATGAACTGGACCGGGGCGTTTTGAGGGTGGCTGAGCCGGTGGGCGACCAGTGGCAGGTCAACGAGTGGGTAAAGAAGGCGGTGATCTTGTATTTTCCCATGCAAAAAATGGAAACGATTGAATTGGGTCCCTTTGAGTTTCACGATAAAATGGCCTTGAAACGGAATTATAAGGAATTGGGCGTACGCGTGGTGCCTCATGCTGTGGCACGTTATGGTGCCTATGTGGCTCGCGGAGAGGTGATGATGCCCTCTTATTTGAACATTGGCGCCTATGTGGATGAGGGCACCATGGTGGATACCTGGGCCACGGTAGGCAGTTGTGCTCAGGTGGGCAAGCACGTACACCTGAGTGGTGGTGTTGGACTGGGTGGGGTGCTGGAACCCCTGCAGGCGGCACCGGTCATTGTGGAGGACGGGGCTTTTATTGGGTCGCGTTGCATTGTGGTAGAGGGTTGCCGCATTGGTAAGGAGGCCGTTTTGGGTGCCAATGTGGTGCTTACCGGTTCCACCAAGATCATTGATGTGAGCGGGAGCGAGCCTGTGGAGTACAAAGGTTTTGTGCCGCCACGTTCGGTGGTGATTCCGGGCAGTTATACCAAGCAGTTTCCGGCTGGTGCTTACCAGGTGCCTGCGGCGCTGATAATAGGACAGCGGAAGGCTTCTACCGATTTAAAAACTTCGTTGAACGACGCGCTGCGCGATTTTGGTGTAGCGGTATAATTTTTTACTTATGGCTCTGGAAGAGTTCTATCACGCTACGCCCATTCAAATTCGCTTTAACGATGTGGATGGTTTTGGGCACGTGAACAATACCATTATTCAGGAGTATTTTGATATTGGCCGGGTGCACTACCTGCGGGAGGCTTTTGGCGGGGAGCTGTGGAAGAACGATAAGGTGGTGCTGATCGTTTCCATTAAAACCGATTTTTTTAAGCAAACCCTGCCCGATGATCAGGTGCGGGTGCTCACGCGAGTGTATCACCTGGGCGGGAAGAGTCTGCGCATGCTCCAGTGGCTGGTGAAGGAGGGGGATGCGGAACCCACGGCGACCTGTGATTCGGTGATGGCGGGCTACGACCAGGCCAGCCAGTCGGGGATGCTTATTCCGGACGACTGGCGCAGGGCTTTTGATCGTATGGAGAAGGGGCGACTTATTCCAGGTACAGCTCTATGAGTCCCTCAGGCAGCTGCATGGTGAGTTCGCGTTTTTTCCAGTCGATGTGGACAATGAAGTCTTCCTGCAGGGGAATGAGTACCTCTTTTTCGTTGATGAGCAGCTCTATCAGGGGATTGTTTTGAATCTCGATCACGGCTTGAATTTTACCCAGACTGCCGCGGCGCTGCTCGCTTACCTGAAAGCCGGTGAGGAGATTCAGGGAGCGTTTTTCTTCCTGAGGTGCTTCGCCCAAATCTTCCGCTGCGATATAAACCGCAGTGCCTTGCAGCTGCCTGGCTTGTTCCTGATCGCTGATGCGGTCGAGCTGCACCAGTAGGTCGTGGCTGTGTCGGTAGCGCAAGGCTTTTACTTCAAAGGGGACCAGTCCCCCAAGAAGCTCCAGAAAAATAAAATCAGGAGCGGGTTCATAGTTCTCCCATTGGGCAAGCATGCGTATGAGCACTTCTCCGTCCACGCCGTGTGGTTTGGCCACCTGGCCCAAATGTATTTGTTGGTCTTTGTCGATCATAACGGCATAAATGTATAAAAAAACCCGTCTGTTGGCCAGACGGGTTTTTAAATTTTATGAAGAATGACTGGGCCTTGCTATTCAGCCTGCGGTTCTTCTGCTGCACCTTCTTCAGCGGCTTCTTCTGGAGCCTCTTCAGTGGCTTCAGCATTGGCAGCTTCGGCTTCGGCAGCCAGCTCAGCGTTTTTCTTGGCAATTTTCTCGGCTCTTTCGGCGTTGATTTTTGCTTCTTGTTCCAAACGCTCTTTTTTGCTCATTGCTTTTTGTCCCGCCAGCTGGTCTTTCTTCTCCTGGATCTTGGCTTCTTTTTCCTCCATCCACTTGTTGAAACGACGCTCTGCTTCGGCTTCGTCAAAAGCTCCTTTTTTTACGCCTTCGAGCAGGTGCTTCTTCATCATAACACCTTTGTAGCTCAAAATTGCACGGGCAGTGTCGGTAGGTTGGGCGCCCTGGCCAAGCCATGTTAAGGCTTTATCAACATTAAGGTCAATGGTAGCAGGATTCGTGTTGGGATTGTAAGAACCAATCCTTTCAATGTACCTGCCATCTCGTGGCGCCCTGCTGTCAGCTACCACAATGTGGTAGTAAGCATACCTTTTGCGTCCGTGTCTTGTTAATCTAATTTTTACGGGCATGTTAAATAAATTTCAATTAATACAACCTACTTTTTTAGCGACTGCAAAGATAGCTGCTTTTTCACTACTGCAAAAGCTTTTAGTGAAAATGTTGTTGGTGGGGCCGTTTGTACACGATGGTAGAATAATGTCGTTTTTCACTTTTATTAAGGCTGTTTTGGAGGATTAATGTGTGTTTATTATTGTAGTTGTGGTCTGAGTTTGCTGTTCTGTGCGATTTATTGCGATTTGTTTGGATGATTTTTTTTAAGGGGTGGTAGTATTATTGTATCTGATTTTATGTATTTTTGTTAAAATTTGTTGCCTTTTAATCTGTTGTGCTATGCAAGATGTTGTGATGACGCCGGTTCGGGATTCGATTCACCGGGAGATTACCCCGCTGAATGAGGACGATTGTTTTTTGGTCTTTGATCGTCAACGCTCCCTTTTTACTTATCCCATTCATTTTCACCCCGAGTACGAAATTAATTTTATTGCCAATGCGCGGGGGGCGCGCCGGGTGGTGGGCGACTCGATTGAGGAGATTGATGATTATGAGTTGGTGATGGTGGGCCCCAACCTTTACCACGGTTGGGAAAACTTCAGAAATACGGGTAAGGTTTTGCTGCATGAAATTACCATTCAATTTCCGCGAGATATTTTTGGGGAGTCGCTGATTGCTAAAAATATGCTGAAACCCATCAGGGATTTGTTGAATAATGCCCAGCGCGGCCTTTCGTTCTCTAAGGAAACGGCCCGGCAAATAGAGGGGCGTTTGACTTCGCTGAGTCAGAAACGGGGCTTTGACTCCTTTATTGAGTTTCAGTCGCTGTTGTACGACCTGGCTACTTCGCGCGGTCAGCGTTTGCTCACGAATTTATCGTTCCAGCACAGCAACGATTTTCACAACAGTGAGCGCATCGAGAAGATTTACAACTATGTGCGGGCCAATTTCAGTAAAAAAATTTTGCTGGAAGAGGCGGCTGGTTTGCTGAATATGTCGGTGGTCTCTTTCAGTCGCCTCATTAAGCAGCGAACGGGCAAATCTTTTATCGAATTTGTGAATGAGATGCGCCTGGGTTATGCCACGCGGCTGTTGATTGAAAGCAATAAGACGGTTTCGGAAATTTGTTACGAATGTGGGTTCAACAATATTTCCAATTTTAACCGCACTTTTAAGAAGAAGCAAAAGTGCACGCCCAGCGAGTTTCGCATGAACTTTAACGGGACAAAAAATGTGTTTTAGACGACATTAAATCGAAAGCAGGTCGTTTTTCTTTTCTTCAAATTCGGAACGGTCGATTTCGCCTTTGGCATAGCGCTCTTTTAATATGTCGAGGGCCGATCGGGGTGGTGCGGCCAGGGTGTCGTTGACGCCCTTGCCGGCGGCCAGTGCAAGGAGCCCCAGCAGGGGCGCCGCCAGGTACCAGCCCCATCCCAGTTTCCAGATGGTGCTTGCTTTTTTATCGCTCTGCTTTTTTTCTTCGCTGGTCATGGTCTTCTTTTTTAGGATGGTCCTTTAAAGTTAAGCAAAGACGCGCAGAATGTAAAGTCTTTGCGCAAGGAAGCGCCCTTAGGCGAAGAAGAGGTAGCCCAGTAAGATGGCGGCTACAATGCCTGTAAAATCGGCTATGAGTCCACACCCCACCGCATACCGGGTCCTGCGGATGCCCACCGAACCAAAATAGACGGCGATGATGTAGAAGGTGGTGTCGGTAGCACCCTGTACGATGGAGGCGAGACGGCCCGCAAAGGAGTCGACCCCAAAGGTCTCCAGGGCATCGATCATCATGCCGCGTGCTCCGCTGCCGCTCAGGGGTTTCATCAGGGCGGTGGGCAGGGCATCTACAAAGCGGGTATCGACGCCCAGATGGGCAAACAACCAGGCCACTCCGTCGATGAGGTAGTCCATGGCTCCGGAGGCCCGGAATACGCCAATGGCCACCAGAATGGCGATGAGGTAGGGGATGATTTTGATGGCGATGCCAAAACCTTCTTTGCCGCCTTCGACAAAGGCTTCGTAAACATTCACTTTTTTCAGCATGGCCCGTACGATAAACAGGGTGATGAAGCCGAAGAGGGTGAGGTTGGCTATGAGCAGGGAGACCACCTGCAGCTGATCGCGCTCGAGTTGGGAGAGGCCCCAAATGAGGGCGCCGACTGCCGCTGTCAAGCCCCCCAGGTAACTCAGAATCACTTTGTCGTACAGTTTGATGCCCTGCACCAGGGATACGGTGAGCACGCCGGCCAGGGTGGAGAAGAAGGTGGCCAGGAGGATGGGCAGGAAGATGTCGGCGGGGTTGGCGGCTCCAAACTGGGCACGGTACACCATAATGGAGATGGGGATGATGGTGAGTCCCGAGGTGTTGAGCACCAGAAACATGATTTGGGGATTGGAGGCCGACTCCTTATGGGGATTTACGGTCTGCATTTCTTTCATGGCCTTTAAACCCATGGGGGTGGCGGCATTGTCGAGCCCCAGCATGTTGGCGGCCAGGTTCATCATCATGGAGCCGTAGGCCGGATGGTTCTTGGGCAAATCGGGAAACAGCCGGTTGAAAAAGGGGCCTATGGCGCGGGTCATCAATTGAATCATGCCGCCTTTTTCGGCTATTTTCATGAAACCCAGCCAAAGGGTGAGTACACCGGTAAGGCCGAGCGAAATTTCAAAGCCGGTGCGGGCGTAGTCGAAGGTGGCGTTGACCAAATTCGGAAAGATCTCCAAATCCTGCAAAAAGAGCAGGCGCAGGAGGGCTACCACAAAGGCGATGAGAAAAAAGGCGATCCAGATGTAGTTGAGTACCATGAGACAGTGGTTTTTGTCGGTCCACCCTTATTGGGGCTTATATCTTTCGTGGGGGGCGCCAAACTCTTTGCAAGAGATGTCGTCCACGGCTACTTTCCAAATTTTTACGTTGCGTACGGCCGGGTCGCTGTAGCTGAAGGTCTTGTCGCTGTATTGGCGCATGATGATGTCCAGGGCTTTGCGTTTTTCGTCCATGTCGTCCACAAAGGCCACCCGGCCAAAGGCGACAACACTCTTCGATTTCATGCGGTAGCTGCAGGCTACTTCGGGATGCTGAAAGGCCAGGGCGTGGTCGGTACTGAAGGTAATGCAGATGTCGGCCTTTTGTTCCAGGGCCCGTATCACGCGCCCTTCGGGGGCGCTGTGCAAATAGATTAGGCCTTCTTCATAACCAAAATTCATGGGCAGCACGTAGGGCTGGTTTTCGGGGGTGACGACCCCTATAAAACAGATGTCGCATTTGCGAATGATGGCTTCAATGGTGGCCTGGTCGGTATGACTTACGGTCTTCATGCTTTACTTAACTTGTTATATGACGGTGCGTTCGCCGTGTTGTTGCGAAATGATTTTAAAGGCTTGTTGCAGCAGGGCCAGCTGCTGCATGAGTTCCAACAGGTCGCTTTCACGGCCCTGGTCCTGGGCTTCTTTGAGGGCTTGTCGGACTTCCTCCATGCGTATTTTTACCATTTTCCACTTGAGTTCGGTGACTACGCGGGGCACCAGGGCCGGCAGTACGTCCTCGTCTTTGTTCACCTGCCCGTATTTGTTGTGGATGCGACTCAGGTGGTACTCGCGGGCAATGAGGTCGCTGGCCAGACTGCTGATGGCGGGATTGCTGTGCGACACGAAGAAGCGTTGTGCCTGGAAGCCGGCTTTCTGGTGTTGACTTTCATAGGCTTCGAGCATCTCGTTGTGCAGGGGGTTGCGGCTTTCGAGCTCGTCTTCGCGCAGGGCATGCACGATGTACTGGCCCACGGTCATTTCTCGGGTCTCGCCTTCTGCCTCTACCGCGCCCAGGGGCTGCTCGCCGTATTTCAAGAGGAAGCGCAGCACTTCCCTTTCCTCGTTTTCGAGGGGATTGTCGGTCAGCTCCGGCAGGGGCCTGGCCGAGTCGGCCGGCACCGCTGTGCTTGCCGGGGAGGCGGCCGGGGCGGTGGGTCCTCCCCCATAGCTGCCGGTGGGGCGTGGTCGTGCTTTCTCTTGTTGTTTCTTCTTGATTTTGCCGATTTCGGTGTAGAGCACGGGCTCGTCCACTTCCATCATGCGGCTGCATTCTTTTACGTAGACCGAGCGGACGATGGGGTCGGGAATCACGGCAATGCTGCGGACGATGTCCTGAATGAGCTGGGCTTTTTTAATGGGGTCGCCTTCGGTGTCCTTCAAAAGGATGGAGGTCTTGAAGCGGATGAAGTCGGTTTCGTGTTCCTTGATGTATTCGAGCAGTTTTTCGCCACCCAGTTTTTTGGCAAAGGAGTCGGGGTCCTCTCCTTCGGGCAGCAACAGTACTTTTACATTCATGCCTTCTTCCAGCACCAGGTCGATTCCCCGCAAGGAGGCCTTTATGCCGGCGGCGTCGCCGTCGTATATGATGGTGATGTTGGGCGAAAAGCGGGCCATCAGCCGGATTTGGTCGACCGTCAGCGCGGTTCCGCTGGAGGCTACGACGTTGGTAATGCCGGCCTGGTGAAAGGAGAGCACATCGGTGTAGCCTTCTACGAGGTAGGTTCGGTCTTGCCGCACCATTTCCTGCCGTGCCTGATAGATGCCGTAAAGGATGCGACTTTTGTGGTAGATCTCCGACTCGGGGGAGTTCAGGTATTTGGCGGTTTTGGCATCGGTGCGCAGTACGCGTCCGCCAAAGGCGATGATGCGGCCGGAGAGACTGTGAATGGGGAAGATGACGCGTCCCCGGAAACGGTCGGCCTTGTAATCGTCGCGCACGATGCTGAGGCCTGTTTTCTCGAGGTAGGGCAGCTTGTAGCCCTGCTGTTGGGCTTGCTTAGTGAGGGCATCGCGCTGCTCGGGGGAGTAGCCCAGTTGAAATTTTTTGATGATGTCGTCGCGAAAGCCCCGCTGCCGAAAGTAAGCCAGTCCCACCGACTGCCCCTCATCGCTTTCGTAGAGCATTTGACTGAAATACCTGGCGGCGTATTCGGTGACCACCAGCATGCTTTCCCGCTCGTTTTGCTGTTGAAGCTCCTGGGGCGTTGGCTCCTTTTCTTCGATGGGGATGTGGAATTTGCGACCGAGTACTTTGAGGGCGTCGACAAAGCTGAGTTGTTCGTGCTCCATTAAAAAGTTGACGGCGTTGCCGCCCTTGCCGCAGCCAAAGCATTTGAATATGCCTTTGTGGGGCGATACGATGAAGGAGGGGGTTTTTTCGTTGTGAAAGGGACAGTTGCCAATGTAGTTGATGCCCCGGCGCTTGAGGTTCACAAATTCCGATATCACCTCGGTGATTTGGCTTTGTGCAGCTTCCATTATCCGGTCAACAGTACCTGGGTCTATCATCTTTTTGCCTTCTGTGGGAATATTTTATATGGTGCGGGTCACAAATTTAGTGAATTTTTAGGAAGCGCGACCGGGGAAAGGTATAAACAAAAAAATCCGGCCCTGTGGCCGGATTTTTTGTTGCTTGTAAAAGCGCTGCTTAGATGCGTTTGCGCAGGGCTTCCGTTTCTTTTTCGAAGCCGGGTTTACCCAGGAGGGCAAACATGTTCTTTTTGTAGGCTTCTACACCGGGCTGGTCAAAGGGATTCACGCCCAAT
>DUOK01000174.1 GCA_012838865.1 Bacteroidales bacterium | reverse complement strand
CTGCGCTTTTCCCAATCTCGATTTTGAAGTGGAGCATTACCTGGGCCCGGGCGAAATCATCGAATTTAGCGCTGAGGGCTACAAGCAGTTGCAGGCCCCGGGTAAGGAACTTAAGATCTGTTCTTTTTTGTGGGTGTACTATGGTTATCCACCATCCTTTTATGAGGGCATTAACGTGGACGATACGCGCTACCGTTGTGGGGCCGCTATGGCCCGGGAAGAGGATGTTAAAGCAGATTTTGTAGCGGCGATTCCAGATTCGGGGGTGGGACACGCCATGGGTTACAGCAACGAGACGGGCATTCCTCTAAAACGTCCCTATTCGAAGTACACGCCTACCTGGCCACGCAGTTTTATGCCCCAAAATCAGGAAACGCGTGAATTGGTGGCGCGCATGAAGCTGATTCCGAACAAGGCGGTGATCAAGGGCAACAGCGGGGTGTTTATCGACGACTCCATAGTGCGTGGAACGCAGTTGAAGGACAATGTGAAGGACTTGCAGGAGGGGGGCATTCGGGAGATGCACATGCGCATTGCTTGTCCACCCTTGTTATTCCCTTGTAAGTATCTGAATTTTAGCAGCTCACGCGCCAAGCTTGATTTGGCCACCCGCAAGGCCATTTTTGATTTGAATGGGGAAGAGGATCCCGATTATGCATCGTATTGCGACAGTCGCTCCCCCAACTACCAGCGCATGGTGAATAAGATGGGGAAAAACCTGGGCCTTACTTCCCTGAAGTTTTTAAAGCTGGAGGATATGATTAAAGCCATCGGGCTGCCCAAAGAAAAGCTTTGTACCCATTGCTGGGACAATTCGGGAAAAGATGACTAAAACAAAATCCCCCGGCCAAACGCCGGGGGATTTTTTCTAACTAAAAGAAGCTGTCCTGCTTAACGCGTAACTGCCCGGATGCTGCCGAACAGTTCGGCATTTTCTTCAATCTTTTGGTCGTTGCCGTAAACGCAAATCACCTGTTGGTCGATGATGTCTTTGAGCATGGGCGCAAAGGCTTTGATGTCATCGACGGTGGTCGCCAGGATTTCCTGACGTTCGGTTTCGAGTTGTTCTTTGGTCTTTTTGCCAAAGTAATTGCTGTAGGCCATGCTGCCTCGTTGCGAAGCGGTAGTGGCCCGGTCGATACCGGCAATGGTGCCGATGATGAAGCGCGTCATGGCGGCGCTGTCTAACTCCAATTCGTTGAAGAACTCCGGTGCCGCAGCAAAATTTTCCAGTGTTTCTTTCAGATTGGGGTCGCGGTAGGAGGCCAAATACACGGCGCCGGAGGGACTGAAATTGGCAAAACCACCGTAGGCACCACCTTGAACACGAATAACATTCTGCAGGTAGTCGCGCGATAATATCTGGTTAAACACCTGCATTTTTCCGCTCCATGCATAGCCCAGTTTTCGGAAGTCGTAGCCCTGGGTTACATATTGAACCATGGAGGCGGATGTGAATCCTTCGTTGGCCACAGTGGGCGTAAATGCCCAGCTTTGTAGGGGAATTTCCTCTTTGTTTAGGTTTCCGGCAAGGACTTCGAAGGCAGCTGCGTAGGCCCGAAAGTTTTCTTCGGATCCGGTGAGGGCACCTGTGAGCTGCTGACTGTTGAGAACTAAACGTGCGGTTTCTTCGAGTTTTTGAATAAGCTCTTGCTGGCGGGCCTCAAAGTTTTCGGTGATTTCTGTCAGAAAATCATAGTAACTCAGTCCCCCGGTAACTTCACCAAAAGACCCACGACGACTGTAATAGGAGCTGAGACGATCGAGGGCGTAGGAAATGCCGTTGTTTTTGACATCCGATTCAACTTGCGATTGGTGACGGGTAAGGACTTCGTTCAGGCGCTCTGGGTCGTTGATTTTGGAGCGGAGCAGAATCTCTTCGGTCAGTTGTAACAATTCGTCTGCCTTATCGGCTGTAGCCTTGCCAAAAACAACAAGTTTGCCCTCCAGCTCCTCATCATTATCCTTGGGCAGATAGCTGCTCAGATAGCTGCTGAAACCGCCGGTGTGGATGTTTAAAGCGTTGTCGAGCTCGCCGTAGCTGTAGTTTTCGGTATTGAGTTTGCCCAATACTTCGGCCAGCAAACGTCCGTAGGGTAACAGCTCCCGGGGCAGGGTTTGTAAATCGAAAAAGAG
>DUOK01000023.1 GCA_012838865.1 Bacteroidales bacterium | reverse complement strand
AGTCCCCTTTTTTACCCGTGCCCCTGACGGGGGCACACCGCTTCCTCCCAATCATAACCCGGGACTTCAGTCCCGGGTCGTCCCGGCCTGGGGGCACCCGTGCCCCCAGGCTATAGGTCGTCAAAGAAGGATATATCTATGACCAGACCTATCGAGGCTCTGCCTCGAGGGGACTTCAGTCCCCTTTCCTGCCCGTGCCCCTACGGGGCACACCGCTTCTTCCCAATAATAGCCCAGGACTTCAGTCCTGGGTCGTCTTCAGTCCCCTTTTTTACCCGTGCCCCGCAGGGGCACATAGGTCAGCGGGGTTGAAACCCCGCTGGTACAGATCCTGGGAGGCTTGGTTAAAAACCCTTATTGCACTTCATCGAAGTCCAATAAGGGTTTTCTGTTGCATCATGGTCTATACATAAAAGGACGATTAATACTTACGACTATGAAAGCTGCAAAACAAATTTTGAGAGGATGGGCTGTTTGGGGAAGAACCCTGATGGTTGTCCTGATTTTGACAGGGGCTGGTTTGCCTGCTGTTGCGGAATCTGATGGCAAGGAAATGGCTGAGGGAGCTGCCTTGCAGTATAGAGGGGTGGTTTATGATAAAAACTCTAATGATCCTTTGATGTTTGCGACTGTAGCTGTGGTGGGAACAACCATTGCAACGGTGAGTAATTCTGAGGGGGAGTTTTTGATAAAAGTGCCTGCAGAAATAAATGGCGCCAGCCTGGTGTTCTCTTACATTGGGTATCGGAAGCAGACGGTGGCTTTGAGCGATCTAAAGGCGGAGGGCAATCGGGTAGGATTGGAAATGACTACGGTTCCTTTGGTGGAGGTGAGTGTGTTTCCCAACGATCCGGATTTGTTGATTCGGGCTATAATGAATCGCAGGGACCAGAATTATTTGGATCAAACTGCTACCAAGTCTGCTTTTTATCGCGAAACCATTAAAAAGGGGTGGAATTATGTATCGCTTACGGAGGCGGTGCTGGACGTGTACAAGCAACCTTACAACAGTGCACGCAGCGATCAGGCGCGTCTGACCATTGGTAGAAAGAGTACGGATTACGACCGTTTGGATACCCTCGTGTTTCGTTTGCAAGGTGGTCCGCTGGCTGCTATGATGCTGGATATTATGAAGGACCCTTATGCCATGTTTGACGAGGAAATGCTGGAGTATTACACTTTTGAGCTGAATAATATTACCCGGGAGGACGAGCGTATGTTGTATGTGCTTGGTTTTAAGCAGAAACCGGAAGTCAGGATGCCCCTGTTTTATGGTCAGTTGTATGTCGACAGCGAGAGTTTGGCCATTGTGAATGCGACCTTTAATATGGATATTTCTAACCGGGAGGAAGCGGCGCGGATGTTCATTCGCAGGAAACCGGCGGGCGCCCGGGTGTATCCTACTGAGGCTTCGTACATGGTGACTTATAGGGAGCAAAATGGAAAGTGGTTTTTGGGTTATGCACGTGCTCAGGTTGCCTTTAGGGTAAACTGGCGGCGCCGATTGTTCAACACCAACTATTATACCACCATGGAAATGGCCTTTACCGATATGCAATTGACTGAGGAGAGACCTTTTAGAGGTGGGGACAGGCTGCGGATGAATGTGATTATGGAGGATGCCGTGGATGGCTTTAAAGACGACGCGTTTTGGGGTGATTATAATGTGATTGAGCCGGAGCAGCCTATTGAAAATGCCATCCGAAGAATTCAGCGAAATTTGTAATGAGTGATTGAGAAGAAGAGTAAGTGTAGGGTTGGAGGAGCCGAAAGGCTCCTCCAATTTTTTTGCTCATAATTCTTCGCTTTTTCAGTCCCAATTGAGAATGACCTTTCCGCAATTTCCGCTTTCCATGACATCAAAACCTTTTTGAAAGTCGCTGATGGGCAGGCGGTGGGTAATGAGGGGACTAAGGTCGAGGCCCGACATGAGCATCTGCTCCATGTGGTACCAGGTCTCGAACATTTCCCGACCATATATTCCTTTAATGGTGAGGCCTTTGAATATCATTTTATTCCAGTCGACCGTAGTGTTGGGGGGCAAAATGCCGAGAAGGGCGATTTTCCCGGAGTTGTACATGTGGTCGAGCATTTGGTTGAATGCGGCGGTTGAACCACTGCACTCCAGGCCGATGTCGAAGCCCCGCATGCCCAGCTCAGCCACCAGTGTGGTGAGGTCTTCTTCGAGGGGATTGAGGACACGGGTGGCCCCCATTTTCCTGGCCAATCCGGCACGATAGGCGTTGGTTTCGGTGGCTACTACATAGCGGGCACCCGCAAACTTGGCTACCGCTACACACATACTTCCGATGAGTCCTGCTCCTGTTATTAAAACATCCTCACCAATGAGGGGAAAGCTGAGTGCGGTGTGGGTGGCGTTGCCAAAAGGATCCATAATGGACACAATCTCGTCGGGGATTTTGGCATTGATTTTCATTACGTTGTTGGCGGGTACCACCACATAGTCGGCGAATGCTCCATCGATATTGACCCCAATCCCGACGGTTTTTTCGCATATGTGCTGGCGACCCCTTCGGCAATTTCGGCAATGTCCGCAGGCGATGTGGCCCTCGCCTGTTACGCGGTCGCCTTCCTTAACATTATGTACTTCAGAGCCGGTTGCGGCAACGTGTCCCACGTATTCGTGACCAATAATCATGGGTGTTTTAATGGTTTTCTGTGCCCAGTCGTCCCACTTGTATATGTGCAGGTCGGTGCCGCAGATGGAGGTCTTGCTGATTTTGATGAGTACATCGTTATGTCCTGGTTGGGGAAGGGGGACTTCCTGCATCCAGATGCCTTTTTCGGCCCGGGCTTTTACCAGCGCACGCATGCTTGCCATAGCTGAAATATTAGTTGTTGTTTGTTTCACGAATTTAAGCAAAGTGGCCGGTTTTTTGCGCAAAATTGAATTTTTGACTGTATTTTTGAGAAAAAGACACGGGAGTTATGAGCTGTTTTGTGCGTAAGTTCTTGAAATGTAGTGGTTTTGTTTTTGTTTTGTGGCAGCCTTTGCTTGGCCTTGCTCAACAGGTGCCCATGGCTTCGGACTCCTTGTCGCGGGGTGAGGTAGAGACTTGGTTAAGAACGGGTGCATCACAGGAAGGTGTGAAGCGCATCGGTGCGGTAGGAAACAGCAGGGCAGTGGGGGACGACAGTGTTTCGGGCCATGGGCAGCGCAAGCTGCTTTCTGACTGGGAAAAGGAGTGGATGCAACTGCAGCAGCACAACGATGCGGAGAAAAATTTCAGATTACCTGCCTTCCTTGATTTTCTGGCTGCCTGGCGCCCTTCTCCTTGGACCGAAGTTGGTGCCGGTGCCTTGCCTGTGGACTGGGTGAGTACTTATTCTCCGGATAACGCATTATGGGTAGCAGCTGGCATACTCCGTTATCAGAACGACAACGATCGTTTGCTGTGGGTGGTAGCTGCCAGGGAGCAGCCGGGCGCCTTGTTGGTATTTAATAAGAAATTGAATTTCAGCAGCACCCCTACGCAGGCTTTAAGCCTGCGCCTTGGCGCTGTTGACCAGGCCTCAGATCTGCTTTTGATGCAGCTGCAATTGGGCGAACATTTGGTTTTGGACCTTCCGGATTTGTACCTGCGCTTGTTTACTGCCCGTCTGGTGGCTGCCGATAAGGATGCCGATCGCGAAAAATTCAATCAGCAGCTTCTGGCACGCATGGAGCTATTATTGGGGAGAGAGGAGCTTTTTGCGCATCCTTTCAGTGATTATGAACAGCTTTCGGTCTTACTGTCGCCCGATGAACAATTGAAAGTGGTGACCTGGAATGTTGAGGGGGAGGATTTTTACAATCGTTTTTATGGTTTTGTAACCCTGCGCGTGAAGGACAAGATACGGGTAATTCGACTCAATGACCAGTACCGAACCATCAATCATCCTGAAACGACAGCTTTAAACCCCAATCGCTGGTACGGTGCGGTTTATTACGAACTGCTGGAACACAAATACCGTGGTTCGGTGTATTATACCCTTTTAGGCTACAACGCCCATGGTCCCTTTTCTAAAATCAGGGTGGTCGAAACCCTTGAAATTACAAACGGAGGGCAAGCAAGATTTGGGGTCCAGATGATTGAAGTAGATGGTCGCTTGCGTAGAAGACTGGTTTATGAGTACAGCCAACGCGCCAATATGTTGTTGCGCTACGATGCGCAACAGGCCATGATTGTGATGGACAATCTGGCCCCTTCGGAGCAGTATTTGCAAAATGACTTTCGTTATTACGGTCCCGATTTTACGCACAATGCCTTGCGCTTCGACAAGGGCAAATGGTTGTACCTTCCCGATGTGGACCTACGCAACCCGGCGGTAGGCAGGCAGCGTCGCAATTGATTCTTCCATAGTAAAGAACTCGTTTATGAAAGTAGTTATTGTAGGTTCCGGAAATGTGGCCACTCACCTGGGGATGGCACTGAAAAATGCGGGTTGTGTCATTCTGCAGGTCTTGAGTCGTCAGTTACACAATGCGGAATGTCTGGCTGCGATGCTGGAGGCCGATGCAGGGAATGATTTGTCGAAAATAAACCGGGAGGCCGACCTCTATTTGCTTTCGGTTTCAGATACTTCTATTGCCGAAGTGGCCGACGCGCTGCCTCTATTGCAGGGCGTGGTGGCGCATACGGCCGGCAGTATTGACATGGAGGTACTGGAGCGTTTTCCACTGCACGGTGTGCTGTATCCCTTTCAGACTTTCACGAAGGAAAAGGAGGTGGATTTTAAAACGGTGCCCGTTTTGTTTGAGGGCAATCGCTCTGCTTCACGTAAATTGCTCAACGATGTAGCTCTATCCATAAGTACCAGGGTGCAAAAGGCATCGGGTACACGAAGAAAGGCCTTGCATATGGCGGCGGTTTTTGCCTGTAACTTTGTCAATCATTTGTATACCCTGGCGGATGACCTTTTGGAGAAGGAGGGGCTCGATTTTTCCTTGTTGGAGCCCCTCATACGGGAAACAACGCAAAAGGCGCTCACGATGAAGCCGGCCGACGCCCAAACAGGGCCCGCCCGAAGGGGGGACCGTCTGGTGAGTCAGGCACACCTGGAGGCGCTGGAGGCCCATCCGGCCCAGCACGATGCTTATGCCCTTCTTTCTGAAAGTATTTTTCGCTATTTTCGCAGAAAAGATGAGCTTTATGACCAATTTTAAGGAGGATTTGATGCAGGTGAAAGCCTTTGCTTTTGATGTGGACGGGGTACTGAGTTCAGATACCATAGCCATGGATGCAGAGGGCGTGCCCTTGCGAACGGTGAATATTAAAGACGGATTTGTTTTGCAGAAGGCTGTGAAGATGGGTTATCCCATCGCCATTATTACAGGAGGAAATACCCCATCGGTTCGCTTGCGTTATCAAAACCTCGGCATAGCGGATATTTATATGGCTTCCTCCTATAAAATGAAGGATTTTGAGGACTGGCTTTTGAAAAGGGGCCTCAAGGCTGAGGAAGTAATGTATATGGGCGACGATTTGCCCGACTATCACGTCATGAAACGGGTGGGAGTTCCTGTCTGTCCCGCCGACGCCGCACAGGAAATTCGCGGGCTTTGCAAGTACGTGAGTCCACGAAACGGCGGCGCAGGTTGCGTGCGCGACGTGGTGGAACAGGTGCTGCGTGCCCATGGACATTGGGGCAGTGACTATACCTGGTAACTAATAATATACGGCAACATGGCTTTCTTGCGATTGATTCGGTTTAAGAATCTGCTCATTATTGTGCTTTTGCAACTCCTGTTGCGTTATGTATTGCTTTTACCCATGCTTGCGCACTATGGTCTGGAGCCTGCGCTGAGTCATCTCCGCTTTGCCTTACTGGTACTTACGACCGTGTTTTTGGCGGCTTCCGGCTATGTGATCAATGATTATTTCGACATCAAGACCGACTTGATTAACCGCCCTTCGCGGGTGGTAGCGGGACAAGTTTACCCGCGGCGTACGGTATTGTTGTGGCATGTATTGTTTACTTTTTTGGGCGTTTTTATGGGTTTGTTTCTGGCCTATATTTCACGAAAGGAAAACTATGCCCTGATGTTTATTCTGGTGCCTGCGCTGTTGTGGTATTATTCAACCACCTTAAAAAAGCAGATGCTGATAGGTAATCTGGTGATCTCCTTTATGACGGCAATTGTTCCCTATTTTGTGGTTTCTTTGGAGTTTGCCGTGCTGGCCCGTGTGCACGGAGAGGCTATTTTAGACACGGAGGCCTGCTCCATGGCCTGGTTTTGGACCACCGGTTTTGCTTTCTTTGCTTTTGCCAGCAACCTGGGGCGTGAAATAATAAAGGATCTGGAGGATGTGAAGGGAGATGCGGAGGCGGGCTGTCGCACCTTACCTATTGAAATGGGTGAGCCCGCTACACGGCGCTTGGCAGCCATCCTTCACGCAGCCCTTTTATTGGCTTTGTGGATTGTTTATGCAATGGTCCCACAACTGCGCAGCAGTCCCTTAGCCTTTGTTTATTTTCTGGTTTTACTTACGCTGCCCTTCTTGTGGCTTATATTTAAAGTGTTGAAGGCCAGGTCGCGAATCGATTACCACAAAGCTTCCCAATGGAGTAAGCTCATTATGTTGTTAGGTATTTTATTTGTTTTTGTAGTCCGCTCATTTTTTCCCTTGTAGGGAAGCTGGAAGAATATTGTTTATGCTTGATAATCTTAAGGAATACCGCATTGTGCTGGCGTCGGGTTCGCCCCGACGCAGTGAGTTGCTGAAAATGGCCCACATTAATTTTGAGGTGCTGGTGGTCTCCGACCTACCTGAAGCATATCCGGTTGATTTGGACGTAATTCGTATTCCCGAATATCTGGCGCGGCAAAAGCAGGCCGCCTATGCCAGCGAATGGGGACGGTCCAATACGCTGGTGTTGACCGCAGATACCATAGTGGAATTGGAAGGGCAGGTTTTAAATAAACCTGCAGACAGGGATGAAGCACTTCAAATGCTGGGGGCACTTTCGGGCAACAAGCACAGGGTGCTGACCGGTGTTGTAATAAAAAGTGCACAAAAGGAGGTGGCCTTTACGGCTGTTACCGAGGTGTGGTTTAAGTCCCTTAAGCAGGAGGAGCTGAGCTACTATGTGGACCAATGTAAGCCCTACGATAAGGCTGGCGCTTATGGCGTTCAGGAATGGATTGGTCTGGTTGGGGTAGAGCGCATCGAGGGCTCATTTTACAATGTGATGGGCCTTCCGGTAGGGCGGCTCTACGAAGAATTGTCTCGTTTTTGATCAACCATTAAATAGTTGCTATGCACAAAATTTTTACTGTTTGCTTTTTACTTTTTTTGCTTTCGGGACCTGCAAGGGCTGGTGAAGGGATGTGGATTCCCTTATTGCTGGGGGAGTTGAATCTTGTTGAAATGCAGGAAAAGGGCTTTGAACTGACCGCCGAAGATGTTTATAGTGTGAATGCTGCAAGCATGAAGGATGCTGTAGTTGTATTCGGTGGAGGCTGCACAGGCAGCCTCATTTCTGAGGAAGGCCTATTGATTACCAACCACCATTGTGGTTATTCGGCCATTCAGCGGCACAGCAGCGTTGAGCACGATTATCTGACCAATGGTTTTTGGGCCATGTCGCGAGAGGAGGAGCTGCCCAATGAAGGCTTAAAGGCAACCTTCCTGCGCAGTATGGAAGAGGTTACTGCTTCCGTTTTAAAAGGTGTGACCAGCGAGATGACCGAAGAACAGCGCAGGGAAGTAATCGCCGCCAATTCAGTGGCCTTGATGGAGGAGGCTGTAGCAGGTACTCATTTTACTGCCCGCGTGGAGTCCTTTTTTGCAGGCAATCAGTATTTTTTATTTGTCAATGAGGTATTTGATGATGTACGTTTGGTTGGTGCCCCTCCTTCTGCTATCGGGAAATTTGGCGGAGATACCGATAACTGGATGTGGCCCAGGCACACCGGTGATTTTGCCCTGTTTCGGGTTTATGCCAATGAAAACAATGCGCCCTCTGCTTACGCTGAAACCAATGTGCCCTATCAACCCCGTCACTATTTTCCTGTTTCTTCAGAGGGGGTTAAGGAAGGTGATTTTACGATGGTCTTTGGTTATCCGGGGTCCACGGCGCAATACGTGCCTTCCTGGCATCTTCAAATGCTTACCGAGACCGTTTATCCGCAGTTGATTCGTTTGCGTGACGAAAAGCTGGAGGTGATGCGCCATCATATTGAGCGGGACCGTGCTGTGCGTATTCAGTATGCCGCAAAGCATGCTTCTGTATCCAATTCCTGGAAACGCTGGCGGGGAGAAATTCGTGGACTGGAAATATTGGATGCCGTAAATAAAAAACAGGAACAGGAGGCTGCATTCAGGCGCTGGCTTGAATCAGATGCCGTTATGCATGCCGCTTATGGCTCCTTGCTGGAGCAATACGCCAGGGTTTATGCCCGGATGGAAACCATGCAACTGGGAAGAGACTATCTTCTGGAGCTGATAGGGCGTACGGGAATGGAAACCTTGCGCCTGGCCGGCAGTTTTAGTCCCCTGTTGACCATGACCGATGCCAGCGAGCCCGATAAGGAGGCACTTAAAGTAGAAAAAGAACGCTTGTTGCTTGCATTGGATGCGCATTTTAAGGATTTTTATCAACCCCTTGATGTGGAAATGACTGTTGTTTTGCTGAAGCGGATGCGGGAAGACTTGCCCGCGGAACTTCAGTCCGATGTGTTTGCCCTCATCGATAAGAAGTTTGGCGGTGATGTGGATGCTTTTGTGAGCGATTTGTTTCAAAAAACGATGTTTACCGATCGGGCCGCTCTTGTGGAGCTGTTGCAGGATGCATCGGCAAAAAAACTGCAGGTCTTGCGTAAGGACCCATCGTATCGTCTGTATGCCCGTCTGAGTAAAATATACCACAATCAAATTGTGCCGGAGTACAGTCGGTTGCGGGCCGGACTAGATAGTCTCGACCGTCATTATATGCGTGCCCTGCAGGACTTCGAACCCGAGCGACGCTTTTATCCCGATGCCAATTTCACCTTACGTGTTTCCTACGGACAGGTACGCGGCTACGAAGCCCGGGATGCCGTTGATTTTAGGTATTATACCACCATCGACGGCATCATGGAAAAGAATAATCCTGAGATATACGATTACGATGTGCCGGCTCGATTGCAGGACTTATATGCGCAGGGCGATTTTGGGGATTATGCCCGGGAGGGACACCTGCCTGTTTGCTTTGTGGCCAGCAACCATACCACCGGTGGCAATTCAGGCAGTCCGGTAGTAAACAGTCGTGGACATTTGATAGGCGTAAATTTTGATAGGGCCTGGGAGGGGGTGATGAGCGACTTGATGTTTAATCCGGACCAATGCCGCAACATATCGGTGGATATGCGCTATGTACTTTTTATTATTGATAAGTTTGCAGGAGCAGCTTATTTGCTTGAGGAAATGGAAATAATTGGCGCTGGTCTCCCGGAAGAAAAAGAAGCCGCCCTGCTGTAACTTTTGGATGGGTATTGCGGTCCTAATCATATTACAAATATTTAGACCCAATGCTATGAAACACATTTCAACTTTTCTGCCCCTGATGGTGAGCTTTATGATGAGCGCCTGCGTTTATGGCGGCAGTACCGAACTATCGGGTGAACTGGTGCAACAACACCATTCTTTGGATGCCTTTAACAGCATTCACGTAAAGACCGGCGTGCAACTCATTCTTACCCAGGGGGAGACTTATGCCGCCATGGTGGAAGCCGACTCGGAAGTTATTGACCGCGTTGTTTTGGCGAACAAAGACGGAAAGCTGGAGATTTATGTAGAAAATCCTGGAGGTCCTCGTTGGTTGCAATGGGGCAACAACAGCGGCACGGTAAAAGTCTATCTTAGCTGTAGCGAACTGCAGGCGCTTGAAGCGTCTTCCGGGGCACATGTGCAAACGCAAGGGCTCATTGCAGCCACGTCTTTTGAAATGGATGCCTCTTCCGGGGCCCATATGAATGTGAGCCTTAATGTCACTGAAGTGGAGGTGGATGCCTCCTCGGGTGCACACGTCTCGCTCAAAGGGCAGGCCGACCGGATATCTGCCGATGCAAGCAGCGGAGCACACATTAAGGCTGCTGATTTTATTGCTTTGGGCGGTGTTGCAGAAGCCAGCAGTGGCGCCCATGTAACTTTGTTTGTAAACGGTTCGGCCGATGCAAAGGCGAGTTCCGGGGGACAGGTACGTGTTTTGGGTGATGTAGCTCTAAAAAGCATTGAGAGTTCAAGTGGCGGAAGCATCAGTACCCGTTAAGATGCGCTCAGTAGAAGTGGCATCAAAAAAGGGGTGAGATATAAAGTCTCACCCCTTTTTTGACCCTTTGGCCGCTATTCTGTTTTGTTCAGATTTTAAGCTAGGAGCTCACTGCTACTTTTACTTTCCCATTCAAAATATCCCTGGCCATATCCAGAATGGTGGTGTCGTCCAACTCAACGATGCCTCCATCGGGGCCCTGTTCCAGGTGAATACCTACACTTTTACCCCGATCGTAGTTGGCCCCTCCGAAATAATTCCGGACCGTTTCTACGTCGAGGTTTAAATTTTCAGCGATGGTACGGGTTGCGCCTTCCGGAAGACTGTCCTTGAGCTTCCGGAGCTGATTAAAAGTTATAGTAGTGCTCATGATTGAAAGGTATTAATAGGTTACATGATTGTTTTAAAGATAACAAACCAAACCCGATAATAACAATTTTTTAACATGAGATTGCCTTGAATTAACAAAAATTAATTAATAAAAATTGCGTGTTCCGATTTTTTATTTTTGAAAATCGGATCGTTCCACTTGGTTTTTTCGTTGTTCAGAACAGCTCCCTGGCCGCCAGCAGAAGCATGGCGATGGAGACTAGCCCGGTATATACGACCGTTCCGCTTGGGTAAGAAATGCCGGGATTTGATAATGGCGTTTGTAAGCGATTCGTGAATCGTTTGTAAAGAAAGTAAACAAGACCGGCAGAGAGCAGGCCGACCAACATGCCGCCCACTATGTCGCCCGGATAATGAACGCCGAGGTAAATTCGGGAATAGCTGTTGAGCAGCGCCCACATAAAGATGAAGAAGACGTAGCCGGGTTTGCGGAAGAGCAGACTGGTAAAGAGGGCCAGTCCAAAAGAATTGGAGGCGTGTGAAGAGACAAAGCCAAAGCGTCCACCCCTATAGGAATTGACCAGATGAATCAGTCCCTCCAGGGCTGGTTCACGCGACGGCCGTGGACGTTCGAAGAGCGGTTTGAGCAGACCGCTGGCAATTTGATCGCAGAGGGTGATGACCAGTGCAAGGGCCAGCAGCGTCCATAAACCTCTCCAACCATGTGCCTTAAAAATAGCAAACAAGAGGGAGGCGTACAAAGGGAGCCAGATGACGGTGCTGGAAAAGAGCCAAAAGAACTTGTCCCAAAAGGGGCTGTGTTGCCCGTTGAAGAATAACAATAGGTTTGTGTCGAGTTGCAGCAGTGTTTCCAACATAAGTCCTCAGGTTTTGATTGTAAATATATATAAAATACCCCAAGCATCCTTTATGGAGCAAGGCTTTGTGTTTGGTGAGCGCCCGCTTTGGTCTTAGGGCAAAAGTCTGCCGTCCTTTTGTTGGTGAAAACCCTGCTTATTGCTTACTTTTGTCGCTTCATTATACCGTGGCTTTAGAGCTGCACAAAAGCTGAATTATGCAATTGAACTTGAAAAACCCCCTGGTATTCTTTGATTTGGAAACAACCGGGATCAATATTGTGAGCGACCGGATTGTTGAGATAGCCATTTTGAAGGTGCAGGTGAATGGAAAGGAGGAGTTGCGCTCTTACCGCATCAATCCCGAAATGCCCATACCCAGGCAGGCCAGTGAAATTCATGGTATTTACGATGAGGATGTAAAGGATGCCCCTACTTTTAAACAGATTGCCCGTGATTTGGCAAAATTTTTAGAAGGTTGTGATTTGGGTGGATTTAATTCCAATAAGTTCGATATTCCTTTATTGGCCGAAGAGTTTATTCGTGTTGATGTTGATTTTGATATGCAGAAGCGTCGTTTTGTGGATGTGCAGACTATTTTTCATAAAATGGAGAAGCGGACGCTGGAGGCAGCCTATAAATTTTACTGCCAAAAGGATTTGAAGGATGCCCACAGCGCCGAAGCCGACACTGTGGCGACTTATGAGGTGCTGAAGGCGCAACTGGATCGTTATCCCGAATTGGAGAATGATGTCAGCTTTTTAGCTAAGTTTTCTTCACACAACCGGACGGTTGATTTTGCAGGTCGCATTGTTTACAACGATAATGATGTGGAGGTCTTTAATTTTGGAAAGTACAAGGGCGTGAGTGTGGAAGAGGTACTGGAGAAGGATCCCGGGTATTACGGATGGATGATGAATGGCGATTTTCCACTTTATACCAAAAAGGTGCTGACCAACATAAAGCTGCGTCGATTGAAAGGTTAGTGTAGTGTTTTAATATTGGATAAAAAGAGGGAGATGAAGATTTTATGTATTGGTCGTAATTATGAGGCGCATGCCCGTGAGCTGAAGAATCCGCTTCCCGCTGAGCCCGTTGTTTTTTCCAAGCCCGATTCTGCCTTGTTGCGCAATAATGACCCTTTTTATTTGCCCGATTTCGCCAAAGAATTTCACCACGAAGTCGAACTGGTGGTACGCATCGGCCGATTGGGCAAGAATATTGAGGAAAGCTTTGCCCACAGGTATTATGAAGAATTGGCGCTGGGTGTTGATTTTACGGCACGCGACCTGCAGGATGAATTGCGCTCGAAGGGTTTGCCCTGGGAAAAATGCAAGGCTTTTGATGGTTCTGCAGTGCTGTCCGGTTTTACGCCAAAAATGCGCTTTGCCGATGTAAACAACATCAATTTCAGTTTGAAAGTAAACGGAGAAGTCCGTCAGCAGGGAAATACAGCTGATATGATCAATGGTATTGATCGATTGATAGCCTACGTTTCAAAATATTTTACTTTAAAAATTGGTGATTTAATATATACCGGTACGCCGGCCGGGGTTGGGGCTGTGCAGATGGGCGATCGCCTGCAGGGTTATATCGAAGAGGAGCTTTTCTTTGATTTCATGGTAAAGTAGGTTTTATCAGGTGTTTCCGGGAAATTAGGCTTGCTTGAAGCCTGGCCGCAACCACCATCGGTGCAGCCAGGAGTATTTGTTGCTGTCGGAGTTTGAGCAAATTCTTTAGCCTGCTTTATTCATAAGTTGTCGTTATAGATAATTTATGAATAATGCAGCTTAAAAGTGCTTAGTTCTTTTTGTCGGAAATTTCCGCTTTTGCTTCCTCCTTTTCCTCTTCCTTTTTGATTTCCTCTACTTCATAGCCCAGGTCACGCATGCGTTGGGCCAGGGTCCCCTTGTCCACCCTATCGTAACGATAGGTGACGGCAACGGTTTTTTCTTCAATGTTGAATTCCAAATCTCGTACCCCGCGCACAAAGGCGAGGTCCTTCGTGATTTTGTCGACGCAGTTTTGGCAGTCGATGGAAACCGAATAGTGGGTGGTGGTACTGTTTTTTTGTGCCTGCAGGGGCAGTGCCATCATCAGCAGGGCAGCTGCCACGAATAATAATGTTTTCATAGTACGTTGTTTTATTGAATCTACTGGTTGTTTTACAAGTTTAGCTGTCGGGTCGGTCAATGCTGAAGCGAAAGCCAAAATAGACTTTCCGGCCCATCAGCGGGCCCCATATCAGGGAGGCATCGAAATGTTCGCTGAAGGGACTCTCCGGGGCTATGATGGGGTTCGCCTGCGTGTAGTTCCCGATGTTTTCGACACCCAGGTAGAAGTCCCACCGCCTCAGATACCGGGTTATTTGTGCATTGAAGACCTGGAAAGCTTCGAAATTTTCGGGGCGTTGCATGGCTGCCGGATTTTCTGCGGTGGAGGGGATGCGACCCGGTCCGTTAAACTGGGTGGTAAAATCGATTTGCCAGCGTGGAAGCGGCGTGGCGTAGGAGAGGTTGAAAAGTCCCCGGTACCGGCCCTGCAGTGCCTTGCGCCGGAGTTGATTGTTGGTGGTGACTTTAACGTCGTTGATGCGCCAGGCAGCTACCACATCCAGTCCCCGCAGTACTTCCATGGAGGCCTCGGCCTGAAAGACGTTGGAGTAGGAGCGACCTTCGAGGTTATAGAAGTGCACTTCCCGGGCACTCTGGTCGAGGTCGGTCACCAATTGGTTGTCGAAACGGGTGTGGTAGTATTCTGCATTCAGCGTGAGTTCCCTGAGCCCCAGGTGCAAGTAACGGCTTAGGTTGATGCCGTAATTCCAGCCTTTCTCCATTTCGAGGTCGGGTTGGATGTATAGGCTGCGACTGGAGGCCAGATAGGGATTGTTTTCGGCCAGGGCATTGGGGGTGCGGTAACCGGCACCTGCCGAAGCGCGCAGCACCCAGTGCTCGTTGGGACTGTAGCGCAGGTGCAACCTGGGTGTGACAAAACTGCCGTACTGGTTGTGGTAATCGCCCCTTAAGCCCGCCAACAGGGTGAGTCGCTCGGGGATACTGTAGGTGTACTGGAAATAGGCACCGGCAACTTGTTCGGTGCGACTGCCATCCGGGGCCTGAATGCGACTCGAATCACCATGCAGTGCTTCATCCAGGTCGTCGTACAAAAAGCTTAATCCTGTAGTGTACTTATGTTGGTCCGAATCGCCAAAACGGGAGGCCAGAATCAGGTTGGTGGACAGGTAGTTTTGGGTGGCGTCGTAAGCGACTCGTCCGTATTGACTGGCCTGGTTGTGGTGACTGAAATTGGCTACAATGGCTACGCTGCTTTCGGGGTCGCGCGGAAAGATATAGCCTGTTTTGAAAAAAGCCTCGAGGTTGCGGGTGTCGATGGTAATGCCAAAGGCATCCTGGTCCCCGGCCGCACGATTTCTGCTGTAGGTACTTTGTCCCCCCGTACGTTCCTCATCAAGCATTTTTACGCCAAACTGTGTAAAGAGCTGAGGGGTGGGCCGTGTTTCCCAGCGGTTCATGAAGATGTAGCGACGGGTAAGGGGCTCATCCAAAAAGCCGTCGTGGTTGTGGTCGTTTTCGCGTGCATCGGTGGAGGCGTGCAGCAATACGGCACCTTTCCACTTTTCACCCGCATTAAAGCCTGTATTGGCATTGCTTTCGAGTCGCCCCGACGAACTTACAAAGCCGTTGAGAAAAAGAGCTTCGGAAGTGGCTGGCGTTTTGTATTGCACATTGATTTGTCCCGTGAGCGACTCATATCCGTTGGTAACCGAGGCGGCACCCTTCGATACCTGAATGGATTCCATCCAGGGGCCCGGCACAAAATCCAGGCCGTAGGCCGCTCCCAGTCCACGACTCGTTGGCATGTTTTCGGTGAGCATTTGTACATAGGTACCCGATAAACCCAAAAGCTGGATTTGTTTGGCTCCGGTGGCGGCATCGGTATAACTCACATCTACCGAGGCGTTGGTCTCAAAGCTTTCGGCCAGGGAGCAGCAGGCTGCCTTGCAAAGTTCGGCAGAAGTGATTTCCATGGTGGTGATGGGGTTCAGGCGCGAGAGATGGGTGCCGGCTTGTCGCGCAGCCACGGTGACTTCGTCGAGTTGACTGTCGGCCTGCAACTCAATTTTAAGTGCTTGACTGCCTTTTGTCAGGTGAAGGGTGTCGCTGCGGTAGCCTACAAAACTGACCACCAGGGAGGCTTTGTCCGAAGGCCAGGGCAGCTCAAAACGTCCCTCGACATCGGTGGATACGCCCGTTGTGGTGTGGGCCCAGTACACATTGGCGCCCGCCACCGCTTGTTCACGACCCTCTGTTATTTCTACTACTTGTCCGCTTACCCGCGACGTTGTATTGGGTTCCAGTGCCTGAAGACTTGATCCCAACACGAGAAAGGACAAAAAGAATGCAGATGATTTTCGTATGTTCATTTTAGCTGTTGTTTGTGATGAATTTGCAGTACTTGTCTGTTGCCGTGCAGCTTAGGCTGCACGGTGTGCGTCTGCTGATCACAAACGATAAAGGGCTATTTTTTGAAGGAGTTCGAAGCCACCCGGAGGGGGCGGACTCTGATAAGTGTTTTTGGGATGGAAAGTTTTGTCCTGCTCCGGCCAAAACAGCTGTTGGGCCAGGTAAATGAGACTGAAATCCAGTTCGGTTGGCAGGGGCAGGCCATCCTTATAGGATGGAGGCGGAAAGGGACTTTCGAGTTTTTTTAATTGCAGTTCGCAGTCGTGCTCATGTTCCGGGGCTTCTGAGTCGCAACTGCATTCGGCTTGCTCTTGCGAAGGGCAGGAGGGGGCACTTTGCTGACTGTCGCAAAAGCAGGCGTCGCTTTCATGCCGGTGATTCTGGTCGATAAACAGGAAGGCGGTTTCGGTGGCCCGACTGTTGCATGTGCCGCAATGGTGGTGAATGAGCGCAAAGCCAAGGGTAGCCGGTATAAAAACCAGCAAAAGAAGGAGGCTGCTTATTTTGCGTAGCACTTTAATCATAGTGCAAACTTACTAAATATGGGCTTTTATGGGGGTTAATGGATTGTTAAACTTTCTGTAATTCACTCTTAATCCTGCTTTATTCATAAGTTGTCGTTATGAGATGCCCAAATACCAATAAATATGGACACCCGCAAAGAAAATGGACGCAGGGAATAATAGATTATTTTCAAATCCATTTTATTGAGGACGTCCGTATT
>DUOK01000001.1 GCA_012838865.1 Bacteroidales bacterium | reverse complement strand
GCTAATTCAATGTAAGCATTCATAGTGGTCTTGTTCGTTGGTACTAAAGCTACAACGCCAAGGTTGAAAAGACAATACAATAATGCTTGATACAGAGTTTAATTCCACAGGTTTTTACTGGTGATCCTCTCTTTTCTTTAATCGTGTCGTGTTTTTTCATTTGTTACGTTGTGTGTAAAGTTCTGACTAACGGTAAAAATTCAATTTCATAAAAAGCACTAATTCAACACTATACCATTTTACCGTAATCTTTAGTAATCAATGTCTTTGGTATAGGGGGCATGAGGCATAACAATACCATAAACCCATTGTCCAAAAAATTCAGAAAGAGACGATTCCGCTTATGTCCATTTCTTTATTGTTTCAATTCATTCCCATACTTAGCTCTGACTTCACCTGTTCGCCGTTGCAAAAGTTGCGTGGAGCGGAGCGTGTACATTAAGTTAAGCCTAAACCGCTGGTTATTAGTCAGCCTTTAAGGCGTTGTTTTCAGAAAAATAAACCGTATTTGCTTCTTTACTTGATATCATTTAGATGAAAATTACTCTGTTCAGTTTGTTACACTTTAGAGTCTGGCTGGAGTGGTTAAAGCATGAAAAGCAATTCCTTTGTTTTGTATCTCCGAATGCCGTTTTTCATATCAACACCCCACTAAGTTAAAAATTATTTTGTTATACCACCTTAATAGTTTGACGATTAACCATTTCCGTCCATCAAACCGCACCCCACAAAAAAAGGCCCCCGTGAGGAGGCCTTTTTTTAGATTTTAGATTTCGCTGATTTTTAAGGAAAGGTGATTCTTTTAAATCGGAATGGCTTGTTCCGATTCGGGTACAAAACTAGACAAAAATTAACAATGAACAAAAGGTTTAATACCTTATTTTTTGTGGTGGGGGTAGTTTTTTTGTGTGCAGGCCACGGGAGCCGGGACTTCTTAGTGTCCCGGCTCCAGGGCTTTTGGTGGGGTTCAGCTGTTTTCGGCGGCGCGTTGGCTTTCGAGGTCGGCGATGATTTGGGTCATTTTCTGGTCGCTCAGCTTGTAAAAAATCATGAATAAGCCTGAAATTAATGCAGCGGCGGCGGGTACGAGGCCCATCATGTATTTGATGCCTTTAAGGGTTTCGGGGCTCTGGGCGGCGTTGGCTTCGAAGCCGTAGATGGCCAGGAGCCAGAGGGTGAGGGAGCCGCCGAGGGTCCAGCCGAGTTTTTGGGTCATGCTGCTGGCGGAGAATACGAGGCCGGTGGCGCGGCGTCCGGTTGTCCATTGGGAGTAGTCGGCGGCATCGGCGTACATCGACCACAGCAGGGGGAAGATGATGCCGGCGCAGAAGCTGATGAGGGCTTGCAGGCTGTAAATGAGCAGGAGGTCGCCTTTGCTGGTGAGCTGGAATACTACGCTGAGGGCGGCGGCGGCAAACATGGCGAACATAAAGGTGCGGCGCTTGCCGAGGAGGGCCGATATGGGCTTGGCCATGATGACGCCAATCATGTTGGTGGCCTGACCTAAAAACAGGTAGAAGGTGCTGTAGGCGATGGTCATTTTGGAGAAGTGGATGGCCGATTCGCGTACGTGGTCGTCGGCTATGTAGTACTTAAAGTAGTACATGGCTACGCCGTCGCGCACGGAGTTGAAGATGAGGGTGGCTACGCCGGCGCCCAGAAGGATGAACCAGGGGCCGTTTTTGGCCAGGTTGCGGAGGTCTTCTTTCAGGTTGTTTTTCTGCTCTTTGGGTGGGGTGATGCGCTCGCGGGTCCACGAAAAGGTGAGCAGGAAAAAGCCTACGGCGATGCTGCCGATGACGACCATGGTGAGCTGGTAGGCGGTGGGCAGGGCTACGGAGCCGGCAAAGAAATCGACCATGGGCTGAAACAGGGCTACGACCAGCAGACTGCCGCCAAAGGCGAAGACCATGCGGTAGGAGGCGAAGCTGGTGCGCTCGTTGCCGTCGGCGGTCATTACACCGAGCAGACTGGCGTAGGGTACGTTAATGGCGGTGTAGGCCATCATCATAAGGGTGTAGGTGATGTAGGCGTAAACGATTTTGCCCTGCAGGTCGAGCTGGGGTGTGGTGAAGAGGAGTACGCCTAAGAGGGCGAAGGGTCCGGCTATCCACAGCAGGTAGGGGCGAAATTTGCCCCAGCGGGTGTTGGTGCGGTCGCCAATGATGCCCATAAGGGGGTCGTTGGCGGTGTCCCAAATGCGGGTGACCAAAAACATGGTGCCGGTGGCTGCGGCGGGTATGCCAAATACGTCGGTGTAAAAAATGGCGAGGTAAAAGGTGAAGATTTTCCAGAACATGGAGGAGGCGGCGTCGCCGAATCCGTATCCGATTTTTTCTTTGAGACTGACTTTTTGGGGCTTCATCATTTTCAGGCTTTATTTAGGCGTTGGTACATTTCCATGAGGGCGCGGGTGTTGTGATAGGGGCATTTCCAGAAACCGGCTTTGGGGTCGGAAAGCACGGGCTTTCCGTCGGGACCAATGCGCAGGAACCATTCGCCGCCGCGGGTGTCTATCAGCTTTTCGCGGATGTAGTCCCAAAGTACTTCGGCCTGCTGCAGGTAGCGCGCGTCGCCGCTTTTCTGCCAGGCGTCGGTAAAGCCTACCATGGCTTCGGCTTGTACCCACCAGTGGCGGTCGGTTTCCAGGTGATTCGAAGATAGTTCTTTTTCGTAATACAGCGAGCCGTCGGGGGCCAAAGCTTCGTTGAGGGTGGCTTGGGCCATGCGCAGACTCAGGTCTTTTACTTGGCCGATGAGGTCGGGCTTCCCAAGGATTTCGGCGGCTTCGTTCAGCAGCCAGGCGCCTTCAATGTCGTGTCCGTAAGATACCATGCTGGAGCGTACGCTCCAATCGTGGTCAAAAAACAGGTGGAAGTGGCCGCTTTGGGGGTCGGTAATGTGGTCGATGAATACGCGCAGGAGGCCTTCGATTTGCTGTGCCAGACGGGCATCGGGCCATACGCGATAGAGATTGGTGTAGGGTTCGATGATGTGCAGGTGGGTGTTCATCGACTTGGGCTCGTTGGCGTCTTTGGCGCTCAGGCGCAGGTCGGCCAGCGGTTGCCAGTCGCGGTCGCGCGCTTCGAGGTAGCCGCCGTGGGTGGCGTCAAAGCTGTGCTTTTCTATCAGTTCAAAGAGTTGGATGGCGCGTTGGAGACTCTCGGGATCGCCACTGGCGCGGTAGTATTCGGCCAGTCCGTAAATGGCGAAGCCCTGGCCGTAGATTTGCTTGCGGCCGTTTTTCATCTGGCCCCGGGCATCTGCGCTCCAATAAAGGCCGCCGTGCTCCCGGTCCCAAAAGTGTTGCCACAGGTAGTCGTAGGCGCGCCGGGCGCTTTGCAGGTAGGCGGGGTCTTTTAAAAAGTTGTAGGCCGAGGCAAAGGTCCACAAGATGCGGGCGTTGAGTACGAGGCCTTTTTCGGCTCCGGGTACGGGCTGGCCCCGGGGGTCTAATTCACCGTAGAAACCGCCTTGCTGGTGGTCGATGCTGTGCTCCTGCCAAAAGTGGAGGATGTCTTTGTAGGCCTGGAGCAAGTCTGCTCCTACGATGCTGGTGTTTCTGCTCATGGGCGCCTGGTGCTGAAAGGTGGCAGCAGGGGCAGGGGCCCCTGCTGCTGCCATCGGTGTGAATGAAACGTGTTTATTGTGCTTTGTTCTGGTCGATCAGCCGGTTGATGCGCTGCACTGAGGCGGCGCTGCGCAGCTCGTCCTGCGGGGTGTTGATGCAGTAGTCCACCAGCTGATCGATGCTCGACAGGGCTACGTGCATGCGGGTGTCGGAGGCGGCGTAGTAAATGAGTACGCGGCCGTCGTCGTCGGCTATCCAGCCGTTGGAGAACACCACGTTGGACACGTCGCCGACCCGCTCCCAGTCCTGCGGCGCAATAAAGTGGCCGGCGGGTTTGTGGGTGACTACCCAGGGCTTTTCCAGGTCGGTCATAAACAGGTAGAGGGTGTAGCGCAGTCCCGCAGCGGTGTTGCGCACGCCGTGGGCCAGTTGCAGCCAGCCTTTGTCGGTGCGGATGGGGGCGGGACCCAGACCGTTTTTTACTTCGTAAATGGTGTGGTAGGTCTTGGGGTCCACAATCAGTTCTTCTTTGACTTCGGGCTTTTCGATGTTGGCGCAGAGGCCAAAGCCGATGCCGCCGCCTTTGCCGGTGTCGATGAAGCCGTCCTGGGGACGGGTGTAAAAGGCATACTGTCCGTCGACGAGGTGGGGAAAGAGTACGACGTTGCGCTGCTGTCCGGCGGTCGAAACGAGGTCGGGCAAGCGCTCCCAGGTGATGAGGTCCTTGCTGCGGGCGATGCCCGCAGCAGCTACTGCGCTGCTGGTGTCGCCATCGGGGGCATTGGGGTCTTTCCGCTCGGTGCAGAATACGCCGTACACCCAGCCGTCGTCGTGTTTGGTCAAACGCATGTCGTACACGTTGGTGTCGGGCTCGTCGGTCTCGGGCAGGGTCAGGGGGCGGTCCCAAAAGCGAAAGTTGTCGATGCCGTTGGGACTCTCAGCTATGGCGAAGAAGGATTTGCGGTCGTTGCCTTCGACCCTTACGGCCAGCAGGTACTTGTCGCCCCACTTCATGGCGCCGGCGTTGAAGGTGGCGTTGTAGCCGATGCGCTCCATCAAATGCGGATTGCGTTGTGGATTCAGGTCGTAGCGCCAGTGCAGCGGAATGTGGTCGCGCGTTACTACGGGATTAACGCAGCGCTGGTAAATGCCGTTGCTGCTGAAGAGCACCTGGTTGGGGCGCTGGAGCAGACTTTCATGGGCTGTGCGGATCTGCTTGAGCCGCTGTTCAAATGCTTGGTTTTGCATATTTAGTTCTTGTTTTTGAATTGCTGCCAGTCGCTGAGCAGGAGGTAGCGCTCGCCGCCTACAAAGTGGCGGAAGTCGTCGGCCGCCTCATGTTCGGGATGGGGCACATAAAAGTGACTGAGGTCGTGGTTGCGCCACACCAATACGTAAACGGCTTGCCGGGTAAGCTCCGAGGCTTCGAGCACGCTGGCCAGATTGGCACTGTACCAGTCCGCCTGCTCAATGCGGTCGAGTCCCGTTTCGGTAAGTGCCGCTACTTTGTCGGTCTTCTGCGCATATTGCACGGCTATTTCCAATTTTTGGATGGCTGCGGACAGGCCCTCGGCGCCTTGGATCAAATCCCAGTAGTTGTCCACCCCAACGATGTCCACATAGTCGTCGCCCGGATACCAGCTGAGGTATTCGGCTTCGGTACTGAAGTTGCGGTCGGGCGAGTAGGCCACCAGAAAATTGTCGACGCCCTGCTCGTGCAGGCGGTCGATGGTGAGGCGAAACAGGGCCTGCAGCTCTTCGGGCTCGGTGAGGGTGGCGCCCCACCAAAACCAGCCGCCGTCCATTTCGTGCCAGGGGCGAAAGATGAAGGGCAGGGTGCCGCCTTCGGGGGTGGTGAGACTCTTAAAGAAGTGGGCCAGCTGATCGACCTGGGCCAGGAAGTGGCTGTGGTGACTGCCTCCCGGAAGGAGGTGTTCAACCACGCGCTCATCTACCACCCAGGCGTTTTTGCTGGTATCCACGGGCGAGTAGGGGTGCCAGCAGAAGGTGTTCACGCCACCCTGGGCATGCACCCATTGGGCAAAGCTGCGCATCTTGTCGAAGGGCACCCCGTTGAGGTTTCTGGTGCGACCCAGTTCCAGTCCCCCCAACTCCCAGCCAAATAGGGCGGGGTAGTCGCCGGCGGTGCGTTTCACGTCCGATTGGCCTTCCTCGTACTGCCAGCCTATGCCGTAGGCCAGGTCGTCCTGATGACCAAAAAGCAAGGCTTTGCCCTGGAGACTGCGGAGCTGGTCCATGAGGACTTCAGCTGCCGTGGGTGTTTCTGCCGGCTGGGGCGACCCACAGGCCAGGAGGCCGGTGAGTGCCACAAGCAGACTGCTGTATTTTAAATACTTGCTGTTCATGTTGGTGGGTAATAGCAGTTTGTTATTTGGGATCGAGGACAAACATCAGTACGTCGCGGGCGGGTACGCTGCCTTTCAGTGCTTTTTTGGTGTTGCCGGCATCTTTGTGTGTCCATACGTTGCGCAGGTTGTAAGGCTGGGTGGCAAAGTCGGCCTCGCGGTCAAAGACTTCGTCCACCACTTTGTGGGCCTGCCAGTCGAACTGCAGGGGCAGATCCTCGTCGCCCCGATTCAGGAACATGACGGCCCAACGGCCCTCGCTCAGGGGCTTAAACCAGGTCTCCAGCTGGCCTTCTGAGGCGTAGCGGAAGCCTTGAATGGCCAGGGGATCCTGATTAACGGCAATGACTTCGCCGTTGGTGAGGATGGCGTGGGTTTCGGGCGACATGTTGCGGATGTCGTTGCCGGCCATCAGCGGGGCCGACAGCATGGCCCAGATGGCAAAGTGGGCACGGTCTTCGTTCACGCTCATGCCGTTGCCTACCTGCAGCATGTCGGGGTCGTTGAAGTGACCGGGTCCCTGGTACTCGCGGATTTCGAACTCGCGGTGCATGTCCAGTATTTTTAAGATGCCCCAGGACGACCAGTCGCCGTGACTGTGCTCACAGTCCCAGCAGTTGTAGATGTCGCCGGTGGTGCGCCAAAGATGGCCTACTTCTTTGGCCCAGGTCCACGGTTCGTTGTGGCCCCAGTCGCACAGACTGAATACGATGGGGCGACCGGCGGCTTTCAGGGCTTCGCTCATGGTGGTATAGGCGCCCACCCCACTCAGGCCTTCGGTGTCGCACCAGTCGTACTTCAAATAGTCGATGCCCCACGAAGCGTAGGTCAGGGCGTCCTGGTACTCGTGGCCCCTGCTGCCGGGGTAGCCGGCGCAGGTGGTATTGCCGGCATCGGAGTAAATCCCGATTTTCAGTCCCTGAGCATGCACATAGTCGGCCAGGGCTTTCATGCCGGAGGGAAAGCGCTCCGGATGGGCTTGGATGAAACCGAGACTGTCGCGCTCTCCATGCCAGCAGTCGTCGATCACGATGTATTGGTAACCGGCATCGCGGAGACCGGTGGCCACCAGGGCGTCCGCCATCTCGCGTATCATGTCTTCGTTGATGTCGCATTGAAATTTGTTCCAGCTGTTCCAGCCCATAGGGGGAGTAGTAAGCAGTCCCTCAAACTTTTGTGCCTGTGTTGCGCCTGCAAAAAGGAGGACAAGCGCCACGATGCTTAAGATTTTTTTCATTCCTGATTTTTTTAATTGCTTGGTTATTAAGAATTTGGATTTTGGGTTTTGGGGGAGTAAAGACAGTTGCAAAATAGAGGGAAGTCGCGCCTTCGACAAGTACAATTCGGTCACTTCCTTGTAAGATTTTAACCGGGTGACTTTTAGGTGCTGTTGATAACTAGGGCAACCTTTTGTCGTGTAGAATTGTTCCGGCTCTGGAGTATTTCTTATTTTTGTTTTTCACCCATTGCTTATTTTTTAGCACTTCCTTATTATGGCAAACATTCCGTTTACCCACTTACACGTACACTCTCAATATTCCATTCTTGATGGGCAGGCCAGTGTGGCTGCCCTGGTGAATAAGGCGGCGGCCGATGGCATGACGGCGGTGGCGCTGACCGACCACGGCAATATGCTGGGGATTAAGGAATTTTTTGACCTGTGTCGCAAAAAGGGGGTGAAGCCCATTATGGGGGTGGAGGCCTACGTGGCCGAACGAAGCATTGCCGATAAAAGCGATAAGAACCTCGACCGCAGCGGTCGCCACCTGATTCTGCTGGCGAAGAACCGTACGGGTTACCGCAATCTGCTTAAGCTGACTTCCATTGCTTCGGTGGAGGGCTTTTTTTACCGGCCGCGCATCGATAAGCAGCTGTTGGAGCAGTACCACGAGGGATTGATTGTTACTTCTGCCTGTCTGGGTGGTGAGGTGCCGCAGAAGATCATGAAGGGCGATCTCGACGGAGCCAGGGAGGCCATTCGCTGGTACAAGGGGGTGTTTGGGGAGGATTACTACCTGGAGCTGCAGCGGCATCCGTCGGAGGATCCGCGCATGCGCGAGCAGGTGTACGACGAGCAGGTTAAGGTGAACGAACACTTGCTGCTTTTGTCGAAGGAGATGGGCGTAAAGGTGGTGGCGGCCAACGATGTGCATTTTGCCGATGCCGATAAGGCGGAGGCGCACGACATTATGATATGCATGAATACGGGTAAGGATGTGGACGACGAGACCCGTATGCGCTATACGCGGCAGGAGTGGTTCAAGACTACGGCGGAGATGAATGCCCTCTTTGCCGATGTGCCGCAGGCTTTGGAAAGCACGCAGGAGATTGCCGCTAAGGTGGAGGAGTTCGACTTGAACTCGGACCCCATTATGCCGGAGTTTCCGATACCTGAGGATTTTGCGACCTGGGCGGGCTACCTCGAAAAGTTTAAGGAGGAGGACCTAAAAGCGGAGTTTGGGGCGGAGCGTTATGAGAAGCTGGGAGGCGATTACGAACACCTGCTGCGGGTGAAGCTGGAGGCCGATTACCTGGAGCACCTGACTTACAAGGGGGCCCACAAATATTACGGCGATCCGCTGGCACCGGAGGTGAAGGAGCGGATCGACTTTGAGCTGGAGACGGTGAAGACCATGGGTTTTCCGGGCTACTTTTTGATTGTGCAGGACTTTATTAATGCGGCGCGTGAGATGGGGGTGCTGGTGGGTCCCGGTCGTGGTTCGGCGGCGGGCTCGGCGGTGGCTTTTTGTGTGGGCATTACGGCGGTGGATCCGATTAAGCACGATTTGCTGTTTGAGCGTTTTTTGAATCCCGACCGTATTTCTATGCCCGATGTGGACATCGACTTTGACGATGATGGTCGCGCCCTGGTGCTCGACTGGGTGGCGCAGAAGTATGGGAAGGACAAGGTGGCCCACATTTGTACCTTCGGAACGATGGCCGCCAAGTCGGCCATCAAAGACGTGGGCCGGGTGCTGCGTTTGCCCTTGTCGGAGACCGACCGCATCTCCAAGCTGATTCCGGAAAAGCCGGGGACCAAGTTGGCCAATGCCTATAAGGAGGTGTTGAAGGCCGAAAAGGAGAAGGGCTCGCTGGAGCTGGCCATGGCGGCTATTGAGAAGGCGCTGGCGAGTGCCCGGGCGCAGGACAAGGATAAGGAGGCGTCGAAGCTCGAAATTCAGTTGCTCTTTGCGCGGGAAATGCAAAGGGGACGCAGCGAGGGCGATGAGGTGCTGCTGAAAACCCTGGAGCTGGCTTGTGAGCTGGAGGGTTCGGTGCGGCAGACCGGCGTGCATGCCTGCGGGGTGCTGATTGGTCGCGATCCCTTAGATGAGCACATTCCGCTGATGCCGGCCAAGGACGCCAACTTGCTGGTGACGCAGTACGACGGGGGCTTTGTGGAGTCGATTGGACTGTTGAAGATGGACTTTCTGGGACTCAAAACGCTGTCGATCATTAAGGAGGCGCTGGAGGCCATTAAGCTGTCGAAGAACCTCGATCTGGACATCAACAGCATTGCCGACGACGATCAAAAGACTTTTGAGCTTTTTAGTCGCGGAGAAACCACGGCCATCTTCCAGTTTGAGTCGGCCGGTATGAAAAAATACCTGCGCGAGTTGCAGCCCAACCGCTTTGAGGACCTGGTGGCGATGAATGCCTTGTACCGTCCGGGTCCGATGGAATACATTCCCAACTTTATTGCCCGTAAGCACGGGCGCGAGGAAATCAATTACGACCATCCGCTGATGGAGTCGTTTTTGAAGGACTCTTACGGCATTACGGTGTTTCAGGAGCAGGTGATGCTTTTGGCGCGCAAACTGGGAGGCTTTACCCGGGGCGAGTCCGACTCCCTGCGGAAGGCCATGGGTAAAAAGATCTTCGATATGATGGCCAAGCTCAAGGAGAAGTTTGATGCGGGCTGTAAGAAGAATCCGGAGTTTATGGCGGGTTGCGAGAGCATGAATAAGAAGCCGCAGGAGGTGATCGATAAGATTTGGAAGGACTGGGAGGCTTTTGCCAGTTATGCTTTCAACAAGTCGCACTCGGTGTGCTATGCCCAGCTGGCTTACCAGACGGGCTACCTTAAGGCGCATTATCCGGCGGAGTTTATGGCGGGGGTTTTGAGTCGCAACCTGAACGACATCAGCAAGATTACCACTTTTATGGAGGAGTGCCAGCGCATGGGCATTGAGGTACTGGGTCCCGATGTAAATGAGAGTCACCTGAAGTTTACCGTGAACCAGCAGGGGGCGCTGCGCTTTGGTATGGCGGCCATTAAGGGCGTGGGCGAGGGCGTGGTGCTGGAGATCATCAGAGAACGGGAGGCGCGGGGACCCTTTAAGGATGTGTACGATTTTATTGAGCGCATCAGCTTGCAGGTGGTCAACAAAAAGGCCCTGGAGGCTTTGGCTGCGGCTGGGGCCTTCGACAATTTGGGCAAGACGCACCGCGCCCAGTTTTTTGCGCCCTTTGAAGGGGAAGAGGGGACTTTTATTGAGCGCCTGTTGCGTTACGGCAACCGTTTTCAGAGCGACCAGGCTTCTACGCAGAATTCCCTTTTTGGGGCCGCCAATATGGTGGTGGAGATTAAGAAGCCTGAGCTGCCCAAGTGCAACGAATACACCACGCTGGAGAAACTCGAAAGGGAAAAGGAGCTGATTGGTATTTTCTTGTCGGCCCACCCCTTGGACGATTACCGGCTGGAGCTGCGCAATTTTTGTAACTTAAAGCTGGATGCGCTCAACGATTTGGAGGCGCTAAGGGGCCGGGAATTCACCACCGGGGGCATGGTGGTGGGTCTGCGCGAGGGCCTCACCAAAAAGGGCAATCGCTTTGCCATTTTAAAGCTGGAGGATTTTACGGGCTCCTTTGAGTTTGCTTTTTTTGGTCAGGATTTTGCCGATTTCTTTGGACCCATCAGTTCGGGAAAATTTTTGATGATTAAGGGAAAGGTGCAGGCGCGCAGGAAATGGAAGCCTGAGGACGAGGACAAGCTGGAGGTGAAGGTGCACAAGGTTTCGCTTTTGTCGGAGGTGCTCGAGACCCAGGTGCACGACATGACTTTGCGCATGGCCTTGCAGGATTTGAGTCAGGAGGTGGTGACCGAAATGGCGCGCCTTTCGATGGAGAATGCCGGCAAGGTGGTGCTGCGCTTTCAGGTCTACGATAAGGAGGAACCCAACCAGCAGGTGAAGCTTTTGTCGCGCAACGTGCGCGTGAGTCTCACTCCTGAGCTGCTGCGCTTCTTTGAGGACCGTCCCGAAATTTCGATGTCGCTGAGTTAGGCAGATATGCGCGAAATTACATATCTTTGAACAAGACTTGCGATAAAACGTTTATAGTGGTACTTAGGGCTGCACAAGGCAGCTGATTCGAATAAACGGAATGTATTAATCATATTAGAAAGAGAAATTATGGCACTTGAAGTAACTGATGCTAATTTTGAAGAACTGGTTTTGAAAGCAGACAAACCGGTCTTGGTTGATTTTTGGGCAGAGTGGTGTGGCCCTTGCCGCATGGTGGGTCCTATTGTGGCCGAACTCGCCGAGGAGTACAAAGACACTGCGGTAGTTACTAAAATGGATGTGGACAGCAATCCGGAGACTTCCGTAAAATTTGGTATCCGCAACATTCCTACCATTTTGTTTTTTAAGAATGGTGAGGTGGTGGACAAGCAGGTGGGTGCGGTACCCAAAACCATTTTGGCTTCAAAAATCGATGCCCTTTTGTAGGCGGCAACCATCGTATAAAAAAAGCGGGTGCCCGGCCAAATGCCGGACACCCGCTTTTTTTATGCTTTGTTGCAAAGGGGCCCTCAGCCCATTATGGCGCCGATGATGGTGGCCGAGAGCAGGGAGGCCAGGGTGCCGGCCAACAGGGCTTTTACTCCCAGCTGCGAGAGTAAAACACGCTTGCCGGGGGCCAGGGAGCCGATGCCGCCGATTTGTATGCCTATGGAGGCCACGTTGGCAAAGCCGCAGAGGATGTAGGTGGCCATTATAATGGATTTGTCGTGCATAAAACGGCCGGCTTCTTTGAGTTCGCCGAGACTCACATAGCCGATGAATTCGGTCATAATGAGTTTTTCGCCCAGTACGCGGCCCACCAGATCGATGTCGGCACCCGGTACACCCAGCAACCACATGAGGGGGGCAAAGAGGTAGCCCAGCAAAAATTGCAGGGAAAGCTGGTCGTAGCTCCCGTGGGTGGCCGAGGCAATAAGGGCATTGAGTCCCGTAAGGTTGCCCAGCCAGCCAAAGATGTAGTTGAACATGGCAATGAAGGCAATGAAGACCAGCAGCATGCCGGCTACATTCACGGCCAGTCGCACCCCTTCGGTGGTGCCGTTGGATATGGCGTCGAGCACGTTTTTGCCGATGCGGTCCTTGCTCACTTCCACTTCCTTTTCGATGTTCTCGGTCTGGGGCAGCATCATTTTGGCCACCACCACTACGCCGGGGGCCGCCATGATGGATGCCGCCAGCAGGTGCTTGGCGTAGAGCAGTTCCTGGGCCGGATCGCCGCCGCCCAATACTTTAATGTACACGGCCAGTACGCCGCCGGCCAGGGTGGCCATGCCGCCGGCCATCACCAGCAGCATTTCGGAGCGGTTCATTTTTTCGAGGTAGGCCTTGATCATGAGGGGCGACTCGGTCTGCCCCAGAAAGATGTTGCCGGCTACGGAGAGACTCTCGGCTCCCGACAGGCGCAGGAGTTTGGTCATGCCCAGGGCCAAAAAATACACCACTTTTTGTATGACGCCGTAATAAAACAGGATGCTGGTCAGGGCCGAAAAGAAGATGATGGTGGGCAATATGGTGATGGCAAAATTCACGAGCGAGGATTCTATTTCGCCGCTGAGCATGCTGCTGAACAAAAATTCGGTGCCTGCTTCGGTAAAGCTCAGAATTCTCACAAAAACCCGTCCCACAAAGTCGAACACCCCTTGCACAAAGGGCAAATACAGGATGCTGAAGGCCAGCACCACCTGAAGGCCCAGTCCCTTAGCCACCACACTCCAGTTGATGGCGCGCCGGTTGCTGCTCAGCAGCCAGGCCAGACCAATAATTACGCCCATACCCAACAAACCGCGCAGTATGCCGCTAAAACTCAGTCCCACAGCAGGAACCGTCACATCTGTACCGTTTTGGGCCATCAGCAGCCCAGTCGTGGCCAGGAGGGCAAGCAATGCCAGACTTTTTTTCATAATCTTTCGTCAAATAGTCGTTGAAAGTACAAAAAAAATGGAATGCTGCGCCGGATTTTCCTCAGCTGTTTGCGGATTAAGCCAATATTTGTCCATAAAACACGCATGTCCACGGTCCGTGGACAAAACAGAAACATGGACATTGTGAAAGAGAAATAGTTATTTCTCGCGGCGTTTGATTTCGTCGCGTATTTCGGAGGCTTTTTCGTAGTTTTCTTCGCCTACGGCCTGGTCGAGCATGGTCTGGAGTTCCTCGAGGCTCTTGTTGGCCAGGGGGCTGCCGGAGCGGGGCGTGCCTGCGGGACGGGGCGGGGTGGTTTTGGTGCTTTCTTTGCTGTCGCCAAAGTCAAGCACGATGCCGGCCTTGGCCAGAATGTCTTCGTAGGTGTAGATGGGGCAGTTGAAGCGCAGGGCCAGGGCTACCGCATCGGAGGTGCGGGAGTCGATGCGCACGATGTCTTCGCCTTTAACGCAGACGAGCTCGGAGTAGAAGATGCCTTCTTCGAGTTTGTAAATGACCACTTCGAGCGGCTGTACTTCAAAGGCTTTGGCAAAACTCAAAAACAAATCGTGGGTGAGGGGGCGCGGGGGCTCCAGTCCCTCCAGTTTGATGGCGATGGATTGGGCTTCTACGCCGCCTATGATGATGGGGATGCGTCGTTCGCCTTCCTCTTCGGCCAGCACCAGGGCGTAGGCACCCGATTGGGTTTGCGAATAGGATAGTCCGAGTATGTTGAGTTTTATTTTCTTTTTGTTCATGTAACGGTCCTTTTCTGCCTGAGTCAGCGCATACGTATATCGGGGATAAAATCCCTGCTTGAGCAAATATAGGAATTTAGTTTTAAGTTGACTAAGTCTCCCAACATATTATTCGGGCGGGCGCCTGGGGGGCAGTACTGCCGAAAGGAGGGCGGGCAGGGCCAGATTGAGGCACCAGATGAGGAAGATGGCGCCGACAATGGCGGGACTGTTGGCCGAGCGCAGTCCAAACAAAAAGAGGGCGATGGAGCCCCGTATGCCCAGGTCGGTCAGCGCCATGGTGGGCAGCAGGGTGAGGGCGGCGTAGTAGAGCATGACCAGGGCCAGGTCGCTCCAGTGCTGAAGTACGCCCAAGTGGTGGAGGATGAGCCAGAGTTGGAGGTGGTAGGTGGCGTAGCGCAGCAGGGTGAGGGCCATGACTTTGAGCAGTCGTCCCCGGCCCAGTTGGGCGAGGGCCTGGACTTGCTGTCGCCATTGGGGCCTGGTGCGCAGGCGGGGCCAAAAGGCGACCAGTAGCAGGGCCAGTACGAGTACCAGTACCAGGGCCAGGGTGGTCCAGCGGAGCAACTCCCGGCCGAAGTCTGCCAGCGTCTGTGGCAGTCCCCCGCTTTGCAGCCACAGGAGTGCGACAAAGCCGCCGGCCATCAGCACCATATTTTGTAAAAAACTCCCGGCCAGAGAACGCAAAAAGGCCTGGGTACGCAGTCCCCGTGGCAGCAGCCAGGCTTTCATAAAGGGATCGCCGGCGCGGGCCGGCGTCACCAGTCCCGATTGCAGTCCCTTAAGCACCTGCCGCAGGGTGCTGCCGAAGCTTTGGTGGAGGAGTCCCCCTTTAAGCTGCTGCCATTTGAGGCTTTCGAGGGCGATGTTTAGGGCGGCCAGCAGTACTTGCAGGAGCAGCACCAGGACCAGTCCCCCCGTATTTTGTTGCAGCTGTCGGCCAAAGACTTCCCAATTGTGGAACTGCTGCAGGCGCCAGGCGATGTAGCCGAAGGCAAGGACCGAGAGGAGGACTTGCACCCAGGTGCCGATGCGGCGGGTGCGGCTCATGCTTTGGCCTTGTTGACGAAGGGAAGCACGAGCAGGGAGAGGAGGCCGAAGACCAGAATCATGAGGTTGAGGGCGCCGTGTACCACCAGGGCAAAGATGCCGGCCTGGCCGGCTTCGATGCCGTAGGCCAGCAGGGCGGTGATGACCATGAAGTGCCAGGGGCCGATGCCGCCCTGCACGGGGGCTACCATGGCCAGGGTGCCGAATACGAAGACGGTGAGACTGGCCAGGGGACTCAGATGGGCGGTGTAGGGGAAGGCGAAGAAGTTGAGGTACATCATGGCAAAGTAGAGCACGAAGATGAGTAGGGTATGGAAAACAAAGCGGGCTTTGTTTTCGACGCGCCGGAAGGACAAAAAGCCTTCTTTGAATTTCATCCAAAGGTCTTTGAGCTTAAAGAAGAAGCGACTGGCTCTGATTGTTTTGCGGAAGAACCAGAGGGCGGCGCCCACGAGAAAGAGGGCGACCCAGGGGCCGGGGGTGGCCAGGGATTGGTAGAGGCGGCTAAAGTCGAAGCTGTTGCCGGCGATGCCTTTTAATACGCCCCACTGCAGGATGACCACGAGCAGGAGGGATACGAGCATGCTGAGGATGTCGAGGATGCGCTCGGCCACTACGGTGCCCAGCAGGCGGGTAAAGGAGAGGTTTTCGTGCTTGCTGAGTACGGCGCAACGCGATACTTCGCCCATGCGGGGGATGGCGAGGTTGGCCAGGTAGCCGATCATGAGGGCCAAAAAGGTGTTGGCAAAGCGGGGGTGCTTTTCTAAGGGGGCTATCATCATTTGCCAGCGCAGGGTGCGGACGATGTGGCTGAAGAGGCCGGCCATCAGGGCGGCTACGATCCAAAAGTAGTTGACGTCTTCTTTCAGCGCCCGCAGCAGTTCGGCCGGATCCTGATCGCGGTACAGCCACCACAGGATGAGGGCCCCGATAAGCAGAAAGAGGAGAAACTGGAGGCCTTGTGCGTAGCGCTTTTTCAAAGTCTGTTTTTGTTTAAATTGGCGACAAATTTGTTTACCTTTGCAGTGCTTTTCAGCCTGCAATGTTACAAAATGTTGCTCTGCCAACCAAAATATTATAAACGGCCTAATCATGGACGATGAAGCAAGTAAGAGCGAAAAAATACCTGGGGCAGCATTTTCTGAACGATTTGGATATTGCGCGCCGCATTGTTGAGAGTCTCCCGACCCCGCCGGCGCAGCTGATTGAGGTGGGACCCGGAATGGGGGTGCTTACGCAGTTTTTGGTGGAACGCAGCGATGTGGATTTGCATTTGGTGGAAATCGATTCGGAGTCGGTGGCCTACCTGCACCAACACTACCCGCAGCTGAAGGAGCGCATTGTGGAGGGCGACTTCCTTAAAATGGATTTTAAGCAACTTTTTCCGGAGCGTTTCTCCATCATCGGCAATTTTCCCTACAATATTTCGAGCCAGATTTTTTTTAAGGCTTTTGAAAACCGGCACCAGATTGCTTACGTGGTGGGCATGGTGCAAAAGGAGGTGGGGCGTCGTATGGCATCGGGACCGGGCTCTAAGGAGTACGGGATTCTGAGTGTGCTTTTGCAGAGCTTTTTTGAGGTGGAGTACTTGTTTACGGTAGATGAGCATGTGTTTACCCCGCCGCCCAAGGTAAAGTCGGGCGTCTTGCGCATGACCCGCAACCAGGTGGAGCAACTCGACTGTGATGAGCGGCTGTTTGTCCGTGTGGTAAAGGCGGCTTTTTTGCACCGGCGCAAAACCCTGCGCAACAGTCTCCGCAAACTCGATTTTAACCACGATGCCGTGCTGCATTTGCCGGTGTTTAACCTGCGGCCCGAGCAGCTTTCGGTGCAGGGCTTTCAGGAGCTGACCCGTTTGATCCAGGATCACCCACGTTGTGAGTGAATCCCTTTTGTGTAACCTTTAATACTTCCGACTATGGCCAATTTTGAACTAACCAGAGAGTTTATTGAGCAGATCAGACTGCTTATTGAACAGAAGGATGAGGCCGCATTGACGGAGCTGATTAAGGATTTGCACCCGGCCGATATTGCTGAGATTTATGAGGAGCTGAGCATAGAGGAGGCCAAATTCCTTTACTTTTTACTGGACGACGATACGGCTGCCGACGTGCTCATTGAGCTGGAGGAGGAGGACCGCCTGCGCTTTTTAAAGGCGCTGCCCAGTGAGGTGATTGCCCGGCGTTTCATCGATAAGATGGACTCCGACGATGCGGCCGATGTGCTTTCGGAGCTGGATGAGGAGCGCCAGCGTGAGGTGCTGTCCTTTTTGGACGACATTTCGGTGGCGGGCGATATTGTGGATCTGCTGAACTACGAGGAGGATACGGCCGGTAGTCTGATGGCCAAGGAGTTGATTAAGGTCAAGGAGTCGTGGAACATCGTGACTTGCTTGCGCAGCATGCGCCGGCAGGTGGAGGATGTGGATGAGGTGTACTTTGTATATGTGGTCGATAACGACGGCATTCTCAAGGGGACCCTTTCGCTGAAGAAGATGTTGTTGAGTGGGACCGACACGCTGGTGCGCGACATCTATAACCCCGATGTGATTTCGGTGAGCGCCGAGGTGCACTCCGAGGAGGTAGCCAAGATTATGGATAAGTACGACCTGGTGGTGCTGCCGGTAATCGACAGTCTGGGTCGCCTGGTGGGGCGCATTACCATCGACGATGTGGTGGACTTTATTCGTGAGGAGGCCGAAAAGGATTACCAGTTGGCTTCGGGTATTACCGAGGATGTGGAAGCTTCGGACAGTGTGTGGCGGCATACCCGTGCACGCATTCCCTGGCTGATGATTGGTTTGGTGGGGGGCCTTTTTGGTTCGCGGGTGATCAGTATTTTTGAGGGCAACATTGCGGACCATCCGGAAGTGGCCTTTTTTATGCCGCTGATTGCTGCGATGGGCGGAAATGTGGGCATACAGTCCTCGGCCATCATGTTACAGTCGATCGCCTCGGGCAATCTGGGCCTGGATACCAACTGGCGCAAGTTGCTGAAGGAGGTGAGCATTGCCTTGCTGAATGCCACCGCCCTGGCGGTCTTGGTGTTTTTGTACAACTTCTTTTTGGGTTCGGGGCATGCCATTACTTTTACGGTGGCTACGGCCATGTTTTCGGTGGTGGTTTTCGCCTCGCTCTTTGGCACTTTTCTGCCCTTGCTGCTGAACCGTTTCAGTATTGATCCGGCGGTGGCTACGGGTCCCTTTATTACTACGCTTAACGACTTGTCGGGGATGTTTGTCTACCTGATTCTGTCGTCTTACTTCTTTTCGGTATTTATTTAGCGGGG
>DUOK01000173.1 GCA_012838865.1 Bacteroidales bacterium | reverse complement strand
GGACGAGCGCCTCAAAACCCTGCGCCAGCTCGAAAACCGTTCGCGCAACGAACAGCAGGCCCAACTCTTCATCGAAACCCCCTTCCGCAACAACCACCTGGCCCAGGACATCCTTCAAGCCTGCGCCCCCACTACCCGTTTGTGCATCGCCTGCAACCTCACCCTGCCCGACGCCTACGTAGTCACCAAAACCATTGCCCAATGGAAGGGCAAGCTGCCCGAATTGCACAAAAAACCCACCATCTTCATTATTCAGGCCTGAATAAGCGGCAGCCTCTTTACGGATCTCATACCTCTCATCTTGTCTTAACAAGTAAGCTCGTTTCATAGGCAATTTGTCATTTTTTGGCTATCTTGCACCTATCATTGCAAATTTGACCTGTTAAAACAACTGATTATGAAACGCATCGCTGCTTCTCTCTTAAGCCTCACTTTCTTGTTGATCTTAAGCGCCTGTAATACCAACCAGAATGAGCGCATTCAAAAAGGCAAACTGCTGTTTTCAGATGATTTCAGCGAGGGACTCAACCCGGACAACTGGGTCGTTGAAATGGATTCCACCCCAAAATCGCGGGTGTATGTTGAGAACGGCACGCTCATTGCCGACACCGAAGGCGGCGTCACCATTTGGTACAAACACAAACTCGAAGGCAACTACCTCATAGAATACGAACGAACCGTTGTTATGGAAGAAGGAGTGAACGATCGACTGTCCGACCTCAACCAGTTTTGGTCTGCCTCGGACCCCAACAATCCCAACCTTTTTACCCGCTCGGGAAAATTTGAAGAATACCACGAACTGTCACAGTATTATGTCGGAGTGGGCGGCAATTACAATTCCACCACCCGTTTTCGTAAATACGACGGAGCCGGGGAACGTATTATTATCGGCGAAAAAAATGAAGCCCCCTATTTACTTGAAGCCAACATCCCCTATAAGGTGCAAATTCTTGTAAAAGACGGTCTGGTCCGTTTTCGCATGAACGACATCGATTTCTTTGAATACCAGGATCCCAATCCCCTCACCAAGGGCTATTTCGGCTTCCGCTCCACCTGGTCGCGCCATAAAATCGACCACATCCACATTTACCAGCTCAACAACTAAACAACCAGCACTTATGTCCTTTGGTCAACGACTCCTCAGTCTCCTGCTGCTCTTGTGGCCCACAATTTTGCTCAGCAGTCAACCCACCCCCGTCACCATCAACTGGCTTGATCAACAAGTCCCGACTCAGTTCAATGGCAACACTTTTGGCGTAGCCTGGCCCCGCGGCACCGTAAACCGCGACCAGTCCTTCCAGCTCCAAAACGAAGAAGGTCGGCCCCTTCCGGCCCAGACCTGGCCCCTTGCCTACTGGCCCGATGGCTCAGTAAAATGGACGGCCGTAGCCGCGGCACCCGACAGCAAGCTGCCCCGGCAAATGCAACTGCTGGCTGGTCCGCCCCACACCGGCAACCAGCCCCTGACCGTAGAAGATTACCCCGACAGCATCGTCATCAAAAATGGCACCCATCAAACCATTCTGGCCAAAAGCGGCAGTGAAATCATCCGCGCCATTTACCACAAGCAACACCTCACTGCCAGTAATGGCCACCTGGTCCTCCTCCACCAAAACACCCCGGAAGCCTATGGTACACAAGCCGTAGTAACCACCCCCTTCCGCGGCCTAATAAAAAATATCGAACTGGAGCAAAGCGGACCCGTCCGTGCCCTGGTAAAAGTAGAAGGCACCCACTTTTCCGACACCGGCAAAACCCTGCTGCCCTTCGTCCTTCGACTCTACTTCTACGCCGGCAGCAACAACATCCGTATAATGCACACCATCATCTACGATGGAGATGAAGAACAAGACTTTATCCGGGGACTCGGCCTACGCATGGAAGTACCCATGCACCAAACAGAACTGTACAACCGCCATGTTCGTTTCACCAGCGCCGATGGCGGTCTGTTTGGAGAAGCGGTACAAGGATTAACCGGGCTTCGCCGCGAAGCCGGCAAAGCAGTCACCTCCGCCCAGCTTGAGGGGCGCCCCGTTCCTCCGCTCGAAGAATTTCCCGAGCGGACCAGGCGCGGCCTCCCCTACATCCCCGCCTTTGGCGACTACAGCCTGTTTCAGAGCACACCCGATGCCTTCTCCATAAAAAAAAGAACCAAGGCCGGACACAGCTGGCTCAAGGCAGGCCAGGGAAACAGAGCCAACGGCACCGCTTATATGGGCAGCACCCAGGGGGGCGCAGCCTTCTCGATACGCAACTTTTGGCAATCGTACCCCGCCCAAATCGACATCAAAAATGCCGCTGCGGAAAGCGCTGAAGTCACCCTATGGCTTTGGGCACCGGAAGCACCCGCTATGGATCTGCGCTTTTATCACGACGGCATGGGAATGGACAGCTATGAGAAACAATGGGAAGGACTCGAAATCACCTATGAAGATTATGAGCCCGGCTACGGGCGGCCACTAGGCGTGGCCCGCACCAGTGAATTGCACATCCAAACCTACCCGCATACCCCCAGTCGCGAAGAAATCCTCGCCCACAGTCGCGCAGCAGCCACCCCTCCCGTATTGATGGCCGACCTGCAGCAGCTGCAGCAAAGTGGCGTATTTGGTCAGACCTGGACCGTGCGACAAGCCAATGAATCTGAAAGTCCCGCCCGCCAAAAAATAGAAGAGCGGCTCGACTGGCTGTTCAATTTTTATCAGCTTCAGGTAGCGCAGCATCGCTGGTACGGATTTTGGGATTATGGCGACTTTATGCACACCTACGACAGCGACCGACACGTATGGCGCTACGATGTGGGCGGCTATGCCTGGGACAATTCCGAACTGGCAACCGACATCTGGCTTTGGAACTACTTTCTGCACTCCGGAAGAGCCGATGTATTTCGTCTGGCCGAAGCCATGACCCGGCACACCGGCGAAGTCGACGTGCACCACCAAGGCCCCTTCGCCCCCCTGGGGTCGCGCCACAACGTCCAACACTGGGGCTGCAGCGCCAAACAAATGCGCATCAGCACCGTTGCCAACCGACGCTATTATTATTACCTGACGGCCGACGAACGCGTGGGCGATTTAATGGACGAACAACTAAATGCACACAAGGCCCTGCTTAAAGTGCCCCCGCTGCGCAAACGAATGGACCTGGATTTGAGTGACACCACCCGTGTAACCATGAGTTTTGGCACCGACTGGGGCGCCATAGCCTCCGCCTGGCTCACCCATTGGGAACGCACCGAAGATCCCCACAGTCTGGAACGCCTTAAAAACAGCATGCGCACCATTGCTGCTCAGCCCCAGGGCTTTTTCACCGGCTTGGGCAGTATGGATACCCACAGCGGCACCTTTGAACTGGAAGAACATACAAACATCAACGTATCGCATCTTAATGCCGTATTTGGATTAACCGAACTGAATGCCGAATTGATTGACCTCTTTGATATGCCCGAATTTGAGGCCGCCTGGTTGCGCTATTGCACCCTGTATAATGCCCCACAATCGGTTCAGAAAAAAGAGTTGGGGGCTACCTACCGCAACCATGTCCTTTACCAGGGGCATTCACGTCTGAGCGCTTATGCCGCCTATAAAACAAACAATCAAAAGTTGGGACAGCGCGCCTGGCAGGAATTCAGCCTGCAAAACCCCGAAAAATCACTAAGCATCCCCAACCTGCAACAAATTACGGGGCCCAACAGTCTGCGACCCATCAACGAGAACCCTGAAATATCGACCAACTACGCCGCTCAATGGGGATTGGCAGCCCTTCAACTGCTTCGGTATTTGGAGCAGCAGATGCCTAAAGATTTTTAATCCCTAAGCCCCAATAAACAACAGGATTTGTTGAAAAATTATAGCCCCCCCGCTGTAAAGGAGTTTATATTTGTACCTGAACCTATAAAATCTCAATAATGGCGACTTCTAAATGGATATTTTTAACCCTCTTACTGCTTATAAGCAGTCCCGTTTTTAGTCAACAATACCAAATCCCGGCTGAAAGCTACACCCTCAGCGAAAGCGGTGCCTGGTGTTGGTTTGCCGACCCCAGAGCCCTTTATCATAAGAGCAGCGAAGGCCACTTTGAACGCACCTGGGTCGGCTACATCGACCCCCGGGGCAACATCAAAGCCTTGCAGCACGACCATCTTACTGGTTTTTCCGAAGAAGTACTCATTCGGTCGTGGTTTCAGCCCGACGATCACAACAACCCTACTTTTTTGGTACTGCCCGACGAGCGGGTAATGATTCTGTATTCCCGCCATACCGACGAGGCCTGCTTCTACTATCGGATATCCAAACAAGCCGGCGACATCACCACCCTGGGTCCCGAAAAGAAAATCGTCACCAATCACAATACCACCTATCCCTCAGCCTTTTTAATGAGTGATGATCCCGAACACATTTACCTGGCCTGGCGTGGACTCAACTGGCACCCCACCCTGGCCAAACTGGCACTCCCCAACGAGAATGATGAAGTCGTCATTACCGAAGGCCCCTGGCAACTGGTCTCCTATGCCGGCCGGGGCTCACGGCCCTATGCCAAATACAACACCAACGGCAAAGATCAAATTATGATGACCTATACCACCACCCATCCCGACAATCAGGAGGTGAACTATGTATATTACAGCAGCATAGACATCAACACCCTACAACTTAAAGACATCAACGGCAGGGTAATACAAGACATCACTGAGGCACCACATTCCATAAAGGCAGACAGCAGCTACCTTCAAAATCATCCCGCCATGGTGGTCGACGCCAGTCCTGCACGCAATTGGATTTGGCAAGTAGTGCCCGACAGCAATGGAAAACCGGTAATCGCTACCGTGCGTATTTCGGCCGATAAAACCCAACACGATTACTATCGCGCCTGGTGGGATGGAGAAAAATGGCAAAACACCTTTCTGGCCAACGCCGGAGGACACTTTCACCAGAGTCCCGACATCGAATTGTGTTACAGCGGAGGTATGACCATTCACCCCGACCACCCCGAGCTCATATATGCCTCAGTACCCATCTCAGGCAACCACGGTGAAGTATATGAAATCATCGAATACCGCTGCAATGCAGAAGGTCAGGTCACCACCAGCGCCATCACCAATAACTCCAAAGAGAACAACGTTCGGCCCTACTACATTAAAGGCAGCAATGAGGCCACAGGAACGCTTACCTGGATGCACGGCCAATACTTCGACTGGATCGTAAGCAGAGACCGTCCCCAAGGCTATCCAACCGCCATCTATGCCAATCGTCCCTTACAGCAGGCCAAACCCCAGCCGGACAACATCAGAACCAGCCACCTCAAAAACTTCCCGCATTCGCTCAAACGCAAACAAAAAAACAGGGATTTTAAGCTGCAAATGCAGGTGACTGCAAACCCTGCCTCACCCGAAGCTCTGCTTCTCGCAACCAATGCTTTCAGCTATGGCATAGATGCCAAAGGCCGCCCTTGGCTAAAAGTGGGCGACACGGTATATCCCAGCAACAACATCGCAGGCACTTCAGATCAATGGAAACACGAAGCCAGATCTACCAACGGCACATGGTACCCACCTGTTCTTCACGAGCAGTTCGATTTAAGCATTAGTTACCAGAACGGAGTTCTGACTACACACATCAACGGTTTAATTGACCAGCGCACAGCTGTTCCGGATTTAAAACTACGTGAAATAAAAGTCAGCAACACTGCATTAAAATTCCAGTTGTTGTAATATTATTCAGGGCCTGAGTATCTGCCCTGCCCCCGGCCCAAATAAAAGCCATTACCGCACCATTATAAGTCACTGAAGCGGCGATATTTGGAAAGTGCAATAATAATTCGTATCTTTAGAAAATTCGTTTATCCACTTTCTAAATAGAATAAAAATGCACGACAAAAAAGGAAATGTTATTAAGTCGCCCGACTTGACCAAAATGCAAGCCGTAGTTATCGACACCCGAACCACCATCTACATTCCTGCCGATGCCGACGCCGAAGAGGCACGCAGTCGTTATCTGGCCAGGAAGAATGAGGGAAAGAAGTAACATTCCAACTTCATCTGAATTATGAAAAAAAAATCATACCACAAACAAAATACCGGCCAATGGGGCCGGTATTTTGTATTTTTGAGCGTTCTTGCGCTATCCATTAGCCACTTTAATCTAAAGGCACAGGAGCAGTTGACTGCCCTTCCAACCCTCTACATCCAAACAGAGGACAATGCCCCCATTGTGTCGAAGGATGTTTACCTTAAGGCCACCTACACCATTGTTGATGGTGGCAGCGGTGCAGAAGTAAGCGCTTTACCGGGGCGGATCAGGGGACGAGGGAACTCCACCTGGGGGATGGATAAAAAACCCTATCGTTTAAAGATGGACGATAAAATTAATTTTATGAATCTTCCCTCCCACGAAGACACCTGGGTTATCCTGAACAATTACGCCGATAAAACACTGATAAGAAATGCCCTCGCATTTAAAATAAGTGCAATGGTCGGCATGGAATTCACACCATCCGTCCAATTTCTGGATGTCGTGTTGAACGACCAATATATTGGTAATTACTTACTGACCGATCAGGTAGAAGTTGCGCACATGCGCGTACCGGTTGACAAACAAAGCACCGACGACACCAGTGAGCCCGCCATTACCGGAGGCTACCTGGTAGAGCTCGACGGTTTTGCCGATTCCGAACCCGTTTGGTTTGCGACCGAGCAGGGCATGAAAGTCACCATTAAGTATCCCAAGGACGATAAAATCAATACCCAGCAACGCAACTACATCACCAACTACATCCGGGAGTTTGAAAGCAGGCTTTTCTCAGCAGGCTACCAAAACCCCGAAAACGGTTACCGCACAATGGTTGATGAAGCAAGTCTCATCAATTGGTACATCGCCTGTGAACTTACCGGAAACTCCGATGCCTTTTGGAGCACTTATATTTACAAGAAAAACAACGATCCCAGATTGTATTTCGGTCCCCTGTGGGATTTCGACATCGCCTTTAACAACGACAACCGTTTGGGCGATGCTACCCAAAAACTCATGCGCGAGCATGCACACAACCCCCGCCAATGGATTCAAAGAATGTGGACCGACCCCTGGTTTAGAGAAGCAGTGGCTTTACGTTGGAAAGAATTAACCGAAAACGGACTTGCAGCGGAGCTTAGCACCTACATAGAGGAAACCAGCGCACTTTTGGAAGAGTCTCAACAACTGAATTTTCAACGTTGGAACAATCTGAACTCCCGCGTATATCTTGAAACCTATTTGTTTCCGACCTATGCACAAGGAGTTGATTACCTCAGCAGCTATGTGTCCGACCGTATTGCCTTTTTATCCGCAGTTTTTGAACCGGAACTGCCCACGAGCCTCGGAAACCAACGGATAACCAAGACTGCAGCCATTCATCCCACAGCCGTGGCCAATGATTTTACTGTTTTGTACAGTCGGCCCTGCGAAGTCATGATCTACAACATTCAGGGACAATTGGTGCAGCAAAACCACTCGCCCGGCACCGGAACAAAGATTAATATTGGTCCCCTTCCCCAGGGCATCTATCTGGTAAAAACCGGGACGCAGGTAAGTCGCATCATTAAAGGTCATGCTGATGCCCGCTAATACCCCAAGGCATTAAAAGAACAAGGGCTGTCGGCGCAATGCCGACAGCCCTTGTCAATTCATAAATACTTATAATGATATAACTTAAGCAAGCTTCACATTTACTGCATTTAATCCTTTGCGACCTTCAGTCAGGTC
>DUOK01000172.1 GCA_012838865.1 Bacteroidales bacterium | reverse complement strand
GGTTAATACGATTTCTAATTTCCTCGATGCTGTTTTTTAACTTTTTACTTTCCAAACTTTCTATTCTATCATTACCTGCCAACCATCGTTTAAATGATATTGTAATGGAACCACTGGCAACACAAATTGCATATAGCACCAAATTCGAAAGGCCGTCCAATACCGATATCCAATTGAATTCCCTAATGATGTCTGCCTTTGAAAAAATCCAGTATTCGGCAGTTTGTTTAAGAATAACAAAGCCTGAAACCGATAGTAGCAGGAAAACTACATAGCCGGCATATTCGCTCTTTGGCAGAAAGTGAGCGGCCAAAAAATAGATATTGAAATAGACTAACGCAATTGTTATAGCAGCGAGTGATATACCAAAACCATAAATTGTACTTGTAGGAATTACTGTACTGCTATTAAATACAAAAAACGATTGCGATAAGCCAATCGGGATAAGTAAACCGATTAAAAACACATGCCTCCATACCCTGAACTCTGGTTGAGCCAGCAGGTCAAAAAGGAGATTTTTATATCTGTTGGTAATCATTTGCAAGTTTACAAATTAAAACTCAATTCTATAGCTAATGTTAAATACAGATGTAGTTGGTTTGTAGGGTTCTATGGTCTGGGTTTTTACATTGTATTTATGTTCAACGTATTCGTTTTGGCCAGTGGCGTTTACACTTTTGATGGCAAATTCGTGTGCAACTTTCTTACGATTCATTTTATAGCTAATGGAGAAATCGCCAATAAACATCGGAGAAAACTGTTCCGAATACATTTTTGTTTCATCGTATTGTACTTCTTTGTCAGGATGTGCCAGCGTTGCAGCTTCGTCAACAGGAGTATATCTTTGTCCGCCCAACATGCTCGCCTTTAAGTTAACGCTAAGCAAATCACGTTTGAACATCCATTCTTTACCCACTAAACCGTTGACTATAAATTTCCTGTTATACCTTGTATTGTACCAGTTTCCATCTCCTGCCTTATATCTGGAATCGAATAATGAAGCAGTAAGCATATAATATATCCCTTTGCTAAGGTATTTTGAAAAGGTAAGGTCAACCCCATAATTTTTTCCTTTACCCTTACTTACGAGTGTTTCTGTCATATAAAATTCTTTACGGTTAAGTATCGAATAGGAACCGGTTTCTGTTACAGGAACATCAAATAAAGCCTGAAAATAAGGTTCTATTTTAAGATTCATATCTTCCGAAATGTTGTAAACATACGAAAACATGTAGTGGTGACTTTTTATTAGATTCAACTCTTTGTTTGGAAGATTCCCATTTTCATCTTTTATAAAATAAACATCAGGTTTTTCCATTCGGCTATGCAATCCATATGCCGCGGCAAAAGAGTTTTTTGGAGTAGCCTGCCATTTCAAACCAAGCCTTGGTTCTATGGTTGTATTTCCGTTTTGTGCAAAGTGTTGGGCATTCAGCCCTGCCGTGAGGATGAAATTATTACTTATATTAATTTGAGAATTTGTATAGGCGGAAATAAGATTCGTGTTTCCTTTGGAACTGGTGAAATTTTCAAGGGGCTGCCCAATGAGTGGCGTAAAATCCAGGTTCATATCATAATTGATATTCGTATATGTTAAACCTGTTTTATTGTTATGACGGGAACTGAATTTATGATTTAATGCAGTTGTAAAAACAAGGTTTGTCGTATTTGCATCTAAATCTGTTTTCGGGCTTTTATTTTCATTCGAATCGTAAAATTCTTCTTCTATACTATTCCCCAAATGTATTGTAGCAAAGGTTGTTTTAAGCGATGTTTTACGGTTGCCAAACAAATATTGATGCGATAAACCGGCAGAACCTGATTTTTGTTTTGCTCCGGAAAGAACGCCGTCATCTAAATATTTCCATTCTGACGGGTCATCCAGAATCGGTACAACTTCATCCATAAATCCTACTCCCCAGAGAGAAAAAGTTCCTGCTTTTTTTGTGGGAAAATTAAATTTGAAATTCAGGTCTTGATAAGCAAGTGTTCCCCCTAAATCTTTTTTACGCTGTAGCTTTTCGATGAGCCCCGTTGTAGAATAGCGGTAGTTGATAATATAAGATGCATTATTTTTTTTACCGATGGGACCTTCCGAAGCAAAGTCAATTCCCAAAACTCCCATTTGAAATGTATGCTGATATTTATTGCTGTTTCCATTTCGCAGTTTCATGTCGAACACACCCGAAACAGCATTGTTGTATTCAGCAGGGAATGCGCCAATAAAAAAATCGGAATTCCCCAATACGTTACTACTTAGTGCCGACAAAAAACCTCCTCCCAAAACATCTACATCAGCAAAGTGGTTTGGATTGGGAATTTCAACGCCCTCCAATCTCCACTGTAATAGGCTGGGAGCATTACCACGTATTGAAATTCCATTGTTTGAAACGCTGGGAGTTGCAACACCGGCATAGGAACTTACCAGCCGTGCAGGGTCATCCATCCCTCCTGCAAAACGGCTTGCTTCTTCAACGCTGAACATTTGTGCTCCAAGAATTGCCATTTTATTCAATGATTCAGTTTTATTGGTTTTAGGTTTTATAAGTACGGACTCTAACTCTGTAACTTTTTCTTTTAGAGTGATTTGCAGATAAACCTCCTTGGCGGAACCTACAAGCACTTCCTTGATAATTGCTGTCTCATAACCGATGCTACTCACATAAATAGTATGCCTGCCTATTGGCACATTTTTTAAAACAAACTGCCCATTTTCATCTGTTGTTGACCCCATTTGGGTATTCATTATTCCAACATTTACAAAGGCAAGCAATTCTCCGGATGCCTTATCTGTTATACGCCCACGTATGGTTTGCGTTAATTGTTCTGTATTTTGTGCAAATATAATTTCTGGGAATAATAATGAAACGACCATTATAATAATTACAGATTTTCTCATACTTAATTTCTAAATGTATTTGTGATTCCAACGCTGCGAAATTAAGCTGCATTCGAATACGTTTTTAGATTATTAGACAGAATAGGCTTATTAATATACAAAACTGCCTTTTTGTGATGGAGGTGATATTCATTTATTTTAAAATCATTATTTATAAATTCACTTTTGTATTTTCGTTAAAAGTACTTCTGTACACATCGGCTTGCAGGTAACGGTTACATAAACGCAATAGTGTTTGTGAGTATTATATGAACAGGTGAAAATGGGGCGTAAGTGTCTGATGTAACGAGCATATAGATAAAATGGATATATTTGGTTAGTGGCAATTGTTTGTGTCAAGGGCACTGTTGTGCTTAGTTTTTAAATAACTGCGGGACAAAGAGTGTCAGGTAGCTGCGCCAGAGGTCCCAGGTGTGCCCGCCTTCGGTCTCGGTGTAGGTAAAGGGAAGGCCCAGGCGTTTGAGGGTGCCGCGGTAACGGCTTACCTGATCGTACAAAAAGTCGTCCTTACCAATGGCTATCCAGTACAGGCGGTAGCCTTTATTGTTTTGGGTGGTTAAACCGACATCCATATTTTTGTAGATTTCGGGAACGCTGCCTTCGAGGGGCATGATGGCCGGAGAAAACAGGCCGATGTAGTCGAAGGTGTCGGGGTGCAGACGGGAGGTGTGCAGACTGTGAAAACCGCCCATGGACAGTCCGGCGATGGCGCGCTGGCTTTTTTCTCTGTTGGCCCGGTAGTTCTGTTCCACAAACTGAATGATTTCCGGAAAGGTGGTTTCCATGCTGCCTTCCATGGTCTGGGGCAGATCCATGCTGGGTGGGCGGAGCGCTCCGGGAGCTGCGCCGGGTGCTGCTTGCTGACTTACATTGCCGTTGGGCATAACTACGATCATGGGGCGGGCCTTACCCTGGGCGATGAGGTTGTCGAGGATTTCGACGGTGCGGCCCAGTGTGGTCCAGGCGGTTTCATCGCCGCCCATGCCATGCAGCAGGTACAACACGGGGTAGGTGCTGGTGCTGTTTTCGTAGCCCGGGGGTGTATAGATGGTCAGACGACGATCTTGTCCGGTGCCGGGCGAAGGGTACCAGCGGTAGGCGAGCGTTCCGTGCGGAACATCCTGCACGGCATAAAGGTCGCCCTGTCCCCCCGGCACCACCAAATAGTTGAAGATGCTGGCGACATCACGCACCACGTAGGGGTTGGCCGGATCGCAAACTTGCACCCCGTCTACCAAAAAGAAATAGGTGTAGAGGTCCGACGCCAATACCTCGGTGGTATGGGTCCACACCCCGCTCTCCTCTTTTTTCATGGCCACTGGTTCCGGGGCCCAGTCCTCCCGAGGCATCCAGGTGCCGGAAAGCAAGACCTCGCTGGCCTGTGGGGCATAGATTTGAAAACTGGCTTTGTTGTCTTTATGGATGACCGGCGATTGTACTTCGGGCTGGTTCCAGAGGGCCTCCTGGGCGCTGAAAGGCAGCACCATGGCCAGTAAGAGCAGGGTGAGGAGTATGGACTTGTGTTTCATTGCGGTAAATGTTAGCTGTTTTGGTGCATTAAATGTAGTAAATTAGCTTGACTTGTTAACAACAAGCTAATGGCCTTTTTGTTATTTTGTAGGCTCGTTGAAATATTTTACTTTTGACATCCTGAAATATCTATATTTGTAAATAATTGGTTTTATTCGAGGTTGCTTGCAGCCGGATTAAAAGATAAAGGATATGCGTAAAAATTGGATCTTGATTTGGGCGGTACTTTTTGTTGCCCTTTTACCTGTTTCGGCTCAGGTATTGGAGCCGGTTAAATGGCAGTTTTCGTTGGAGAAGGTGAATGAGACTCAGGTGATGGTGGTTGCAGAGGCAAGTATTGATCGTGGTTGGCACTTGTATTCGACGGATTTACCAGCCGGTGGCCCCATTCCCACTTCTTTGAATTTTGAGGAGGCGCCGGGCTTGACACCAACGGGGGCTTTGGAAACAGCGCCTAAGGCTGAGCCTTCGTTCGATGAGGCCTTTCAGATGGAGGTGGGTTATTTTTCGGGCAAGGTACGCCTCTCGCAATTGGTGACTGTGGCAGCGGATGCGCCTGCTGCAGTGGGTGGCTACGTGGAATTTATGGCTTGCGACGATCACCGTTGTCTGCCGCCTAACCAGGTTGATTTTGAATTGAAATTGCCTGAGATGCAGCTTTCGGCTCCGAAAGGTGAGGTAGAGGAGGCTGTTGAGACAGCAGTCGTTGCTGAGGCTGGGGCTGAGGCTTCGGCGGAGGCCGATGGAAGCACTTCGGTTGTTGCAGTGGAGGAAATTGCCACGGGAGAACAGCTGGCAGCGCCTGTCTCGGAGGAGCAGCTCGTTCCTGGCGCAGACGAAGCTGAGGCAGAAAGTTACTGGGGCATTTTTTGGTTGGCTTTTTTGGGGGGACTGGCGGCTTTGTTGACGCCTTGTGTCTTTCCGATGATTCCGCTTACGGTTTCTTTCTTTTTGCGGAATGCCGATAACCGGGCGCGGGCTTTGCGCGACGGACTTTTTTATGGCTTGACCATTATTTTTGCCTATGTTTTTCTGGGACTGGCCATTTCGGTGATTTTTGGTGCCAACGCGCTCAATGCCATGGCTACGAATCCTGTGTTTAATGTGGTCTTTTTTGCCCTCTTGATCTTTTTTGCCGCATCGTTTTTTGGTGCTTTTGAGTTGACGATGCCCGCCAAGTGGTCCAACGCCCTCGACAGCAAGGCCGATCAGTCGGGTGGCCTTTGGGGGGTAATATTGATGGGACTTACTTTTGTATTGGTGTCTTTCAGTTGTACGGGGCCCATTGTGGGTACTTTGTTGGTGGAGGCGGCCATTGGTGGCAATATGTTTTCCCCCGCTGTAGGTATGCTGGGTTTCGGGGTCGCTTTGGCGGTGCCCTTTGCGCTGTTTGCCATTTTTCCCACTGCCTTGAAATCCCTGCCCAAATCGGGCGGCTGGATGAATTCGGTAAAGGTGGTACTGGGCTTTGTGGTGCTGGCTTTTTCGCTCAAGTTTTTGTCGGTGGCCGACAGTGTGGGTCAATGGGGACTGCTCAACCGGGAGGTGTTTCTGGTTTTGTGGATCGCTATTTTTCTGTTGTTGGGCTTGTACCTCTTGGGTAAGATCAAGTTTGCTCACGACAGCGATTTGCCTTACTTGAGTGTGCCGCGCTTGTTGTTGGCCATCGGGGCTTTTGCCTTTGTTTTTTATCTGATTCCCGGACTCTGGGGAGCTCCGTTGCGGGCCGTGGGTTCCATTTTGCCCAGTATTACTACCCAGGAGTTTAATATGAATCAGTCGGGTGGTGCGCAGGCCACTGTCGCTCCGGTGCTGGGTGAGCACATGAAGGCGGGACCTTATGGCCTG
>DUOK01000171.1 GCA_012838865.1 Bacteroidales bacterium | reverse complement strand
TACGTTTGACGCGGGCATCTGTCGATTTTCGTAATGTGGTGTTTCTCAACAATACTTCATACAGCGGGGGCGCAGTGGCTGCGGACGAGCATTCCTCGCCTTATTTTTTTAATTGTATTTTTAATGGGAATAAAGCTACCAACTATGGTGGCGCAGCTCGCTTTTTGGCAGTAGCAGAATTAGTGAATTGTGTTTTCTATGACAACTCGACCTTTGGACGAGGAGGCGCCATTGATCACGGTGGAACTTCGGGTTTCAGCCGAGTCAGTAATTCCATTGCCTGGCAGAATACGGCCGGGTCGAGTTATCCTAATTTTTTTGCTGTTGAAGCACGTAATTGCCTTGTAGAGGGAGGTTATGAAGCAGGGTCTTCCATATTGTCGGCCGAGCCGTTGTTTTTGAATTCTGAGCGTGGCGACTTTCGTTTGAACGCCTTGTCTCCCGCCATTAATGCCGGAAGTATAAATCATTTGCCAGGAGGTTCATTGACTGATTTTGCCGGAAACGATCGAGTGCTGGGTACACAGGTAGATCTGGGAGTGTTTGAAGGGGGAAAATTAACACCGGTGATTGAAAGTCCTGCACACTTTGAAATAGTATCCCCCGGACAGGCGGCATACCTACTGACTTGGGCCTGGCCTGGTGCAAGAGATCCCGATGCCGGTCAGCTGAGAGTCGAATACCGCATTAATGATGCTGTTGCGTCGTACAGTCATGCACTTTCCGCTGAAACAGTCGATTATGAACTCTCCGATTTAGGACCAGCCGATCGGATAGTTTGCCGGCTGGAGGTGGAGACAAGCAGCGGAGACAGCTATTTTTCGCCCCCTTCAACCTTTTATGTTGGTCGCGGCCATCCACTGTATGTGAAGCCAACCGGCAGCGGTAACGGCAGTTCCTGGAGTGATGCTTCCAGCTTACAAGGCGCACTAGATGCAGCTGTGTTTGGCGATCAAATTTGGCTCGCAGCAGGGGTTTATGTCCCGGCAAGTGGCTCGGGCCGTGGTAAGACTTTTAGGGTGAAGGATGGCATTCAACTCTACGGAGGCTTTGTTGGAAGTGAAACACTCTTATCTCAACGCAATCCGCAACAGAATCAAAGCATACTTAGTGGAGGGTTGGGCGATCCGCTGCTTCGTACTGATAATGCTTATCATGTGTTAACCTTAAAAGGGACTGCAGGTGCGCCCTTGACTGAAGCTACGCTTATAGACGGACTCGTAATCGAGGAGGGCTATGCCAATTATGGTGTTAACACAAATGGAGAAGGCGGTGGACTTTATGTTGAGCATGCGTCCCCCACCGTTAGAAATACGGTGTTTAGAAATAACTATGCCGAAAAAGGGGGAGCCGTATCGGTACGTGGAAATTCCACCCCTCGCTTCGGTAATGTTCTTTTTATTGGTAATGAAGTAAAAGACCATGGTGGTGCATTCTATACCGATGCTTCCTGTTTGTTCTATAATTCACTTTGGATTGGAAATAATGCGGGCCGAATGGGTGGCAGTATTTATGGTGAGCCGGGCAATTCATCTAAAGTGTATAATAGTATTTTTAGGAATAACACCTCCGGAGGCCTGGGAACACATTTTCGTAATGTGTCGGTAAGCTCATCTTTTGTAGAGGGAGAAAGTGGTGCTTCCATTCAGGACCTTGATCCTTTGTTTTTGGATGAGAGCAATCATGATTTTCGGCTTAATTTTCAGTCTCCTGCGCTAGATGCTGGAATTGGTGTCCCAGAATGGTTGGATAAGGATTTTAGCGGGAAGTCTAGACGAATAGGCGACGCCGTAGATATAGGTCCTTATGAAGGTCCCTCCAACACGGTTTATGCGTTTTCGCCAGCCAACGGGAAGGTAATGGAACCGGAAGAAGCTGGCGTTCGTGTGGCGTGGAAATGGCATGAGCATCCGCCGGAGGATGTTTTGGACTATGTTTTGATTTACAGCATCAATAATGGTCCCGAACTGTATCTTGAAAACCTGACCCAGCTGGATGTGCTTCTTCCCGGGGTGCAAGCTTTGGATAGGGTAACGTGGCGTATTTACAGTCGACACAGCAACGGAAGCCGCAGGTGGTCAGCCCCGGCCTCCTTTCGTGTGAGTCGCGGACATCCTCTTTATGTGAAACCTAATGGAACCGGAAGCGGGCGTTCCTGGCAAGATGCTAGCTCCCTTCAGGATGCACTTTCTATGGCTATTGAGAGCGATGTGCTTTGGTTGGCTACAGGTGTCTATTATGCTACTACCGACAACGATAGAGAAGTTTCCTTTTCCTTGATGGATGGTCTAAAAATATACGGGGGGTTTAACGGTACAGAGGAAGCATTAGAGGAAAGAAATTGGGCTCGGTTTCCTGTTGTTATAAGCGGTGATATTGGGGTGCCGGGAGATGTTACAGACAATACCAAGCATCTTTTTTCGATCATTGGGAGTGATGAGAGGCCAATAATAGATCTTCATTTGGACGGTTTGATTTTTGAAAAGGCCCATTCCAATAATGCTGGAGGTGGTGGGCTGTTGTTGGAGTATGCTTCCCCGATAATAAGTAATTCCTGGTTCAGGCAGCATGTCTCAAATGGTTCCGGAGCTGCAGTATTGGCTGACAGCAATTCAGAGCCTGTCTTTGCAAATGTTTTATTTACCAATAACGAAAGTGGACTTAATGGAGGTGCGGTTGCAGCTTCGGGTGTGGTGAAGTTTTATCATTGTTTGTGGTACAACAATAAGGCCGCTTATTTTGGTGGAGGATTGAATGGCCAGTTTGCCATGGTTTACAACTCTATTTCCTGGAATAATATAGCGGGTTATGGTGGCAATCATTTTCAAGGTGCAGCGGCTTATTATTGTTTGGTGCAGGGCGGCTATGATTTGGGCGGCAACAATTTTCAGGGAGAGCCTGCTTTCCTTAATCCTGAAAACGATGATTTCAGGTTGAAAAGTAGTTCTTCTGCGATGGATGCTGGCTTGGCTTCACACAACCCTCTGTGGTTGGTTTCCGATTTCCTGGGACAGGATAGAGTGCAGGGTAGTAAGCCCGATTTGGGACCTTTTGAAGGTGGTTTTGATCTGGCTCTCAATGCGCCCAGTGCGACCTTCCCTCTACATGGCCATGTGTTTGGTGAGGAGGAGGAGATTAAAGTTCAATGGGATTGGTATCCAACGACTCCGGAAGGCATTGTGAGTTACGATGTTGAATATCGTATCAACTCAGATGTGTTTCAGGTTCTTACAGGTATCGAGCAGAAGGAGCAAATCCTGATTAATTTAAAGCCTGGCGATGAGGTGCTTTGGCGAGTCCGTGCGCACACGCTGGATACAGCCTTGGATTGGTCCTCGTATTTTCAATTCAATATATCGAATACAAGCACTTTGGCAGATGAGCGTTATCATGACTTAACTTTTCAAATTTGGCCCAATCCCATACGCCTGGAGAGCGAGCGCCTGACTTTGAAGGTGCCGGAGGGGCAGGAAGGAGGTTGTCTTCAGCTTATTGATCTGAGCGGTCGACTGATTTTTGGGCAACAACTGGAGGGAGCCGGCCTTCAAAACCCGACCCTTCCCGCATTGTCGCCCGGCGTTTATCTTTTGCGCTATCAATCGGAAAGCGGATTTTCTGATGTGGTCCGGCTGCATGTGAAATAAGT
>DUOK01000170.1 GCA_012838865.1 Bacteroidales bacterium | reverse complement strand
CAGCTGGTAAAAGTCCAAAAAGCCACAGTTAAAATCATCAACACCCCCGCCAAGTGGTTCGGCGTTACCTACCAGGAGGACAAGCCCGACGTACAGGCTGCCCTTCAAAGCCTGCACGAGCAAGGCCTCTACCCCAACGGCCTTTGGAAATAAGCGGCAGCGCAGCTGGCATGCCGCAAACCCCAACTCCGGAAAGGAAGTAGTGCAAGACAGCGCCTTACAGAAAACACCGGCTGGAGCGCAGCGGTATGCCATCAAGCCTCAGATTATTTCCGATAAAGAGCATTTGTGAAGTGAACGTAAAAATCCGGGCTCCACTCAGGAAAGGAAGTAGTGCAAGATAGCGACCTACAGAAAACACCGTAAGTGAACAAAGGAGTGCAACGTCAAAAACATCGCTGTTTGAGCCGAAGGCGAGTTCGATGTTTTTAGTGAAACGACTGAAGTGAACAGGTGTTTTATGTCAGGCGCAAGATTGCACTACGACTACCCGAGTTTCGATGCTTGTAGTGAAGGATACGAAGTGAATAGAAATTTTATGTCAGGCGCTATTCTGCACTACGACTACCATGATAAAAAGCACAAACCTCCTTCAAGCCACAGCCCTCACACTTCGGCTTCCGCGCCACACAAACATAGCGCCCATGCAAAATCAACCAATGGTGCGCAATGGCCAACAAATTCTCCGGAATGTACTTCACCAACTGCTTCTCCGTCTCCAGCGGTGTTTTGGCATCCTTAGTTAAACCCAGTCGCGCCGCCACCCGAAACACATGCGTATCCACCGCCAGGGCCGGCTTATCAAAAACCACCGAAGCAATCACATTGGCCGTTTTCCGCCCCACCCCGGGCAATTTCTGTAAATCCTTAATGTCAGAGGGCACCTCCGAATTAAAAGTATGCACCAGCATCTGCGCCATGCCTACCAAATTCTTGCTTTTATTGTTGGGATAACTGCAGGAACGAATGTACTCAAAGACTTCTGAAACTTCGGCCTGAGCCAACACTTCGGCCGTAGGGAAACGTTCAAAAAAAGGCGGCGTAAGCATATTCACCCGCTTGTCGGTACACTGGGCCGACAAAATTACAGCGACAAGCAACTCATAGGGATTATTGTAATGCAACTCCGTTTCGGCCACCGGCATGTTTTCCTGAAACCAGGCAATCACCTGCTTAAAACGCTCTGTTCTCCGCATCGCTTTCCTTTCTTATATGAACAACAACAAACTCATCGCCATCACCACCATGCCCCCAAACATGCCGTAAATCGACAAGTGGTGCTCGCCATACTCATGCGCTGCGGGCAGGAGTTCATCCAGACTGATAAACACCATAATGCCGGCTACAGAAGCAAAAACAATTCCGAATAGCAACGGGCCCATAAACGGCATTAAAAGCATAAAACCCACAATCGCTCCTATGGGTTCAGCCAGGCCAGACAGAAAACTGTATTTGAAAGCCTTGCGGCGGCTGCCGGTAGCATAATAAATGGGCACCGAAATGGCAATTCCCTCTGGGATATTGTGAATGGCAATGGCCACGGCAATGGCAATACCCAGATTGGGATCGGCCATAGCCGCTGTAAAAGTAGCCAGGCCCTCCGGAAAGTTGTGTATGGCAATGGCCACACCGGTCATCATCCCCATACGCATCAACTTCTTCTCGCGCTTCTTTTGCGCACGCTGCTCCTCCGTCATATTCTCAATCAGGTTGATTTCGTGCGGGTTCTCTCCCTTGGGAATAAACCGGTCGATGAGGGCAATCAGCAACATCCCCCCAAAAAAAGCCGCCACCGTCACCCAGGTCCCGGGCTTATCCCCCATGAATTCGGTAAGCTCCTCCCGTGCCTTAAAAAAGATCTCCACAAAGGAAACATAAATCATTACTCCTGCCGAAAAACCCAGCGCCAGGGACAAAAACCGGGTATTGGTGCGCTTGGCAAAAAAAGCCATGGCACTGCCAATCCCCGTCGACAAACCCGCAAAAAGGGTTAATCCAAATGCAAACCAAATCGTATTCCAATCCATCCTCGTTTCTTTTAATTCAGGGGATTTAAAAAAATCTTTTGCACCAAACCTTCTGAGAGCAAAACCTTTCTTCGACCCACCTCCAACTCCATGCTCTTATCAAAGTCGTAACATTGAACAACCTGCAAGCGCTGTCCCGGATGAATGCCGTAGCGCGCAAACAAATCAAAAACTTCCGGTTCCCGTATGATGATGCGCGCCACCAAATAGGTTTTTCCAGGTTCCGCCTGCTGCAGCTCCAACAAATCGTCGGCCTCGGGCAGACTGCCGCTTTGACGTGGAATGGGCTCTCCGTGCGGATCAAAATCCGGGTGGCCCAAAAAAACATCGATCCGATTCATCAACTCCTCCGAGGCATGATGCTCCAAACGCTCGGCCTCCTCGTGCACCATTTTTAGATCCATATCCAAAACCTGCTGCAAAAACAACTCCCACAGTCGGTGTCGGCGAATGATTTTCAAGGCCAGCTCCTCTCCGGCCGGTGTAAGCTCCATCTCACGATAAGGGGTATAAGCTACCAGGCCCCGCTCGGCCAGTTTACGCGCCATATCGGTCACCGCTGCCGAACTGATCTCCAGACGGGCCGCCAACTGGGTACCCATTACAGCCTCCACCTGCTCGTCGCGCAGCAGGTAAAGCGCCTTTAAAAAATTATCTGTGGCTATGGACATGTTACAGCTTGCTTAAATGCAAAGTTAAGCAAGCTTAAACTTAAAAACAACAACTTAGCAAAACTCTTAAGGGCACTTTCACGTTCTTTTAATATTGAGATAAAGCAGCCCTCCCAAAAAAGCAGTAATTTAGCTCTCCAGATAAACTTGTTATTAAAAAAACACGATATGTTTAAAATGAGAATTACGTCGGCCCTGCTTCTGGGGCTTGTGCTTTCGGCCCCGCTGGCCGGCCAAGCTGTTGACTCCCTGGCATCTTTCACCAACGCGACCCCGCATAAGCTGGTGGAGCTGCCCGCTAAAGTGGCGTTTAAAAAACAACCCAAAAACATCATCCTGCTGATTGGGGATGGCATGGGCGTAGCCCAGCTGCACGCGGCACAAACGGCCAATGGGGGCGCCTTGAATATGGGACTCATCAAACACATGGGACTCATCGACACACAGAGTGCCGACAATTACATTACCGACTCGGCAGCGGGTGGAACCGCACTGGCAACGGGTCAACGTGTCAACAACGGGGTCATTGCCCAGGATGCCGAAGGACGCCCCATCCCTTCCATCCTGCACCTGAGTGAACAGCACGGCAAGGCCACCGGACTGGTTTCCACCTCGGGCATTACCCACGCCACACCCGCCTCCTTCATTGCACACAACATCTCACGCAACAACTACGAAGCCATTGCGGCCGATTTCCTTAAAACCGACATCGACCTGTTTATTGGTGGGGGATTGGAACACTTTACCCAAAGGGAAGACGGCAGAGACCTCAGCCGGGAACTGGAAGAAAAAGGCTATAAGGTCTTCACTTCTCTGGAAGCCGCCGACAAAGCCCAAAATGGCCCCATGGCCATTTTTACCGCAGAGGGGCACAATCCGGTTTATCCGGAGCGTGGCGAAATGCTGCCCAAGGCCACCCAAAAGGCACTGGAGGTGCTTTCGGACCACCAAGCCGGCTTCTTCATCATGATTGAAGGCTCACAAATCGATTGGGGTGGCCACGCCAACAGCACCCCTTACATCGTGCAGGAGACGCTCGACTTCGACAAAGCAGTAGGCGTCGCCCTGGAATTTGCCGCAGCCAATGGCGAAACCCTGGTCATTGTAACCGCCGATCACGAAACCGGGGGCATGACCATAAATGGCGGGAGTGACCAAGAGCTTACAGTAAACGCCAGGTACACCTCAGAAAACCACACCGCCGTAATGGTACCCGTATTTGCCTACGGTCCCGGGGCCGAAAATTTCATGGGCATTTATAAGAATACCGACATTTTTGAAAAGATGAAAGCCCTTTTCAAGTTTTAAGAAAACGCACCAAAATTAGAACACGAGGCCACAGCGCCTCGTTTTTTTT
>DUOK01000169.1 GCA_012838865.1 Bacteroidales bacterium | reverse complement strand
CTGCCGTAAGTGAGGGATTCAGAGAGCTGGACCAAGGCATATCATCGAAACCGACAATACCCACTTCCTGTGGAATCGACAAGCCGAGATTGTGAATCGTTTCCAGGGCTCCCAAGGTAATCAAATTGTTTCCGGTAAATAAAGCATCCGGACGCGGGTCCATCTCCAACAGCTCTGCACACAAACGAACACCACTTTCGTGACTCGAATCACCATACTTAACCAAACGCTCATCATACATCAACCCGTTACCCTCAAGGGCTTTTCGATACCCTTCACCACGGTACCGGCTGGAGGGAATTTCAGGCTTTCCGGCAATATAAGCAATTCTTTTAAAACCTTTTTTTGCCAAATGATCTACCGCTAAAAAGGCCCCTTTAACATTATCGACCAATACAACATCGACATCTACAGAGACCAATCCACGGTCCACACAAACCAAGGGCAATCCACTCTTAACCAGCGATATGACCTTTGCATCATCCTCGCGGACCGGGGCAACAATAAGGCCGTCAATGGATTCGGACTGTAGAATATCCAGATACATCTTTTCTTTGGTTTCATCCTGACCAAAGTTACATACAATGATGGCGTAATTATTATGATAGGAAACATCTTCAATTCCCCTTAAAACATCCACATAAAAGGGGTTTCTAATATCGGGAATCATGACGCCAAGAAGGTTTCCGGAAAGCGATTTCGAGCGCAGCCGCTTTGCCACCCGATTGGGTTTGTACTTCAAATCTTTAATCGCCTTCAGCACCCTTGTACGGGTAAGCTCATTCACATTGGCGCTGTTGTTAACTACACGAGAAACGGTGACCACCGAAACACCAGCCTGGCGGGCCACATCATTCATACTTGCCATATAATAAGATTAAATAGTCAACAAGAAAAGCAAAGGTAACAATGACAACAATACTTCATTGGTCTTGGCAAAGGTAGGAAAATTATGCAATCGTTAACATGTTAAAAAAAATTATAACAAAACATAGACACCTCACAGCTCACAAAGTCAATCACTTGAAAACCTGAGCACCACCAATCAAGCGCCTTGAACAACAAGCGATACTGATGCTTAAATTTGTATGTGTTCGTTAAAAAACTATATTTGCATTCACCTTTGTGCTTCATTCTTTTTCTCCTCCACGTCTCCTTTACCTACCTGGTACTTGTCGGAGTTTTTCGGCTCAAATCAATTAAGCTTAAATATAGAAAAAATGAGAAAAACACCAATTGTTGAAAAGCAACTCCTGCTGCCATTTGTGCTGATCACCTCCCTTTTCTTTATGTGGGGACTGGCCAATAATATGACAGACACCTTGTTGGCGGCCTTTAAACGAATAATGAGCATGACCGACTTTCAAACGTCGTGGATTCAGATGTCGTTTTACGGCGCCTACTTCTGTCTGGCACTGCCCGCAGCGATTCTGATTAAGAAGTTCAATTACAAAACCGGGGTGCTTTGGGGATTGGGACTTTTCATTGCCGGGGCCCTATTGTTCTACCCAGCCAGCAACACCATGGTTTACGGACATTTCCTGAGTGCCCTTTTCATTCTGGCCGGAGGGTTGTCCATTTTGGAAACCTCAGCCAACCCTTACATTCTATCCATGGGCAACCCGGAAACCGCCACCCAAAGACTCAACCTTGCCCAATCCTTTAATCCCATAGGATCCATCTTTGGCGTGCTGCTGAGTAAAGTTTTTATCCTTTCTCAATTGAACCAGGCCGATGCCAACCAACGGCTGCAGATGAGCCCGGATGAATTACAACACATTCAACAAAGCGAACTAATGGCAGTAATGGGACCCTATGTAGGTATTGCAGTAGCCTTACTACTCATCTGGTTGGCCATTCTAAGTCTGAAAATGCCGGAAGCCTCCGACCAAGGGAACCAGCTGGCCTTACGACCCGCCCTCGGTCGCCTACTGCGCAACAAAACTTACACCTTAGGGGTTCTGGCACAGTTCTTTTATGTTGGTGCACAAATTGGGGTATGGTCCTATACCATACGCTACGTCATGCTCGAAAAAGAAGTCAATGAAAGCAGTGCATCAACTTATTACCTTACAGCACTCATTCTCTTCACCTTCTTCCGCTTTGTTTTCACCTGGTTGATGAAGTTTTTCAAACCCGGAACCCTACTTCTTTCAGCTGCCTTAGGAGCCATGATAAGCAGTCTTGCAGTCATCTATCTGCCAGGCACCATTGCCGTTGCTGCACTCATTGCCATTTCGGTATTTATGTCACTGATGTTCCCTACCATTTACGGACTGGCTGCGGGGAACTTAGGTGAAGACACAAAAATTGGAGGATCGGGCCTGATCATGGCCATATTGGGCGGTGCCGTACTCACGGCCGTACAAGGCCAAGTATCTGATTTCTCCGGAAGCATTCGCCTGGCGTACTGGGTGCCACTTCTATGCTTTGCCTACATTGCCTGGTACGCCAATTGGGTCAGAAAAATCAAATAAAAATATGTCTACACAAATAAGACACAGCACCTACTCCGGCAACAGCCTGAAAACGTTATCACTTGCAAGAAACACGACAAATTTCCCTTAACATACTTTGATTCTTTAGTCAATAATGCCTACACTTGTTGCTTTCTACCCGGTTGGCAACGTTTTCAATGGAAACGATATGGATGATCCAGATGCCTGGACTGTATATGCAGGCGCCGATGAACCGATTGAGTACACCTGGACAGACGGCACCTTACTATTTACAGGAACTGCCAGCGAAGAAATTACCTATCAGACCCATGTATGGCAGGCCTTTGAAGTAGAGGCAGGCAGCTACCGGTTTGCCGCTGAAATATCCGGAGG
>DUOK01000168.1 GCA_012838865.1 Bacteroidales bacterium | reverse complement strand
TCAGAGGCCATTGAGCAAATAAGGGCTGCCAGTAAGCGTACCGACGGCCTCAGCGGAGTGCCCAGTGGTTTTACCGAACTGGATCGGATTACTTCGGGCTGGCAGGCTTCAGATATGATAGTCATCGCTGCCCGTCCCGCTATGGGAAAAACAGCCTTTGTGCTGTCCATGGCCCGTAATATGGCTGTGAAGTACAAGCAAGGTGTGGCTGTGTTTTCTTTGGAGATGTCCAACGTACAGCTGGTGAATCGTTTGATTGTTTCGGAAACCGAGTTGGAGGCCGATAAAATTAAAACCGGTAAGCTGGCGCCTTTTGAATGGGAACAGCTCGACCATAAAGTGAAAACCCTGATTGATGCCCCCCTTTTTGTCGACGATACCGCCGGCTTGTCGGTCTTCGATCTTAGGGCGAAGTGTCGGCGTTTAAAAAAGCTGCACGACATTAAGATCATTGTCATTGACTATTTGCAGCTGATGAACGCCACGGCAATGCGTCCCGGCAATCGTCAGGAAGAGGTGAGTATGATTTCTCGTTCGCTTAAGGGTTTGGCCAAGGAATTAAATGTACCCATTATAGCCCTCTCGCAGTTGAGTCGCGCCGTTGAAAGTCGCACCGGTGAAGGCAAACGTCCTCAGCTCTCCGACCTTCGGGAATCGGGGGCCATAGAGCAGGATGCCGATATGGTGCTGTTTATTCACCGTCCCGAATACTACAAAATTCTGGAAGACGAGCAGGGCAACAGTCTTGTTGGCCTGGCTGAGATCATCATAGCCAAGCACCGTAACGGTGCGGTGGGCGAGGTGCGCCTGCGTTTCCGTCCCGAAGCCATTCGTTTTGAAGATGTAGAGGCAGGTGGTTTTGATGGCGGTTTTGGCGTAGGAGCTGCCGAGGGACCGGTAACGCTGGGGTCTCGAATGAACGAGGGACCAGGTGCCGGGGTGCCGGTGCCAGGTGCCGATTTCGGGAAAAGTATGGGGGCCGGTTTTGAGCGGGATGCCGATTTCTAAAGCAAGTCCATCAGCTCACGCAAAGAGCTGATTTCCTTGTGTACGGTTTCGTTGTGCTTTATTTTTGCAGGGTTGAAGTACACATGATCGAGTCCAAAATTTTTGGCGCCCTGAATGTCTGCATCCAGACTGTCACCTATTACCAGACTTTCTTTTTTTCGGGCATTGCAACTTTTAATGGCGTATTCGAAGAAGGCCCTCCTGGGTTTTTGCGCACCTACTTGTTCAGAAACAAAGAGGCGCTCAAAGTAGGGACTTAATCCGCTTTCATCCAGCTTTAGCTGCTGGGTCTCTACAAAACCATTGGTAATGATGTGCATGTGGTACCGGGGTTTCAGGTAGTCCAGAACTTCTATGGTGTGTGGCATGAGGGTGGTTTGCAGGGCATTTTCTCTGATGAAATCAGCAGCAAAATTTTTAGCCATAGTTTCACTGTTCAGTCCCCCCGTCAAAAAGGTCTGGTGAAAGCGTCCCGTATTCAGCTGTGTTTTGGTGATGAGCTTATTGCGGTAACGGAGCCAAAGGTCGCTGTTGATGACTTGGTAGATGGCAAAGAAGGCCTTAAAGTCGCTGAAGTGCTTGTCAAGCCGGTAGCGTTGAAAAAGATTTTTCAGGGTCACTTGTTCGTTGGTGGCAAAATCCCATAAAGTGTGGTCGAGGTCAAAAAAAAGATGTTGGTACTTTGGCATGGCCGGTCTTCTTGCAAATATAACGACCAAAAAGCTCCCGGTTGGGCCGAAGCGCTTTTTGGTCGTTGTAGTGTTTGATTTGTTGTTTAGTCTACCCTAACCACCAGGTACCTGGAGATGCTCCAGAAGTGAGCCGGGTCAGTAATAACCAGTAAAAGCATACCGTCTTCGTCCTCCACCAATTCGAAGGAGTCGGCCGGATGGGCAGTGAGCAGCTCTGCTTTGTCGCTGAAAAGCTGAAACTCTTCCTGCTGACGAATGTCCAGCTGCTTGAAATACTGGTGGTCAAAATTTTCTTTCAGCACCTGATCGCTGCCAAAGAATAAAAAGCCGTCGCGGGTGATGATGTTTTTGTCGCGCAACTCCCTTCTGGTGCCCATGGCAAACCAGGCGGTATTGTAGGCATCGGTGGTGTTATCGAGCTGCGAACGGGTGGCCTCCTGGACCTTGCGCAGAGAGTCGATTTCGAAACTCAGGTCGAAAAGTTCGCCCGACAAATGAGAAATGTGCACATCCCTTTGTTCAAGCTGGTTCTGCAACTTCATGATCTCCTCCGACTTTTCCTGCAATTGCTGGTTGAGTCCCGCAATAAGGCGGTTGAGCCTTGAGTTATCGACCCCGGCTGTTTTCATTTGTTTTTCCAGCTCCTGAATGCGGTTTTTGTTCTGCACCATCAGGTCGTAAATCAACTGGATGTCCTGATTGATTTCTTCTCCGCTGCGGCCACGCTGGTCGCTCCCAGGACCATCTACCGAAAGTATTTGCTCTTTTTCCTTGATGAGCCTCAGGTTTTCTTCGATGTCGCCCATGGTTTCAATGAACTGGTTCAACTGAATTTCCTTTTGGGCACTGACCATTAAGAGGGAATCGTTGGCTTGTCGGAGCTCCGTTCTGGAGGGTCCGGGATTACATTGCCACAGCAAGAGTGGCAGTATAAGCAACACTAAAAACAGTTTCTTCATTTTGGAAAGATTAAATGGTTAAGCACTTGTAAAGAACTGGCAATGGTCTGTATTGGGGTAAATTCAGCCTGTTAAAGTTAGGAATCTTTTTTTCCTTCTACAACAAAAACAATTTCACCTTTTGGGGGGTGTTCGCTGTAGTAGCTGAGCAGCTCGTGGAGGGTGCCGCGACGAATTTCTTCATGAATTTTGGTGAGTTCGCGACATACGGCGGCTCTGCGCTCCCCTCCCCAAAAATGAATGGCTTGCTCCAGCGTCTTGATTAAGCGATGGGGTGATTCGTAAAAGATCATGGTGCGTTCCTCTTCCTGTAAGGAAAGGAATTTTTTTTGTCGGCCTTTTTTTTGTGGCAGAAAACCTTCGAAGGTAAAGCGGTCGTTGGGCAAGCCCGCAACTGCAATGGCGGGAATGAGGGCCGAGGCCCCCGGAAGGCATTCTACCTGAACCCCTGCTTCGATACAGGCCGCTACCAGCAGATAGCCGGGGTCGGAGATGCCCGGCGTGCCGGCATCGCTGACCAGGGCTGCCGTTTCTCCTCCCAGAAGGCGTTGCGCCACCCCTTGTGCCGTGGCGTGTTCATTGAATTTATGATGGGCCTGCATCCTGGTCTTTATTTCAAAGTGTTTGAGTAAAAAACCGGTGGTGCGGGTGTCTTCTGCCAAAATGAAGTCCACCTCCTTTAGGGTGCGCAGTGCCCGCAGGGTGATGTCTTCGAGGTGACCGATAGGGGTGGGGACCAAAATGAGCTTGCCCATAGGTGTCGGGATATTTATTGGTGAAAGCGGCGTTCCAGCAGATCCATAAAAGCATGCACCGCTTCCTGGTCGGGTTTCCATTTAAAGTTGGCTGCAAGAAAACTTTTGGCAGACGACAGACTGTTCATTTGGTTGAGTTGGTCCAGGGTCTGGTTCATTACATCGGAACTGCCGTTGAACAACTCACGTTGAAAAAAGAAACGGTCGTTGATACCCAGTCCCTTACGTAAATCCGTGATGGGGGAAAGCACCTTGTTGCTTCCGTTGCCCTGGCCATTGCCCAGTTTTTCGTTGAAGGAGGTGCGGTCCTTACCCAATAATTCGCCCAAAACCTTTTTTTCAGTACCGGGCGCTTCTGGCGAAGAGGGTGGGGCCACTGTAGGTTTTTGCAGTTTGGACTCCACTTTAGGCTGTTCTTTGGACTCCACTTTGGGCTGTTCCTGGGCTTCTTCTGTTGGCTCCTCTGTTTGTTCCATTTTCGGCTCCTCCTCCGGTTCGGGGGCAGGGGCAGTAATGGGAGTTGGTTCTGATTCGGGTTGGGGTGTGGTTTCTGGTGCTGCTGTAGTTTGCGAGGAGCTTTGGGCCAGACTGCCCAGCAAGCCCACTTCGTTGGCGATGCCGCTGACCTTGCTTTGGGCCAGGTGAATGAAAGCTTCGGGAATGTGGTCCTTTCCGCTGAAGGTCCGCAGCAATCTGTCCAGTTCCTTCAAATCTTGCAGAATGATGTCCAGCAATGCTTCCTTTTCCATAATAATCGATTTGCAAGCTTTTTATTTACCTTTGCAAAGGTAGTGATTGCCTTGAAACAATCGGGCAGTTGTATCCACAAATGTCTGTAATTTCAATGGTGCAAAACCCGTCCTTATGTATGTCTTTGAAGATATTGCCCGCTTAAGCGGAGGCCGCTTGCTGGGAGATGGAAAGCAAATGGTGGGCCGCCTGGTTTTTGATACCCGTCTGGTGGTAGAGGGAGGAGACGCGGTATTTTTTGCCTTGTCGGATGGCCTCAAGGACGGACACCACTATTTGCAGTCGGCCTGGGAAAAGGGAATCCGGCATTTTGTGGTGGCTGAAGGTAAGCCTTTGCCTTCGCTTTCCGGCGCAAGTTTTATAGTGGTTCCGGAGGTGCTTCCCGCCCTCCAGCTTTTGGGTCGGGAGCACCGTCGTACTTTTTCCATTCCCATTATGGCCATTACCGGCAGCAACGGAAAGACTATTGTAAAGGAATGGCTGGGTCAGACCCTGGGGCTAGCGGAAAGGGTTTGCCGGTCGCCCCGCAGTTACAACAGCCAGTTGGGCGTGCCGCTTAGTCTCTGGCATTTGAAAGATGAGGATCAACTTGGGATATTTGAAGCAGGCATCAGTCGCCCCGGTGAAATGGAACGCTTGCGGGAGATGATTCAACCGGATTGGGGTTTGTTGACTAATATCGGGGCAGCCCACCAGGAGTATTTTGCCTCGGAGGAGGAGAAGCTGGATGAGAAGCTGAAGCTATTTACTACTTGCTCCTTAATTTTTTACGGCTGCGACCAGGAGCTGGTCCGCCACAAAATGCAGGCCCGCTTTGGCGACAAGCGTTTATTGACCTGGGGACGTTGTGAGCAGGCCGATCTCCGCTTGCTGGAGGCCACGGCTGAGCCGCAGGGACAAAGACTGAGTCTGGAGTGGAAGGGGCAGCGTTTCAGTTGTTTGCTGCCCTTTAAGGACGCCATTTCCCGAGAGAATGCACTTCCGGTTATTCTGGTGCTTTTGTACAAAGGCTACTCTTTTGAGTACTTGTCCCAATTATTGGAGCGCTTGCAGGCTGTGGCCATGCGCATGGAGCAGAAAGAAGGGGTGAGTGGGTGTACGCTCATCAACGACAGCTACAATTCGGACTTGACCTCTCTGGAAACGGCCCTGGGCTTTTTGGAACAAGTACAGCCCACCCGGCGTTGCCTAATCTTGTCGGATCTCTTTCAGACCGGTATCCCCGATGAGGACTTGTATCCCCGCGTGGCAAAAATGATTGGGGACCGGGGAATAGAGCGCTTTATTGGGGTGGGTGAGGTGCTGGGGCGTTATGCTTCATTTTTTGAGCCAGAGGCCTTGTTTTATGATACTACAGAGGCTCTTTTAAGGGACTTCCCGAAGCTGGAATTCAGGCAGGAGGCGATATTGATTAAGGGTGCACGTGCTTTTCAGTTTGAGCGACTGGTAGAGCGGCTGGAACGCAAGCAGCACAATACCATTATGGAAATCAACCTGGACGCGCTGGTGCATAATTTTAATGTGTTTCGCTCGAAGCTGCAGCCCGGCGTTAAAACCCTGGCCATGGTAAAAGCTTTCGGTTATGGGAGTGGCTTGTTTGAAATTGCTTCGGTTTTGCAACACCACAAGGTGGATTATCTTGGGGTGGCCTTTGCCGATGAAGGGGTGGAGTTGCGACAGGCCGGTATTTCCCTTCCCATTGTGGTTATGAATCCTGAGGAAAAGAGTTTTCCTCAAATGCTGGCGCATGGTCTGGAACCCGAAATCTACAGTTTCCGGATGCTGGAGACCTGGAACAGGATGGTTGTTCAGGAAGGCAGGGGTTTGAGCAGGATTCACCTTAAGGTGGACTCGGGGATGTACCGCCTCGGTTTTTTTGAGGAGGAGGCCGGTGAGCTGTTGGCGCACTTGCGGCGAATGCCGCAATTGCAGGTGGCTTCGGTCTTTTCACATCTGGCCGGCAGTGATGAGGCGCGTCACGATGTCTTTACCCGGGAGCAGGCCGCCGTGTTTCAGCGTTTTTGCGACCAATTGCAGGGGGGACTGGAAGCTCCTTTTCTGCGTCATTTGCTCAACTCGGCCGGGGTGGAACGCTTCCCTCAGTTTCAATTCGATATGGTGCGTTTGGGCATTGGGCTTTACGGTATTGGCGCAGCGTCGGATGGCGTTTTGCAAACGGTAGCTACGCTGAAGACCTATATTTCGCAGATTAAAACGGTGCGACCGGGTGCCACCATTGGCTATGGCCGGCGGGGCGTGTTGCCCGAGGGCAGTCGCATAGCGGTATTGCCCATCGGTTATGCCGATGGCCTCAGTCGCGCGCTCAGCAACGGACGTGGAGGGGTAAACATTGGGGGTCAAATGGTGCCCATTGTTGGCAGCATTTGTATGGATATGTGCATGGTCGATGTCAGTTGCCTTTCTGTTAAGGAGGGGGATGAGGTGGTGGTCTTTGGCCAGGAACCCTCGGTGTCGGAGGTGGCCGAGCTGATCGGAACCATTCCTTATGAGGTGCTCACCGGCATCAGTCGCCGGGTGAAGCGCGTTTACTTTAAGGAGTAAGCGTAAAAGTTTGTTGGTCGGACCGCCTAACCCAAACGGGATATGCGGTTGAGGCTTTCTTCGTCCAGAATTTTGATGGTTCGTCCATCCACGGCAATGAGCCCTTCCTTGGTGAAGGTGGTGAGCGTTCGAATGGCGTTGGAGGTGGTCATGTTGGAGAAGTTGGCCAGGTCCTCTCGCGAAAGGTGGATGTTGAGGGTTTGGCCGTCGCCTTCGAAGCCATAAATGTCGCGCAGCAAAATGAGGCTCTCGGCCAGGCGTCCCCGGATGTGTTTTTGGGTGAGTGTGACCGTACGAAAGCGCGTGAAGCCCAATTCTGAGGCAAAGGATTTGATGATGTTCATGCAAAGCCGGTTGTTGCGCAACAGGAGTTGGTAAATTACGTCTTTGCTGATGTGGAAGATGACACAGGGTTCAATGACAACCGCCGAGGCGATGTGGGGCCCTTCGGCAAACAGAGCCCTGTAGCCAATAAAATCGGGCGCTTTAGCCAGTCGGACTATCTGGTCGCGACCACCAATTCCTTCGGTAAAAACTTTGACTTTTCCGGCGCCCAGACAGAGTAAGCCGGTGGGTATTTCCCCTTCCTGATAAATTATCTGGTTTTTTCGGTATTTGAGAACGGTGTGGTTCTTGTCTAAAAAGTCCCGCTCCTCGGCACTCAATACACTGTAAACTATTGAGAATTCCTTAATGGTAGGTTCGGCGACCTGTGTTTTCTTTTGTCCAGCCATATTTTTTCGTCGTGTTCTAAAACACTGTTCTAAAACACCCAAAATTACAAAAAAAAACGGTTGGGCGTTAAAAAAAACGAAATATTAGGACCGGTAGCGGGCAACCAGGGGCATACGGCGCCCCAAACCAAAGGCTTTGCCCGATACTCTGAGAATGGGGGGAGCCTGAAAACGTTTGTGTTCGTTGCGGTTGACCATTTGCAGGACCCGGTCGGTGGTGGCTGCATCGTAGCCTTCCTGCATGATTTCTTCTGCGCTTTTATTCTGTTCGATGTAGCGAAAAAGAATGGCATCCAGCAGTGCGTAGTCGGGCAGCGAATCAGCGTCCTTTTGGTCGGGACGGAGTTCCGCAGATGGCGGTTTTTCTATGGTGTTAACCGGAATCCGGATGTTTTCGCGGTTGAGGTAGCGGGCCAGCACAAAAGCATCGCTTTTGTATACATCGCCCAGCACACTCAGTCCCCCGTTCATATCCCCATAAAGCGTGCCGTAACCCACAGCAGCTTCACTTTTGTTGGAGGTGTTGAGCAGGATGTGGCCGAATTTGTTCGACCAGGCCATAAGGAGGGTTCCGCGGATGCGGGCCTGGATGTTTTCCTCGGTAACATCGGGTCGGCGCCCTTCAAAAGATTTTTGCAGTCCCGCTTCAAAGCTTTGGTAGATGTCATTGATGGGCAGGGTGGTGGTGCCCATGCCCAGGTTGGCTGCCAAATCTTCTGCGTCCTTAATGCTGTGGTCGCTGGAGTATTGAGAGGGCATCAAAATACCATATACATTTTCAGCACCCAGGGCTTCCACAGCCAGGGCGGCCGTCAGTGCTGAGTCGAGTCCCCCCGACAGGCCCAGTACGGCCTTTTTTAAACCCGATTTGTGAAAGTAATCGCGTATGCCGGTCACGAGGGCCTGATGAATCAAAGGGATGTGCGCCGGATAGTTTTTAAGGTCTGTCGAGGGTGCCGCTGCGTTTTCAGTGGCTTGTTCCTTACAAAAATAAAGCCCCTCCTCAAAAAAGGGCATGCGGTGCAGCACTTCCCCTTCCTTGCTGATGTGCATGGAGCCTCCGTCGAAAATCAGTTCGGTGTTGGCGCCGGTCTGGTTCACATAATAGAGCGGCAGGCGGTATTGGGCGGCCTTTTTGCAAACGACCTGTCTGCGAATTTCATGTTGGTGGTAAGAAAAGGGTGAGGCCGCCAAATTGATGACCAGGTCGGGCTTCAGTGCCGCCAGTTTTTGCAGGGGCGACAAGGTGTAGAGGTGATTGCGGTCGAAGGCCCTTTCTACCGGTCTGTCGTCCCAGATGTCCTCACAAATGGTGATGGCCAGGCGCTTGCCCTTAAAGGGCAGCACCTGAAAGCTATGGTTGGGTTGAAAGTAGCGGTATTCGTCGAACACATCGTAGGTTGGCAGAAGGGTCTTGTGGGCCACAGCTGTGGCTTTGCCCTGGTAAAGGAACCAGGCGCTGTTGAGCAGGGGCTTGCCTTTGGCATCGGGGTTGAGACTGGGACCGCCCACCAGGGCGGCCGTATGGGTACAGCAAGCAGCCAGCTCCTCCAATGCGGCAAGGGCCCGGAGGGCAAAATCTTCGCGGCTGAGCAAATCCAAGGGCGGATAGCCACAAATGGCCAGTTCGGAAAAGACCACCAAGTCGGCCCCCTTTTCCTGAGCCTCTTGGATGGCTGCTTTAATTTTGTCTGCGTTTTGCTCAAAATCACCCACCTTAAAGTTGAGTTGGGCCAGTACGATGTTGAGGTCTTCCTGCATACCAGAAGGGTGCTAGCGCGAATTAAAAAATAAAACCGAATTCAAAAACCAGGCGGTTCAGAATGCTCTTGTCGTCGAAGGGCGCCTGCTTGGTTACGTCGCTGAAACCATTGGTAAAAACCAGGCCGAGCATGAGCGCATTTCGTCCGCCCAGGGAATATTCCACGCCACCGCCCAGGTGGTAGCCCAGGTCGAACAGTCGGACTTCTTTGCTGATGTTTTTGTCGTTGCCGTCACGTGCCTGAATGTTGATTTGTGGCGAAAGGCCAAAGCGGCCATAAATGTTGGCCCGGTGTATATCTTCCGACCGCAGTTTGAGTCCCAGCGGTACCTCAATGTATTTGAGCTTGTAAGTCCGGTTGTAGGCGGCTTCGTCACCCACCGGATAGGCCAGCTTACCACCGGTGGTGTTGATGGTCAGGCCGGTGCTGAAGGCATAATTGTTGCCAAAAAAGCGGTCGATGACCACCCCAAAGTTGTAGCCGAAATCGGAGCCTTTGTTGTCGATGTTGTCGTGGTCAGACTTGATCCAGGACAATTGGGGGGCCAGGACAAAGGAGAAGCGGGTGTCTCCGGCCTGCTGGGCCTGTGTCGGTTGTATAAGAACGCATGCTGCGAAAAGCACTAATAAGGCGATTCTTTTCATCTGTTTTCTTTTAGGTGGTTACGATGCTTCGTCTGCAAAATTTGTGCAAACTTAAGGAAAAGCGTGCTTTTTTGCCTGTTTTGTTGGGAAATATTGTGCTTTATGGTCCGGCCTTTGTAAATTCGGAAGGAGGTTTATTAATTTTGTGATGTAGATAGGAGTACTTAATAATTAATACAGAGCGTATGATGTGGAACAGAGCAGTTGGGGGACTGATGGTTTTAATGGTGCTGAGTGCCTGCAGTCGGGGCCCAAAGGCCCCGGATGTTCGTCATGTGGAGGTGGAATTTGAGTTGGTGCCCTTTTACCGGGATTTGTTTGCCATTGCGCCGGATGGACTGGATGCTGCGCTGCCAGAGCTGAAGGAGCGCTACGGCAATTATTTGGAAGCCTACAGTGTGGGCGTTATTGGGGGAAGTGCTCCCAATGAGCCGGATTTTGTCGATGATTTACGCTTCTTCCTGTCCTACGAACCCAATCAGGAGGTGCTGGACAGTGTGGAGTTGGTCTTTGGCCGGGAAGAATGGCTGCGCCAGGACCTGGAGCAGGCTTTTAAGTATTTCAAATACTATTTTCCCGGGGAGACTGTGCCCGATGTTTACATGCACCTGAGTGGTTTCAATCAATCGATTGTTATGGATGCAGACTGGCTTTCGGTGAGTGTGGAGAAGTATCTGGGGCGCGACTGTGTGTTTTATGAATGGTTGTCGATTCCGGTTTATTTGCGCAAGCGCTATTCGCCCGAGAAGGTGGTTCCCGATGTGATGATGGCTCTGGCTATGGATCGTTTTGCGTACAACGACAGCATCGATGATTTGATCAACCAGATGGTGTATGAGGGCCAATTGCGTCATTTTGTGCGTCAGATGATTCCGGATATTCCCGATTCCACGCTCTTTGATTATACCTCCAGAGAGGTGGAGTGGGTGAAGGCTTATGAAAAGGACATGTGGTCGTACATGGTGGAGCAGAAGCATTTGTTTTCGACCGAACGAATGGCCCTTCAGCGCTACGTGGGTAAGAGTCCCTTTACCTATTATTACGGTCAGGAGTCGCCGGGCAGCACCGGGGTGTGGCTGGGTTATCGCATCGTCCAGGCTTATTTAAAGCGCTACCCTGAAACCAGTCTGGAGGAGTTGATGCGGATGAATAATGGACACGAATTCTTAAGAGCGGCGCGCTACCGTCCGTAGCGCGTCGCTTTGGTATCGAACTTTAAACACCTTGTTGTATGCGTTTGGGAATGATTCAATTTGAGCCGCGTTTGGGGCAGATTGCCGCCAATACAGAACGTGTATTGGGCTTGCTGCAAAATGCGCCGTCGGCCGATTTGTGGGTTTTGCCAGAACTGGCTTCTTCGGGTTACGCTTTTGGCTCCCGGGAAGCCGCTTATGCGGCCGCTGAAACTCTGGACAACAGCAGTTATTTGCTTGCCCTGCAGGAGTGGGCGCGCAGCAGTGGCAGCTGGGTGGTCACGGGGTTCAATGAACGGAGTGGGGATTTACTCTACAACAGTGCGGTTTTGTTGGGCCCTTCGGGTCAGAAAGGCTTGTACCGAAAGTTGCATCTCTTTTTAGATGAGCAGAATTTTTTTACACCGGGCAATCTGGGGCTGCCTGTTTTTGATACGCCGTGGGGGAAACTGGGTATGTTGGTTTGTTTCGATTGGATGTTTCCCGAAGTATGGCGGCTGTTGGCCCTGGAGGGTGTTCAGTTGATGGCCCACCCTTCCAATCTTGTTTTGCCCTGGTGTCAGACTGCCATGCCGGGTTATGCGCTTACCAACCGTATTTTTACCGCGACCTGTAATCGGGTGGGGGCCGAAGGGGGGCTGCATTTTACCGGTCAGTCCCTTTTGGTGAGTCCCACCGGTGAGGCCTTGCTCCGGGGCAGTGGGGATCAGGAAGAGGTGCTGGTGGCTGAGGTCGATTGGCAGGCCGCCAGCGACAAGGCCATTACAAGCAGAAACAATGCTTTTGGAGACAGGAGAACAGCAGTGTATGGGATTGAAATTAAAGCGTCGGGAGAACAGAAATGAACATTAAATCAAAGAAAAAGGAGCTGCGTCGGCTCATCGCAGAACGGCGCACGAGCGCCGATCCGGCCTTGTTGGCCGAGGAGAGTGCACGCCTGGTGCAGGAGATTGAGGAGAGCGAATTTTTTAAAGCTGCCGGCTGTGTCATGGCTTATTGGCCCATGAAGGGAGAAATGGATTTGCGCGCCTTAATCATAAAGCACCATCCCGCCAAGCGTTTTGTGCTGCCGGTTGTTGCAGGTGATGTACTGGAATTGCGTTTGTTTGAAGGGGAAGCGCGTCTGGTTACGGGCAGTCGCTATGGAATTTTGGAGCCAGATGGTGCGACGTTCAGGGATTACGCAAAGATTGATTTGGTATTGGTGCCGGGAGTGGCTTTTGACCGGGAGGGCTATCGCCTGGGGCACGGGATGGCGTATTACGACCGTTTGCTGCCGCGACTCACCAGAGCCCATAAGGTAGGCGTTGGATTTGACTTTCAACTGGTGGAAAGTGTTCCGGTTGAACCGCACGATGAGGTGCTTGACGCTGTAGTGGTCCCCGGAAAGCAAGCTCTGTAATAAAGTAAAAAACCCGTCGCTTCGACGGGTTTTTTGCTTTATTGCTTAAGCCGGATGAATGGACTCTGTAGGACAAACATCGGCGCATGCGCCACAATCGGTACAGGCTTCGGGATCAATCTTATAGATATCGCCTTCGCTGATGGCGTCTACGGGGCACTCGTCAATGCAAGATCCGCAAGCAATACAACTGTCATCAATTACGTATGCCATTTTCTTGTAGTTTTTAATAGTTACAGTTGACAAATTTATAGGCTTTTTTTATTTAAAAAAATCATTTGCCCATAAATTGACCAATTTGTAAGGGTTTTAAATTAGGGCTGCAGGGCGTTCAGTGCCAGCCAGGTCATTAGTCCGCACGCCGTTTCCAGGGCGTCTTCGTTGAGATTAAAGGTCGGGGTATGTAAAGCACCCGTGTCCCCTTGTTCCTGTTTTACGCCAAAGCGGTAAAACACGGAGGGGAAGACCTGACTGTAATAGCCAAAATCTTCGGCCGTCATACGTAAGTCCATATCTTCCACCTTGTCGTTGCCCAGGTAGGTTTTGGCGAGTTGACTGCAGTGCCGGGTGAGGACTTCATGGTTGTACACCATGGGGTAGCCGTCGCCGATGTTTATTTCGGCCGTGCATCCGAAGGTGGCTGCCGTGTGTGTGGCAATTTGATGAATCTTTTCCTTGACCCTGCCGCGCCATTCCTCGTCCATCATGCGCAGCGTGCCTGCTAACTCCACCTTTTCGGGTATGATGTTGGTGGCTCCGAGACCCTCAATGCGTCCGAACGACAATACTGCAGGAACGGTGGCGGGTACAAAGCGGGCCACAATTTGCTGCAGCTGGACCACGGTGTGGGCGGCGGCTAATACGGTGTCGTTGAGGGTGTGGGGCATGGCGGCGTGACCGCCTTTGCCTTTAATAGTGAGGTATACTTCATCGCCCGAAGCCATGTACCTTCCTTCTTTGAAGCCTACATGTCCAACGGGCATTTCAGGCAAGACATGTTGTCCGATAATCAGTTCGGGTCTGGGGTGATCCAGTGCACCTTCTTTTAGGAGCAGGGAGGCGCCACCAGGAAACTTCTCTTCTCCGGGCTGAAAGATCAGGAGAATGGTGCCTCCCCATCGCTTGCGCCATTGCTGAAGAAGGAGGGCCACGCCCAGGAGGCTGGCCGAGTGGGCGTCGTGGCCGCAGGCATGCATCACGCCGTGGTTTTCAGAGCTGAAGGCGAGGCCGGTGGCCTCAGTAATGGGGAGCGCATCCATATCTGCCCTAAGGGCAATGGTGCGTCCCGGGCCTGCCTCCCCTTTTAGGGTGGCAATCAGGCCGGTGCCTGCCAGTCCCTCGCGGACAGGGATGTGGTTCACCTTGAGTTGCCTGGCAATATAGGCCGCAGTTTCTTGTTCCTGGAAGGACAGTTCGGGGTGGCGATGCAGCCATCTTCTGAATTCCACCACTTGGGGCCGAATGGTCCTTGCCGCTTGCAGCACTTCTTCGCGGGTAATGTGCATGGTGTTTCCCTTTTGGTGTTCAAAAAAGGGGAAAACACCTTGTCCTCCCCTTTGATTCTTGTTTGCTTGCTTAGTTCTGCAAGCCCTTTAGAACTTCGGTAAGTTCGGCAGACCTGATTTGCTTGTGCATGATTTTGCCATCTTTATCGAGCAGCCAGGTGTTGGGAATGGATTGAACCATATAAGAGGTGGCGGCGGTATTGGCCGGGTCGTGCAGTTGGGTCCAGGTGAGCTTATCTTCCTGCACAGCCTGTCTCCAGGCCTCTTCGGTTTGATCCAGAGATACGCTGATGATTTCAAAGTCCTCGCCCGCAAATTGCTTGTAAACTTCTACCAGCAAGGGATTCTCTTCGCGACAGGGGCGGCACCAGGCGGCCCAAAAATCGATAAAAACATACTTGCCCCGGAAGTCGGAAAGACTCATCTCATTACCATCGAGGTCAGTGAGGGTAAAGTCGGGAGCGGTTTTACCAATGCTCAGGGCTGCCTCGGCCTCTTTCTGTGCTTTAAGCGGCTCCATCATTTCCTGCAGGGAAATAACGTAAGGGTGCTCGCCCAGCGCGGCTTCCAGATTGGTCAGCAGTTCCTCGATTTCTTCGTATTCGAGCGACTGGGCCATGTTGAGGGCCAGGAAGGCGCCAACTGCATTGTTGCTGTTGCTTTTCACGAAGTCTTTGTAGTAGGTCTGGCGGTCCTCCATAATGGTTTCCATATCGGCCATAATGCTTTGCATGGTCGCCTGGTCCTGTTGGCTTTGTGCAGCCATAAACTCTTCACGCATTTGTTCTTCCTTCTCAATGTGCGGGAAGTTGTCGTTGAATTGTTTGAACAGGTCGGACAGCTTGGAACCTTTGATCACAGCCTCGTCCATTTTCTCCGTGTTGGCGGTGATTTTTATCGAGCTGTTTTCCAGGAAGAAGACGATGGGCTCCTGTACGTCTTCTGCAAAGAGCAGGTACAATTCGGGGTGTTCTGCTTTTCCTTCAAAAACGAAGGCGCCGGAACTGACTTCAGCGGTATCTACTTCGCTGAGGCCCTGAGCCTCTATTTTCCTAAGGTAAACAGTACCGCTGCTTAGGTCCTCAAATTTACCCGATATTTTGTAACTGTCTGCGGAGCAAGATGCAAACAGCCCCAAAAGTGCAAATCCAAAAAAGAGATTTCTCATACGTAAAAAATTAGTCGTTGCTTGTATAATTATAGAGATCGAAAATACGATTATTTTGGGAGACCTTTGAAATAAAGGTCAAGCAATTGTCTGGCTGCCTCAAAGGAGCTGAGCCGATCTTGCTGAACTTTTATTTCCAGTTCGGGAAGGAGGGTCTTAATTCGTGGGTTTTGGTAAAAGTTGCTTTTTAGGTTCTCCTGTATCGATTCGGTCATCCAATAACGTGCTTGCTCGTTGCGGTGTTGTTGAAAATAGCCGTTTTTTTTGGTGTGGGTCATAAAGTCATCAATCATTTCCCATACCGGTATAACCCCTTCCGAGTTAAGGGAGGAGCAGGTCTCAACCCGTGGTATCCAGCCCGAGCGGGAAGGCGGAAACAAATGAAGGGCGTTGCTGTATTGGGCTCTGGCCAGTTTGGCTTTGGCTGTATTTTGGCCGTCGGCCTTATTTACCGCGATGCCGTCTGCCATTTCCATGATGCCCCGCTTGATGCCCTGAAGTTCGTCACCAGCCCCGGCAATCAGAATTAGGAGAAAAAAATCCACCATGGAGTGCACGGCCGTCTCGCTTTGTCCAACCCCAACGGTCTCAATAAAGATGGTGTCGAAACCAGCTGCTTCACAAAGGACAATGGTTTCCCGTGTTTTACGGGCTACGCCGCCGAGGGAGCCGGCCGAGGGAGAAGGGCGAATGTAGGCGTGGTCCATAACCGACAGTTTTTCCATTCGGGTCTTGTCGCCCAAAATGCTCCCCTTGGTACGTTCGCTGCTGGGGTCAATGGCCAATACAGCCAGTTTTTTTCCCTGTTCAATCAAGTGGGTGCCCATGGCTTCGATAAAGGTACTCTTTCCTGCACCCGGCACCCCGGTAATGCCCAAACGCACCGAGCGACCCGCATGGGGAAGGCATTGGGTGATGATTTCCTGGGCCATTTCCTGGTGTTGGGGAAGGGAGCTTTCTACCAGGGTGACGGCGCGACTCAGCAGGGTGATGTCGCCGGCTAAAATTCCTTCAACATACTGGTCAACACTCAGATTCTTGCGCTTGTTCTGCAGGAAACGGCGAGCCGCCTCCGGATTAAGGGAGGGCAGGTGCTCGGTTCCTTTATTTACTTTTAGGCCTTTGAAAGAGGGATCGTTCTCGATGTGATCCCGGCCCTTGTTAAAATGCATAGTGCTTTTGCTTTTGTGTTTGCAGCCTGCAAGCTACGTTTTTTTTTGTTTCCAGGCTAGGGATTCACGGTTGCTGACACCCTCAGCAGCATGGTGCTCTTTTTGGGGTCGTTGGAGTAGATGGTGACCGACTGGCTTTGGCGTCCATTGCGTCCCCGTGTGTTGAAACTTACTGCCAGGTTAACGGTCTCTCCCGGACGAACCACATCTTTATCGGGTTTGGAGGCGGTACAGCCACAGGAAGTCCTGACCTTACGCAGAATCAGATCGCTCTTGCCCTGGTTGGTGATTTTAAAAGTGTGTTCCAAAACGGCTCCCTGTTTAACCGCACCAAAGTCGAAATTGTTTTCGCTGAACTGGATGTCGGGTGCATTGGCCAACTGTTGGGTCGACCAGGAGCTGTAATCTTCTTCGATGGTGGCACTTACGCTGAGCCGGTTGTCCTTGGGCTGATTGCCATTGATTAGGACATAAACCTGGTCTACCACAAAGCCCCAGTCGTCCACCTTTGAGGCGTCGTAAGTGGCTTTGATTTCGCCTTCCTGGCCCGGTTGCAGGGTGGCTGGCTGAGCTGCTATACGAAGGTGGGCCGGCACCCGGTTAAAACTGAGGGTGACCGCTTGTGACGATGTGTTGATAATGCCCAGTGAGGCTTCTTTTTGGCTGCCGGGCTCGACACGGGTAAAGGAGAGGTGGGCCGATTTGAGTCGTATTTCTCCCATTTCTCTCGGATAGTTGTCGGCTGTCGTACGTTCACGTTCTTCTACACGACCTACAATTCGCAATATTTCTGTAGCATTTTGCGCATTGGAGCTGACGGTTATGGATTTGTTGAAGTTGCCCGGGCGGTTGCGTGGGTCAAATGTCGCTTTAAGCGTGCCCTTACCTCCGGGTTGAATGGGAGTGCGTGTCCACTCAGGGGTGGTACAGCCGCAGGAGGCTCTTACGTTGTGGATCACCAGGGGCATTTGCCCGGTGTTGGTGAATTCAAAGGTATAGGCCACGGTCCCGCCTTCTTCCTTAATGCTGCCAAAATCGTGTACCTTTTTCTCGAAACTCAGTTGTGCTTTGGTGTTTTGAGCATCTGCTGTCAGGCCCAGTAAGACCAGTGCGATTATCAGAATATGTTTCATCATGTATGGTTTTGGTATTATAATCGAACATACAAAGCTAAAAAAACTTAGGCGAATGACAATCTACCCTCAGAAATTGTGCCACAGCCATTATTTTGGGAAGGTTCTCCTGATTGTCAGTCGCCCCGGGCCAGTAAAAGATGCCCGATGCGGCAGTGCAGACATCGGTGGAGGACGCAATATTGGCGGTGAAGATGAAGCAAGGCTTGCGAATCGGCAGCGGAAAGGGGGCGCAGTCCCTTGCTTTCCCAGATACGGATGATGCGATTGTTTTCGGGAGGGAGTTGTTGCAGCCAATCGAGGGCCCTTTGACAGCCTTCGGGCTTGTCCTGCAACCAGTTTAGGGCAAAAACGAAGGGGATTACACTGTTGATGAGAACAAGCTGCAGGGCTTTGCGACTTAAGGGGCATGGAAGCCAGGCTTTTTCAAGGCTGGAGATATGGGGCGTCTGGTTTAAGGTTTCAAGTGCAGGGAAATCATGTTGTAGAAATTCGGCCAGCTGCAGGAGGCGACGCCGGGGAAAACCGAAAGGGCGGATGCGCAGTCTTTTCCATTGTTCGGGTTTTATAGGATGCAGTGCGTGCTGCCTTTTTAGTTGTTGGTAGGTCCGCACCATTTGTCGGGACGTCTTGCTGCGGTCTTTCGGCAGCATGGCCCCTTGTCCCAGCAACAGCGCTTTTAGTGCTAAGGGTTGGTGTTTCAGGTCCAGCACCAGCTCCCAGGGCGTTTGTCGGGCCAGTTGTTCAAAGGCGTCGTTATTCAGCCCAAAACCAAAGCTTCTGCTCATTAGTACGAACAGTACCTTCTGCCTGGAAAATCCCTGTTGCAGCATAGCCGCAATGGAGGCGGTTTTGGCCTGTAGTCTTTCCAGCAACATGCGATCGGTCCACGCACACAAATTCAAGGTGGAGATCTGAGTCAGCTTCTGGCTGCAGGGGAGAGACGAGGGAATCGCTATTTTGCTGAAGTCTCTGAGTTCACGGGAAAGGGGCATCAACCAAACTGGAATTTTCCGGCCTTTGCTGTTGAAGGTGCAGCCACCGCTCTTTGTTACAACATGCAGTATTACATTATCGAAGGCCGGGTTTTGGTGGTGTTTGTGTCGATGCCAGTCGGACGCCTGATGGTGCACTTCCACATTGCCGGCCCATAAGATGCCGTCAATTTTGATTTTTGCATTGAAAAAATCTGGTCCGGCATCCCGGTTAAGGAGCCCCGGATGAATGATTTCAAGTACTTCCCCTTCTTCGGTAAGGAAGGGTTCCTGACGGTAGAGCCGGTGCTGCCATATCAGCTGTAAAACATCTTCGGTCATTGGGTTTGGGTATGAAGCAACAATTTATTAAATTGTTGCTTTTAACGCAAAATTCTTTCATTAAAACTGTGCATTATGAAAATATTGGGTATTGTATTGTTGGTCGTTGGTTTGCTTGGATTGGCTTATTTTGGTTATCAGGCCTGGCAGGACTCGGAAAGTTTTAATGTGCTGGGTGTGGATGTGGCCGTGAGTAAGGCCGACTGGATGCCGGTTATCGTTAGTGCTTTGGTGGCCGTGCTGGGTTATGTGTTGTCCAGAGTAAAGCGCTGAACCTCTTACCCTGCTTTTTTGTTTACCTGACGGATGTCTTTGTCGGGCGGTTTTTTTATGCCTACTTTTGAAGGTTAATCCGATGGTTTTATTCAATAATATGCAAATGAGAAAATTTGGACTTTTTATTTTGACGATGATGATGATGACGGCCTGTAGTGGGACTCAGAATGGGGACAATCCTTTTTTTGCCGAATACGACACGCCTTTTGGTGTGCCGCCTTTTGCGCAGATTCAGAACGAACACTTTATCCCTGCCATTGAGGAAGGAATTCGTCAGCAAGAGGCTGAGATTGCAGCCATTATTGCGAACGAGGAGGTGCCGGACTTTGACAACACCATAGCCGCACTGGATTACAGCGGAGGTTTGTTGAACAAGGTGGCGTCGGTCTTTTACAACTTTAACTCTTCCAACACTTCGGACGAAATCCAGCAGATTGCGCAGGAAGTGGCCCCTATGATGTCGGCGCATTCGGACAACATCAGTCTCAATGCCGATTTGT
>DUOK01000167.1 GCA_012838865.1 Bacteroidales bacterium | reverse complement strand
TTTTATTAAGCAAGCAACTCGACAACGACCCACTTTATTCGGGCGACGAAATTGAAAAGCGACTTCTAAAAAGCGTACTCTCGTTGCCCGACAAACAGCGACTGGTATTTAACATGAAATACTTCGACAATATGAAATACGAAGAGATGGCCCGAATTTTAGACACCTCGGTAGGGGCCCTCAAAGCCTCCTATTTTCATGCTGTTCGAAAAATCGAGGCCCTTATTGATCAAGAGCTGTTTTAAGGAGAGCACCCTAAGATTTAAACCTTTTACAAGTTTGTGTGTCCAAGAGCCAAAGCAAATCACCATCGTATGAAAAAGTTGAACAAAACCGATGAACAAGCAGCCTTTCAGGTTCCTGCCGGATACTTTGAGGATTTTGAGCATCGGCTTACCCAGCGGATTCACGGGAAAAACGACGCGTCGCTCCCAGTCAAAAAATCGAGCCTGTTTAAACCATGGATGACGATGGCTGCCGGCTTTGCCCTTATCGCCCTGATTTACACGCTCATTCCGGAAAAGTTCACGCAAAAACAAACCCAGGAAAGAACCAGCGAACTTTTTCTCTTCGAGCAACAAAGTGAACTCCTCAATGAATACGAACTGATTGAATGGCTCACAACAATGAGCAGCGACGAATTTGAACTGTATCCGGACAGTCTTCTTTTCTACGATCTCAATGAAGAAGAACTACTCTATCTGAGCTATATTGATTAAACCCTTTAATACCAGAAGTTATGACACGCCCAACAGCCATCCTCTTACTTTTCCTTTTTATTCACACCTTGTCGGCTCAGGGAGATCGTAAAAAAGATGCCCGCATTGAACAGCTCAAAGCGCAAAAAGTGGCATTCTTCACCGAAAAGATAGGGCTTTCATCGGCTGATGCCCAACACTTCTGGCCGGTTTACAACGAGTTTTTTGCTCAAAAGGACAGCCTCAATCACCTGCGTTGGGAAATAAGAAAGAATTTGCAGGACAACCTGCAGCAACTGTCGCAGAGTGAAAAAACAAAGCTGATGAACCAACAAATCGACATCAAATGGCAGGAGGCAGAACTGGATCGACATTACCATCAAAAATTCATGGAAATACTCTCCATCGATCAGGTAATAAAACTATATGAAGCGGAACATGAGTTTAAGATGCGCATCATTCGACAGATTCGCGAGATAAAAGCGGAAGCCAATTAAAACCAGTTGATAAGCGCAAGTAACCAATGCCATTTAAGGCTTAGCGCTGAAGCAGGCGCTGCACCTCTTCCGGTTTAACTGTTTTCTGCTCACCGCTCTGCATATCCTTTAAGGTAAGCACGCCCTCTTTCAATTCAGATTCACCTAAAATGGCCACGTATCTGATGCCCTTTTTATCGGCATAGGTCATTTGCTTTTTCATTTTGGCTGCGTCCGGAAACAGCTCGCAACGAATGCCTTCTTTACGTAAACGCTTGGCCAACATCAGAGCGTGAGCCGCTTCCTGCTCCCCAAAATTGACAAAGAGCAACTGACTGGCTGTTTCCACTTCGTCAGGATAAAGCTCGAGCTGGTTCAGCACATCAAAAATGCGATCCGCGCCAAAGGAAATCCCTACCCCCGAAACCCCTTTGAGGCCAAAAATACCGGTAAGGTCGTCGTACCTTCCCCCGCCGGTGATGCTGCCGATGGCCACATCCAGGGCCTTCACCTCAAAAATGGCTCCCGTATAGTAGTTAAGTCCTCGTGCTAAAGTCAGGTCCAGCTCCACTTGGGACTGCAAGGCCAGCGCCTGGCAATGTTCCAACACCGTCTTCACCTCCGCGATGCCCTTGCTCCCCACCTCTGAATCCGCCAACAGTTCTGAAAGCGACTCCAGTTTTTCTTCATTACTCCCCTGAAGGGCCAATACCGGCTGCAGCTTTTCAATGGCGGCAGCAGACAAACCTCTTTCGCTGAGTTCCAGATTGACTTTCTCCGCCCCGATTTTATCCAGCTTATCTATGGCTACAGTAATATCCACCAGACGATCACCAGCCCCAATGTATTCGGCAATACCAGCCAGTATTTTCCGGTTGTTCAGTTTCACAACAACCCGAATGTTGAGCTTTTGGTAAACCTCATCAACAATTTGAATCAACTCTACCTCGTTGAGCAGACTGTCGCTCCCAACGACATCCACATCACACTGAAAAAACTCGCGATAACGGCCCCGCTGGGGACGATCGGCCCGCCATACCGGCTGAATCTGATAACGCTTAAAGGGGAAATTCAATTCGCTTTGATGTTGCACCACAAAGCGGGCAAAGGGCACCGTCAGGTCGTAGCGCAAACCCTTCTCACTAATTTGCCCGGTCAGTTTGGCTGAATCCCCTGCAGCCAGCATATCCGGCTGGGCCTTGGACAGGAAATCGCCCGAATTCAAAATCTTAAACAGCAACTTATCACCCTCTTCCCCATACTTTCCCAACAAGGTATCCAGGTTTTCCATGGCCGGCGTTTCAATGGGCACATAACCGTACAACTGAAATACCCCTTTAATGGTATCAAATATATAATTGCGTCGCAGCATTTCTGCCGGTGAAAAATCCCGTGTTCCTTTAGGAATGGATGGTTTCTGAGCCATGTAAATCTTAATTTGTGCGTAAGTAAGTCGCCGTTAGCAAAGCTGCAAAGTTAAAAAAGAATCGCCAATTATCATCGCGGCAAGCGCAGTCCTAAACCATACTCCACCCAATCGGCCTTAAAGCCCGCCTGGGTTTTAAGGCCCACTTGTACAAACCAACTTTTTCCGGGTCGCAACTGGAGCGCAGGTCTGAAAAAATAAGCCCCTTTGTAATCGTGTCCTCTGCTGTGCAAATAAGTGCCGGCCTGCATACGAAAACTCAGTAGCCAAAAGGAATAGTCGTAGCCCAAATGCGTTCCGTAGAAGTGATGCGGCTTATTGGGGTAGGAGGCCCGGAGGCTGTTGTCGTAAAATCCATCCAGCCCGACGACTACGGCGCTTTTACTGTTGAAATGATAACGATACTCCACAAAGCTGCTGAATGTAACATACTGCTTATCGGTGCCCTTATCCTCGTCGTTTTGAACCACTCCCCCGGCCCCATATACCAGGAATTCGGCGACATGCAGCGGCTCGGCTTTTAGAAACACCTGAGGATTTGGACGCACAGGCAATATGGTTTCTGGGTGCAGGCGATTATCCACCAGGTTTTGCTGCTTATTAAAATGATAACGAAATCCGAGATTCAGGCCAGCCAGATTCAAGCCCTTATTGGGACGAAAAGTTCGCCCATTGCTAAAATGTGTCAAATCCAGACCGTAAACCAAATCCATCTCTCGGTTAAGTCGGTAGGCTGCGCCAAGGTTAAGCGCAAAATACACGTTAAAGCGAGATCCAATGGCATCATTGTGCACATTGGTCTCCGGATTATAAGGTTCAAAATCATAACTAAGCCCCAACGACGGTTCCAAAAACATCCTGTGTCGCCGATACTGGTATAGAGGAAAGGATACAAAACCGAAAAAAGCGCCAGGTGTTCCCAATACTTCAGGATCACCTATAAAGGCAGCATACCAGCCCAAACCATAAATGGGATACTGATAGCTGCTTTGCCACCCTCCCGCATCGGAACTTTGCCATCCATAGCGTACCTGGGCGGCCCCATACCCGTTCTGCAGTACTTCCTTTAGTGCTTCACCGGTATAAAGATGGGTGCCCGAATGCCCACGCACTTCCAGAACCCTGAAATGATTCGGGTCCGATTCCTGAGCCAGGAGCATCGGAGCCAGGAGCGTCAACAAGAGCGAACGTCCAAGTTGCTTCATAAACCGCAGAATTAATGGGGCAAAGTTAAACATAGGTAGCGAGTCCCAGAATAAATTCACCACAAAACCACCAAATCGCATCCTCAAGCGCCCTAAGCGGCATTATTAATAAAACAACTAATAAATAATGCAGGCTAAGATCTCCCCATTAATTGGGATATTACGCCCCCTTGTTTTTATTTAGAATCATTCTAATTAACTTTGCCGGCACACAAAGTAACTAAACATGAAAAACACAGTAATTATAGGTCTCTTTGCCTTTGGCGCGCTCCTGACAGCCTGTAAGCCGTCGGCCGAAGAAGTCAATGTATACTCGGCCCGGCATTACCGCGCCGATGAGCAACTGTTTGAAAAATTCACCGAAGCAACAGGCATACGGGTGAATGTGGTCAAAGCCAACGCCGACCAATTGATCAACCGCCTCGAAATGGAAGGGGATATGAGTCCCGCCGACCTATTGATGGCTGCAGATGCAGGCCGTCTCGTCCTGGCCCGTGAAAAGGGCCTGCTTCAAGCGCTGCAATCACCCATAATTAAGGAACGGGTGCCCGAACATTTGCGCGACCGGCAGGGCTACTGGACCGGCTTTACGCGTCGCGCCCGGGTTATTGCCTACCATAAGGAGCGGGTTAATCCCTCTGAACTGTCCACCTACGAAGCCCTGGCTGAGCCGGTCTGGAAGGGCCGTGTTCTGGTGCGCTCGTCACAGGCACACTACAATCAAACCCTTATGGCCTCCATTGTAGCTGCCCTGGGCAAGGAAGAGGCCAGCGCCTGGGCCGGGCAACTGGTGAAAAACATGGCCAGGAAGCCCGGCGGAAACGATCGCGACCAGGTTAAAGCCATAGTGGCTGGCGAAGGAGATGTGGCCATCATAAACACCTATTATATGGGCTTACTGCTGAATTCTGCCAATGAGGAGGAGCGTGCGGTGGCCCGGGAAGTGGCTTTATTCTTCCCCAACCAGGAAGAGCGCGGAACCCACGTAAATGTCAGCGCCATTGGTCTTACTGCCCACGCTCCCAATGCAGAAAACGCCCAAAAACTGGTCGAATTTCTGCTGAGTGAGGAAGCCCAAAAAACGATTGCTGAGGTCAACCACGAATATCCGGTTAATCCAACGGTAGAGTGGCCACCTCTCCTTCAAAGCTGGGGACGTTTCGAAATGGACCTCCTTCCACTGGACGAATTGGGCAAGCACCTGGAAACTGCTCAAATGGTATTTCACGAAGCAGGCTGGGAATAAATCCCTTCTTATGCAACAAGGCAGAAAATCCACATCCATCGGTCCGGCCGTTCGTTTTTACCATTGGGTAAAACACGGATGGGCCGGCTTCCGTTTCAACGCTTGGGTATCCTTTACCTGGATGCTGGCTTTCGTTGTGGCCTTTCCATTACTCAGCATCTTAACGGCCTTCCTCGGCGAGGCAGATACCGCCTGGGGACACATTACAAAAAACCTCTTGCCGACTTACGTCAGCAACACGCTGTGCTTGCTTTTGGGAACGGGCGCGCTCACCCTTACAATAGGCACACTCAGTGCCTGGCTGGTGAGTGTCTACGATTTCCCGGGACGCCGCCTGCTGGAGGGCGCCCTTACCCTGCCCATTGCCATACCGGGGTATATTCTGGGCTTTACCTGGGCCGGCATGCTCGATTACACCTCTCCGCTCTATACTTTCTTGCGCAACACCTGGGGAGTCAATACGGGCGCCTACCTCTTTTTTGACCTCCTGTCTCTGCCGGGTGCCATCCTTATTCTCAGTCTGGCCCTCTACCCCTACGTATATCTGGCGGCACGGGCCTGGTTCGGCCGGCAATCGGCGGGTCTTTTTGAAGCAGCCGCCGCCTTAGGGCACAGCAAAACGAGGGTTTTCCGGACCCTCACCCTGCCCCTGGCCCGTCCGGCACTCGTGGGGGGACTGGCGCTGGTGCTGATGGAGGTTTTGAACGACTACGGGGTGGTGAGCTACTTTGGTGTAGACACCTTTACGACAGGCATCTTCTCCGCCTGGTTTGCCTTTGGCAGCAAGACATCTGCAGTAAAACTGAGTGCCTGGCTTTTATTGTTGGTCTTTGCCCTTTTACTGGGCGAACGATTGCAGCGGGGCCAAAAACGCTACGACACATTGCGGGGCAGCAGTCGCCCCCTTCTACGCACGCCATTGCACGGCCTAAGTCGCCTGGGGGCACAAACCCTCACCGCGCTGCCCGTACTGATGGGCTTTGTACTTCCCGTACTCATGCTTTTGTACTGGAGCTGGCTCACCGGTACCGAAACCTTGGCCCATCGCTTTCTTCCCTTGTTGACCAACAGCTTTTTGCTGGCCACCGTGGCCACTTTGCTGGTGGTGACTGCCGCCTTGCTGACGGCCTTTACTGCACGCAGCTTCCCCTCCCCAAAAACGCGCTTTTTGGTCCGATTCAGTACCATGGGCTATGCCATTCCGGGAGCCGTGGTGGCGATAGGAGTTTTGGTGCCCTTTCTTTGGCTCGACCGCCAATTGAATACCTGGGGGGGCACCGGAGGCTTGTGGCTCACCGGCACCTGGTTTGCCCTGATTTTCGCCTACCTGGTACGCTTTTTAGCCGTAGCCTACAACAACATCGAAAGCAGTCTCACCCGCACCAGTACCAGCCTCGATGAAGCGGCACAATCACTGGGGCATCCCCGAAGCCACATCCTCCGAAACATTCTGCTGCCCCTCATTCAACCCGGCATTTTGGCAGCAGCCCTCTTGGTTTTTATTGATGTCCTCAAGGAATTGCCCCTCACCCTGATACTGCGTCCATTCAACTTTGACACCCTGGCCATCAGGGCCTTTGAATATGCCAGCGACGAACGTGTGGCCGAAGCAGCGCCCGCGTCCCTGGTCATCATTGGCCTGGGACTGGTGGCTGCGGCAGTTTTAAACAACATTACAAAAACAAGAAAAAATGAACCTACTTCGGACTGAAGGCCTGAGCAAGACCTATGCCGGCAGCAAGCAGCCGGCGCTGCATGACTTTTCGTTACAGGTTGAAAAAGGTGAAATAGTAGCACTTTTGGGGGAAAGCGGCTGTGGGAAAACAACCGCCTTGCGGGTGATGGCAGGCTTTGAGCGTGCCGACAGCGGCACGCTCCATTTGCAGCAACGTCAACTGATTGGACCCGGAGTGTTTACCGATCCCGCTGCCCGGGGAATTGGCATCGTCTTTCAGGACTATGCCCTGTTTCCACATAAAACAGCAGCCCAAAACATAGCCTACGGCCTGCAAAAATTTGCGGCGAAAGAGCGCAAACAACGCCTCAATGAAATGCTTGATTTGGTGGAGCTTTCTGCCTACGCCCAGCGCTATCCCCACCAACTGTCCGGGGGCCAACAACAAAGAGTCGCCCTGGCGAGAGCCATGGCACCACAGCCGGATGTCCTCCTTCTTGATGAGCCCTTTTCCAACATCGATACCGTAAAGAAAAACCACCTGCGCGAGGAATTGCATGCCCTGTTGAAAAAAACAGGAACCACCGCCATTTTCGTAACCCACGACACCCGGGATGTAATGGCCATTGCCGACCGCGTTGCAGTTATGCGCAAAGGCCAAATCCTGCAGACCGGAACGCCACGCGAACTCTACGAAAAGCCACGTGTTCCTTACCTGGCCAGATTCTTCGGCAACAGCAACATCATTCCTGCAAGATGGAAGGCCAACCAGCTGAGCACCCCCTTGGGCATCCTTCCATCCCAAACAACCAACCCTGGCGCCGTCCGTGATGTCCTCTTGTCCATTCGTCCCACCGCACTCAAACCTGGCTCGGCAGACGCGGCTGTGAACATTGCCGTAAAGCTGAGGCAGCAACGCTTCATGGGTGAACATCAGGAAGCGGAGTTTCTTCCAATTGGCCCGGAAAACAATGCACTGCCTTTACTGGTACATCTTACGGAGAACGAAATACTGCGGACAGACATCGGTCACCTGCACCTGGACCCGGGGGCCATCCATATCATGGATGCCCCAGGCAGCAAATAACTGGTCCGACAAAACCCCGACTTAAGCAAAACCATTTTAAATAAAGATTCATCGCCCTAAAAGCTGTCAACAAACACAAAAAAAGGCTAATTTTACCGGCAAGAAAGAAGGAGCTGATGGAGAATCCTAAGATTCTGATTGCCGACGATGTGGACTACCTGGTGGAGTTTATGAAAAGCCACCTGGAACAATTGTTGCCAGATGCCACCTATTTCAGAGCGGCCAATGGCTACGAGGTGTTTACCCTGGCTATGCGCAAACAACCCGACCTGATTCTCCTTGATTGGGAGATGCCGGAAATATCAGGCATGGAAGCCCTGCAAACCCTGCAGGCCCACCCACAAACGAAGGACATTCCTGTTATAATGGTTTCGGGTTTCACCCAGGCCGACCATGTACGAAAGGCTTTGGAGGCAGGCGCCATGGACTACCTTAAAAAACCCATCGCCCCCGATGAATTACTGGCCCGGGTAAGAACAGCAATGACGCTGGCTGATTCCATGCGCCAACTGCGCCAACAGAAACAACAACTCGAGGAGGAAAAACGCAGGAGTGACCGCATCCTCAACGGACTACTGCCTACCGAAGTCCTTCAAACCATGAAGGAGCACAGCGAAATAGCACCCCGTCGCTTTCGTAATGTTTCGGTAATTATGGCCGACCTGGTTGACTTCACCCCAAAATCACAAAAGATGTCGCCCAAGCGTTTGCTTGATGAGCTGCAGACCATTTTCACCGCCTTCGACCAAATTTGCCAAAAGCACAATTGCACACGCATCAAGACCATTGGCGACGCCTATCTGGCTGTCAGCGGCATGTGGAATCACAGCCATAACCACGCATTGGTTGCAGCCAAAATGGCCGAGCGCATGCGGCAATACATCACGGAACACAACGAGCGCTATAAAATCGACTGGGAAATTCGCATAGGCATCAACTCCGGCGACATCATAGCCGGAATCATCAGCGAAAGTAACCTGAGCTACGACATCTTCGGAGATACCGTTAACACAGCCGCACGCATGCAGAGCTACTGCAATCCTATGCAAATAAATGTTTCTCAGACGACTTACGACCACCTTAAGGACTATTACTTCATGATCAAGCGCATCAGCCGAAAAGTGAAAGGCAAAGGCGCCCTTAACATGTACTACCTGCACCGCCCCATTCAATCGAGGCAACAGCTCAGACAGCAGCAATCTCACCCGCAATACGCACTGTAAAAAGGGATGTCCCAACCTTGTGAGACATCCCTCATTTAACTCCCCTTATAGTGCAATTAACGCCCTGAGGCAAGACCATCTGTACTAACTGTCTTTCACCAACTTGCGGTAACGAATGCGTTGGGGGCCGGCATTTCCGAGTCGTTTCTTTCGGTTTTCCTCGTAATCAGAATAACTGCCCTCAAAATAATAAACCGTTGAGTTGCCCTCAAA
>DUOK01000166.1 GCA_012838865.1 Bacteroidales bacterium | reverse complement strand
TGAATCCCGATACTTATGTTCCGGAAGATTTGTGCGAGCGGGTAGTGGACTTTATGGACCAACATCCGGATGGTGGGGCCATGGGGGTACGTATGCTCGATGGCAGGGGCCGTTTTTTACCTGAATCCAAGCGGGGTCTGCCTACGGTATTTCGGTCCTTTTGTCGTTTTAGCGGACTTTCCCGTTTGTTTCCTTCTTCTGCTTTGCTGGCCGGGTATTATGCTGCGCAGGTGGGGGAGCATGAAACCGCTCCGGTAGAAGTCTTGTCGGGCGCCTTTATGGTGCTTCGTCGCACCGCGGTGGACCAGGTGGGGGGATTTGATGAGGATTTCTTTATGTATGGCGAAGACATCGACTTGTCGTGGCGCATACACCGTGCGGGTTTTCGCAATTACTATCACGCCGGCATCAGCATCGTTCATTTTAAAGGGGAAAGCACGCTGCGCAATCGGCGTTATGTGGAAATGTTTTATGGCGCTATGGAGTTGTTTTATCAAAAACATACGAAGAGAAAAGGTTTCTGGTCCGGCTCCTGGCTGGTTGTACCAGCCATTCGGATGCTGGCACGTATGGCGCGCTGGCGCCTTGCTTTTCAGCGTCGCCCCGGTCGCGAGGAAACGCCTTTGCCTGCGTCAGCTCTGCTTTTGAGCGAGGAGCAGACACCTGCCTTACGCTTTGCCGGTCTGGAACGGGTTTATCCTTGTTGCCACAATGGTGAGCAGCAGGATTTTGGGTCTGGAGCTTGTCTTTTGGACACCTCCACTTGTCGTCCGTCAAAAATTCTTGATTTTGTTAACAGAAAAGCTTTGATTTGTAAACAGTTTTTGTGGCTGTTGCCCAATCGTAAGATTCTGTTGCAGCCGCTTTCCGCTTCGAACCGCAGTGTTATGCACGAGGAGGCAGCGGAGCAGCCCGTTTAATTTATAACCCATGCCTTATGCGTCAGATTTTTACCCTGTTTTTAGTATGCTTTGTTTTTGCTGCCCCCAGTAGTGCGCAGCGAAGGGTTTTGCGTAGCGCCGAAGCCCATATTGCCAATGAGCGTTATGTGGAAGCTCTGAATACGCTTCAACCTTTGTTGGAAGCGGATGAAACACCGGCTGAGGCCCACCTTTTTGCCGGCATTGCGCACCTTAATCGCCCGGGTGGTGTTGTAGAAGCGGAAAAGTACCTGGATTTGGCTGTAGCCGGACTTCCGCTGGGTGAAAAGCCCTCGCGGAGGGCTTTGGAGGCACAGTATTACAAGGCCCAGGTCTTGCATCTGACCCATCGCTTTGAAGAGGCCCTAAGTTTACATCAAAATTTGCTTGAAATACTGCCCGCTTCTTCGCGGGATTTGCGGGGAGCCATCGAAAGGGAAATCGGCTACGCCCAAAACGCCATAGAGATGGTTGCTCACCCGGTGCCCTACGAAATACAGAATCTGGGCGCTGCTTTCAATACCACTTACGATGAGCACAGTCCCATCGTGGCCCTGGATGAATCTACGCTTTACTTTACCTCTAACCGACCTGCCGATATTGAAGGGCGTATGGAGGGGCATAGCTTTGAGGATATTTACGTCTCGCATTGGCGGGAGGGGGCATGGACCAAGGCCCAACTGGTAAATTTACCCGGAAACTACTATGCCAACAGGGCCACCGTTGCTTTGAGTGCCGACGGGAACACGCTGGTTTTTTATCAAAACGATGCCACCGTAGGCAACCTTTACTATACACGACTGCGTTTTGGACAGTGGACCGAACCGCAGCCTTTCCCGGCACCCATCAATACCAGTGCCAACGAAACGCACGCCAGTTTTAGTCCCGATGGCGATCGCATTTATTTCACCAGCGACCGGGCAGGCGGTTATGGCGGAAGAGACATCTACGTATCGCATCTTCTTCCGGATGGAAATTGGGGGGAGCCAGTGAATTTGGGCCCCAACATCAATACGCCTTTGGACGAGCACAGTCCTTATTTGCACCCCGATGGCCAAACTCTTTATTTTTCTTCGGAGGGTCACCATTCCATGGGCGGCCTGGATGTGTTTTTCAGTGTGCAGGACGAGGAGGGTAATTGGGGGGAACCTGTAAATATGGGTTACCCGGTGAATTCGCCCGACGACGATGTGTTTTTTATGCCCACGCCCGATGGCAACAGAGTGTATTACGCTTCCCGGCAGACCGATGGTTTTGGTGGCGTGGATTTGTATTTGATGACCTTTCCGAGTGACGACGATCGGGGACTGGCGGTTACTGCCGGTTTTGTGTTCGACCAGGAAAAGAAGGTGCAGGGCTCGGCCATTATTAGGATTTATGACGAGGAAACCGACCTTTTGCAGGGCGTTTATCGGCCCAATACCCTCAGCGGGAAATTTGTAGCTGTTCTGCCTGCCGGTCAGAATTATCGCCTGGAAGTGGAGGCAGAGGGTTTTGAAACCCATCGCGAGAATTTCAGGGTGGAGGTTCGGGATGTTTTCAGCACCCGTGGACGCGCCCATTTTTTGGAAAGTATTTTTTTGCAGCCCCTGGCTGAGGAAGACATAAAGGAGGAGCTGGAGCTTGAGTGATTTGTTACGCAACGAGCGCTTGCAGCTGCGTGCTGTGGAGCCGGAGGATGTGGATTTGTTGTACCAGTGGGAAAACGACATGGCCCTGTGGCCGGTCAGTTCTACACTGAAACCCTTCAGTCGTGCCCAGCTGGCCCGCTACGTGAAAAATGCCGCCCTCGATGTGTACCAAACCCGGCAGTTGCGCCTGATGATCAATTGGCTGGAGGGTTCTCTTACGGTGGGCATGGTAGATCTTTTTGATTTTGATCCCTATCACAGACGTGCCGGTGTGGGCATTATGCTGCATGCCGATTGGCGAGGGAAGGGCGTGGCCGCTGCTGCCCTGGATTTGTTTTGTCCCTATGCCTTTCAGGTGCTGGGCCTGCATCAACTGTATTGCAATATTGCGGAAGGCAATAAGGCCAGTCGGGCGCTGTTTGAGGCCGCTGGTTTTCAGTTGGTGGGCAAGAAGCGCGACTGGCTCAAAACCCCTGAGGGTTTTGAGGAGGAGTGGCTGTATCAGCTCATCCGACCGGCGTCGCATTAATGGTCTCGAAGTCGGGCATTTCCTTCAAGACTTCATGCCGGCCCTCGGCATTCAGGCGCAGACAATAGTGCTGCAACCCGTTGGTCAGCACCAACCAGCCCACCTTTAAGGGAATGTTGTAGCGGGCTGCCTGACTGAGGGTGGTCTGGTTAATCGGGATGTGGGGCGCCTTGCATTCTACGATTAAGGCCGGTTTTCCCTGGCGGTTGTACAAAAGCACATCGCTGCGCTGACGCAGTCCGTTCACCACCACCAGCCGCTCTACGGCGGTTAATCCTTCGGGATAGCCCAGCTGACGCATAAAGTTCAGAAAGTGCTGGCGCACCCATTCTTCCGGCGTCAGCACAACCCATTTTTTGCGAATGGGGTCAAAAATGTATTGTTTTCCTTTTTCTTCTTTCAGTGAGGCCGCATAGGGCGGCAGATTCAAGGGCTGCATGACGGCTTGTTTTTGAAGGCAAATTGGGGGCAAATTACCATAAAATCGTCAAAATCCCTTATCTTAGTGTGCTTAATTTATACCGGCATTATGAAGACCAAACAGGAAATAGTAGAGGACTGGTTGCCGCGCTATACCGGGCGGAGACTCGATCAATTCGGCGATTATATATTGTTGACCAATTTCAACCATTATCTGGAGCAGTTTTCCAGGTGGTACGATGCGCCCATTATGGGAGAGGGCAGTAATATGCCCAGTTGCACGGCGCGCGGAATAACCATGATTAATTTTGGTATGGGCAGTCCCAATGCCGCCACCATTATGGACCTGCTGAGCGCCATTGAGCCCAAGGCTGTTCTGTTTTTGGGCAAATGTGGGGGCTTGAAAAACATCAACAAGTTGGGTGATTTGATTCTGCCCATTGCGGCCATACGCAGTGATGGTACGTCGGACGACTACCTGCCACCGGAAGTGCCGGCACTTCCGGCTTTTAGTCTCCAAAGAGCCGTGTCGTCTGCCATTCGGGATGCAGGACGCGATTATTTTACCGGTACCGTTTTTACCACGAACAAAAGGGTGTGGGAATACGATGAGCGCTTTAAAAAGTATTTGAGTAAGACCCGGGCCCTGGCCATTGATATGGAGACAGCCACTATTTTTACCGTAGGTTTCGCCAATTCCATTCCCACCGGTGCCCTGTTGTTGGTATCCGATCAGCCGATGATTTCGAGTGGTATTAAAACTACGGAAAGCGATAAACGCGTAACTCAGGAGTTTGTGGAAGGGCACATCCGCATTGGTGTGCAGGCCCTGGAGGAAATCATTCATAACGGCAAGTCGGTCAAACACCTGAAGTTTGACAGTTAAGTTCACCAGTTGCAAGTGTACTAATGAAGTTCGAAGAGTTAATTCAACAAATAGACCGGGGGCAGTTTGCGCCCATTTATCTTTTGCACGGTGAGGAACCTTTTTTCATCGACCGATTGTCGGAGCTGCTTCAAAAAAAAGTGTTGACCGAGCAGGAACGGGCCTTTAACGAAACCATTGCTTATGGCGAGGACGCCGATGTGGTCAACATTATTCACGCCGCCAAGCGCTACCCTATGGGGGCGGCGCGTCAGCTGGTGATGGTACGTGAAGCACAGCGGCTTGATAATTTCGAACTGTTGGAGAGTTATTTTGAGGTGCCCCAGCCCTCTACTGTATTGGTGCTTTGCCATAAGTATAAGTTGGTCGATAAGCGCCTTAAGGCCTATAAAGTACTCCAGAAGCAGAAGCAGGCGGTGGTCTTCGAATCCAATCGCCTGCGCGATTACCAGATGGGGCCCTGGGTGGCCGATTATCTGAAAAGCAGGGGTTTGACCATTGAGCCCAGGGCCAGTCAGCTCTTGATCGACTCTCTGGGCGAGAGTCTTGAAAAAGTGGCCCAGGCTGTGGATAAACTGGTGGTAGCCATGGGTCCTGGTGCTGCGCAGATTACCGTAGAGCAGGTTTCCCGAAATGTTGGCATCAGCAAGGAATACAATGTGTTTGAACTGCAGGACGCTCTGGTCAAAAAGGATGTTTTAAAAGCCAATCGCATTGTTCGCTATTTTGCGGCCAACCCCAAGGCGCAGCCTTTGCCCATGATTACCGGCGCACTGTTCAGTTTTTTCAGCAAGCTGCTGGGGTACTATTACCTTAAGGATAAAAGTAAAGCTGCGGTGGCTTCCCAGTTGAAGGTGAATCCGTTTTTTGTGGACAAGTACCAAATGGCTGCCAAAAACTATACCGGGGTAAAGGTGGCCCAAATCATCTCCATCTTGCGCGAGTACGACATGAAAAGCAAGGGTTTTGGGAATAGCGGAACGCCGGATGGTGAACTGCTGCAGGAAATGGTGTTTAAGATTTTACATTAATCCGACTGGTTTGGCCCGTCGCCTAAAATGTTTTTTATGACTGTTTATTTGATTGTGCTCATAGTGATTGTCCTCATAAGTATGGCTGCCTTCAGTTCTCCGGCACTGATGGCGCGCTTTCAGTTGAATCCCTGGAGTGTGGTGCACCGAAAGGAATATGTGCGGGTGCTCTCTCATGCTTTTTTGCATGTGGACTGGATGCACCTGTTGATTAATGTCTTTGTGCTTTTCTCTTTCAGCCGAGCCGTTGTTTTTTATTTCAGCTATTATTTGCCGGGAAACGGCAATGTGCTTTATTTGATACTCTTTTTAACGGCCATTCCCATGTCGGCTCTCTACTCTGTCGTTAAGCACCGCAACAACCCCAATTACAATGCCGTAGGAGCTTCGGGTGCCGTTTCTGCAGTGGTTTTTGCTTCCATTTTTTTCGACCCTTATAATCCGGTGCTGCTGTTTGCCGTACTACCCATTCCGGGAATCATTTTTGGGGTGTTGTATCTGGTTTATTCGGCTTACATGGGCCGTAAGCAAATCGACAATATTGGTCACGATGCCCACTTTTTTGGCGCGGTTTACGGTTTGATTTTTCCGATTTTATACGAGCCCAAATTGTTGCTGCGTTTTATAGAACAACTGACCGATTTTTAAATGGCTGGCGGGCCCAACAACAAACTGTATCTGGTACACGACGGGGTGCTGCTTTCGGTGGGGCACCCACTGTTTGGTGCCGATAATCGTGCCTTCAGGTACGGCGATGTGGTTTTTGAGACCCTTCGGGTACATCGGGGGCGCATCTTGTTCTGGGAGCGACACCATCAGCGCCTGCTTAGTGGCATGGCGGTCTTGCAAATGGCCGTGGCCAGTCTGCCGCCTGCACAAGCCCTTTACAACAGCATCATCCATTTGGTGGTGAAGAACCGGATTTTTTACGATGCACGCATTCGTCTCACTGTTTACCGCAAGGGAGCCGGTCTTTACACCCCTGAGCGTATGCAGGTGTCGTGGCTCATTGAGGCGACCGACCTGCAGCAGACCGGCTATGGGTTTGCCGATAAGGGTTTACGCATCGGCATTTTTTCCGGCCTGCCCAAGTTGGCCGGACCCCTCTCGCCCTTTAAAACCGGGGCTTCGCAGTCGTACGTGGTGGCAGGGATTCATGCCCGGGAGCAGGGCTGGGACGACGCCCTGGTGGTTAATGGACAGGGCCTGGTTATCGAGTCCTTCAACTCCAGTCTCTTTTGGGTAAAGGATGAGGTGGTCTATACCCCGCTGGTCTCCTCCGGTTGTATCGACGGGGTTTTGCACCGAGAGTTGCAGCAACTGGCCGGGCAGGAGGGCATAAAATGGGTAGAAAGTCCCGGTGCCCGTGAGGCGGAACTCCTGGATGCCGATGAAATTTTTCTGGGGAATGTAATTGCCGGTATTCGCTGGGTGGCTGCCTATAAAAACCGCCGCTATCTGGCCCGCATTTCAAAGCGGCTGCATCGGGCGCTAAAAGAGCGCCTGGAAGCAGACAGGTCTAGTTGAAAGCCGGATTGGTGGGAAAATTGGACCAGGTTCGGTACACATCGCCCAGATTTTCCATGCTCTCTTTCCAAATGGTGCCGGAGTTGGCGTGCATAATGCGGTAATCGTCAAGGGTCGTCACGATCCAGGAGTTCTCTTCAATTTCGCTTTCGAGCTGGCCGGGCGACCAGCCTGCATATCCGGCAAAGAAGCGGACACTGTTTTTGTCGGCCTTACCGGCGTTGATGAGTTGCTTGAGGGCTTCAAAATCGCCGCCCCAATAGATGGATGGGGTGATTTGCATAGACCCGGGCACGTCCTTGCCCATGGTGTGCAAAAAGTGCAGGGTGTTGGAGGATACCGGTCCCCCAATAAAAAGCTCCCCACCAAAATTAAAGAGGTCCTCGATCACTTCATCGGGATATACATCGGTCGATTTGTTCAGCACAAAGCCCACGGAACCTTCCTCACCATGTTCGGTCAGCAGCACAATGGAGCGTGCAAAATACGGGCCCTGCAAAAAGGGCTCCGCAATAAGTATGCGGCCTTTTTGCGGACGGAGCATTTGGTTGATTCCCTGAAAAATGTTCAAATCAATGTTCTTCATTCCGACGTCCTCCTATCAACATTTAGTCACGAAAACAAGGAAAAAAAGTTGGGAATAAAAAATAAAAGGCCACTTTTTGTCCTTATTTAACCTGCTTTATTCATAAATCGGTGGAAATTGGCCCGGATGCGCTTCATTCATAAGGTCGTAGATGGCTTCATAAACATCTTCGGCGCTGGGTTTGCTGAAATAGTCGCCGTCGGTGCCGTAAGCCGGTCGGTGTTCCCTGGCCGAAACGGTAACAGGGGGTGCATCCAGGTGGAAAAATGCCTTTTGTTGTTCCAGTACATTTTGCAGCATATAGGCTGTTGCTCCCCCCGGCACGTCTTCATCGAAGAATACCACGCGGTTGGTTTTCTTCACCGATTCCAAAATGCGGTGTTCGGTATCAAAGGGCAGCAAGGTTTGCACATCTACTACTTCTACAGAAATGCCAATTTCGGACAATTGGCGTGCGGCTTCCAGACCAATGCGCACGCAGGACCCGTAGGTGACCAGGGTAACATCCTCTCCCTCCCGCATAATTTCCGGTATGCCTAAGGGGATGCGGAATTCACCCGGGTTTTCCGGTTTCCGTTCGCGCAGTCGGTAGCCGTTGAGCGGTTCAATAACCAGGGCCGGATCGTCGCCCTGCAAGAGGGTGTTGTAAAAGCCGGCTGCCCGTGTCATGTCACGCGGTACGCAGACGTAGATGCCTCGAATGGAATTGATGACCATACTCAAAGGGGAGCCGGCGTGCCAAGGGCCCTCCAGTCGGTGTCCCCGGGTGCTGACGATCAGCGGTACTTTTTGTCCCCCTTTGGTCCGGTAATGCAGCGTAGCGGCATCGTCGCTCAGGGTTTGCAGGGCATACAAGAGGTAGTCGAAGTACTGGATTTCGGCGATGGGCCGAAATCCCCGTAAGGCCAGACCAATTCCTTTTCCAATGATGGTGGTTTCCCGTATGCCCGTATCGAACACCCTTTGTTCGCCATATTTCTCCTGCATGCCCTCCAGGGTTTGGTTCACGCCGCCCAGACGACCGGTGTCCTCCCCAAAAATCAGCACCCGCTGATCTTTGGCCAACAGGGCATCGAAATTATTGAGGAGAATCTCTCTGCCGGGAATGGTTTCTACTTCTTCGGCATACTGCGGGGCTACGGGCTTGACTTTTAGGACAGAGTGCGCCGACTCGTCGTACAAGAGCGCATTGTATTTTTCGTGCCCCATCTGCCGGTAGTCCACCACCCACTTTTTAAGCTCATCTTTTAATCCCCCCGGCACATCGCATGAGGCGCAAACATTACGCAGCACTTTGCGTGCGGCGCTTAAAATTTCTTTGCGTGTAAGGGTGTGGGCCCTGCGCAGACCGTTGATGGCTTCGTCGATGAGGTGCTGACGGGCCTCGTTACAGGCGCAGTGGCGCCTGGTTACGAGGTCGATGAGGGCATCGCGTTCCTGTTCTAAGGGTGTGATGTACTCCTGATAAGCGGCCTCCCGGGCTTCTTTTACTTCCTTTTGCGCTTCGGTCTCGAGCAGGTCCAGCTCATCGGCAGCAGCAATGCCGGTTTGTTCCATCCACTGGCGCATGCGCACCAAACAGTCGTTTTCTTTTTCCCAATGCAGGCGTTCTGCACTTTTGTAGCGCTCGTGCGAGCCGGAGGTGGAATGGCCCATGGGCTGGGTCAGTTCCTCCACGTGAAAAAGAATGGGGGTGTGCTCGTTGCGGCAAAGTGCAATGCCTTGCTCGTACATTTGGCAAAGACCGGCATAGTCCCAGCCCTTGGCCTTGAGAATGTGCAGGCCCGTGCCGTTGTTTTGGTCTTTGGCAAAGCCTTTAAGAGCTTTGGATATGCTGCCTTTGATGGTTTGGTTCTCGGTAGGTACCGAAATGGCATAGCCATCGTCCCACACCGATACGGCCATGGGGATTTGCAGTACCCCGGCGGCATTCATGGTTTCAAAAAAATGCCCTTCGGAGGTGCTGCCATCGCCTATGGAGACGAAGACTACCTCGTTGCCCTGCTTGCTGAATTGCTGAGCTCCCGGCAGACCGGGCTGTTGCCGGTACAATTTGGATGCCAGGGCCAAGCCTACTGAGCGGGGCATTTGTCCCGCTGTGGGACTGATGTCCGAGGCGGTGTTTTTGCTTTGGGTTTGATCAATCCAGGCGCCTTCGTCATCAATCAGTCGGGTGCCAAAGTGGTTGTTGAAGGAGCGGCCGCCGTTGTCGGGATTCAAATGGGTACGCGTTTCGCCATAAAGCAGGGCAAAAAAGTTTTTTGGGGTGATCATGCCTGCAGCCAACAGAAAGGTCTGGTCGCGGTAGTAACCCGAGCGCCAGTCGCCCTCCCTGAACTGTTTGGCCATGGCAATTTGGGCCACTTCTTTTCCATCTCCAAAAATGCCGAATTTGGCTTTCCCGGTGAGGACTTCCCTGCGTGCCTGCATGCTCATTTGCCGACTGGTATGTGCCAGCTTATAGTCCTTGAGTACTTCTCTTTTAAAATCGTCGAAACTTAGATCGGTTTCAGGTGCTGCTGCCATCTCCGGCGTTTTATTGGTCTTTTGCATACAAATAAAAGAATAAATCACGGATCTAAAAACAAATGCCAGTCTGTCTCCGTTTTGTGCACTTTGCAGCCACACATCAAACAGTCAAGAGGGTTTATTGTTTAGGATATTGCCTATCTTTGTGGCAAAGTAAAGATGGATTATGATTTGGAAGGTCTTGTTACTTACAATAATACTGGTCGCCTTTGTGGCTTTTCTGATGTCGTTTAATGTCCTGTTTCGTAAAAACGGACAGTTTCCCAATTTGCACATTGGCTCCAATAAGGAAATGTCGAAAAGAGGCATTTCCTGTGCCACTTCTCAGGATCGCATGGCCCGGAAAAAGGGGCGAGCGATGGACTGAGTTGCTTGTGCTTTATGGTTGTTCGCTGAAAGGACGGTTTTACTTATCACATTCTACCCGTAAAGGGATATAACTCTCGACTGTTTCCAGCTCTATTTGATGGTCGAGCAGTTGCTGCAGGGTGAAGGATTTGAAGTAATCGATGATGACTTTATTGAGGCCCTGCCAAAAGTGCTTGGCCGAGCAGACTTTCTCTTTGGCGCAAAGGTAGTTGGGGGCCAGGCAGTCCACCAAGTGAAAGGGCGGCTCAAAGGCCTGGTAAATGTCGAAAAGGGTAATTTCTTCAGCCGGTCGTGCCAGTATGTAACCGCTTTTTTTGCCGTGGACATTCATAATAAGGTCGGCCAGCTTTAATCCCAATACAATTTGATCGAGGTATTTGTTCGACAGGTCCTGTCGTCGTGCAATCTCCTTTTGTAATATGCCCTGTTTGTTAGTCTCCCGGGCAATTTCGATCATGGCACGCAGGCCATAGCGGGTCTTGGTGGTGATTTTCATGATGTGGTGCTTTGCTAAAGAGGCGTCGGAAACAAGCCGGCGACCACATTGTTTTAGTTTTGTGTGAGCATCGTCTGCTCAATGCGTAAACCAAAGTTAACAAATACTTCGTGATTAACCTTGACCATACCCATGAATTTGGTGGGGGGGTGCAGACTGAAATCGAGCAGGTTTATTTTTACATCGCCCCGAATTCGAAGCATATTGTTTTCGCAAAGGTGCACTTGTCCTGGTATCCGGTACTTCTTTTCTTCTCCGGCGAGGGTTACGTATATCTCTGAGGCAATGGTTTCTGTTTGCTGTCCCTCCGGATAAAACTCGTAGGGGTTGAAGTGGAAGCGGATGGTGATGTAGGGATGTTCTTCGGCCTTAATCAGTTTGATGAAATCGGCATACATCAAGGGGTTGGAAGGTTCAAAATTTTTTGAGGGAATTTGCACGCTCAAATAACCCTCCTGCGGATAGAAGCGGATGAGGGAGCGCTGATCTTCCAGCATTTGCTGAAAAGAGAACTCGTTGACATTGGTGGAGCCTTCAATGGTGATGAAGTTGTGGCAGTCGCTGTGCCTGTTGCCTGCCGACTCCGTTTGTGCCGTAAGGGGTGCAAAACAGGTCAGAAAACAGGCCAGGAACCACAAGAGGGGCAGACCCGCGCTGTTGTTTTTTGGACTTGTTTTTGGGTTGTTTCCTGTTTTTTGCATAGCCTGTGTGTTGGGGAGTGGTGCTGCCCTGAGGCAGCACCACTTTTATGAGTTGACAAATTTTTGTTCCTGTTTAGAAGGAGATGGCTGCTTCCAGTACCAGTCCTTTGAACTCGCCGCCGTCGATGGCGCCGTGGGCGGGACCCTCATACTGTTGCATTACATAGTCGAGTTTCACCAAAACGTACTGCACCATGTTCCAGCCTCCGCCAATGTTGGTGCGCTGAACGGTGGTTCCGTTGTTGTTGTCCACTTTGTTCCAGCGGCCACCGGCATAGAAATCGCCAAAACGGTAGAGGCCCTGCAGGGCAGTCTGGGTAAACTCCTGGTCGTTGTCGCCGCGAACGCCCTTCATGGTCTCATAGATACCAAACACTTCGAGTCCTTTGAACTGGGCAAAGAGGTTGAACATGTAGCTGTTCATTTCGGTTTGGTTGGCACCGGGACTCCAGCGGCCGGAGCGGAAGTTGGCGTCGGCGGTGTTGGCCGAAGCGTCGTTGGCATCAAAAACTTGCATCACATTGTAGTAACGGGCTCCGGCACGGTCGCCGTCCCACAAGGTGGAGCCGCTGTGTCCTTCACCCACGTGGTAGCCCGAGAAGGTGGCACGCAGACGCAGATCTTCGGTGACCTGACTGTCGTAACCCAGTTTCCAGGTAAATACGAGGTCTTCGCCCAGGTCGCCGCCCCTGCCGTAATTCATGCGACCGTTATTGAGGCCCACATTGGCCAGGAAGCCGCTGTTGCGGAAAAGAATTTCCATACCGGGGTTGTTGGTGTAGGCATCCATGATCCAGTTGCCCACAAAGGGGTTGTTGGTCACCGCCGCATTGTTGCTGCGGAAGTAGTGCGCATCGCCGTAGTTGGGCATCATAACCCCGGCCTTAATGGTCAGGTACTCCATAATGCCATCGGCAGCCGGCAAAAAGGGCAGGTGGTCTATGGTCAGATAACCCCCTTCAACCCAGGCCTCGTTGTGGTGGCGCGACGATAAGTAGTTGTTCAGGTGCAGGCGCATCCCCGGAGCCAGGTCGGCCGAGATGTAAAGGTTGGCCGCAGGCAGGTTGAAGTTCTTCTTGAGGTCGATCAGCTCCACATCGGCCTCGTGCGAAAGTCCCTGGTATTGCAGGGCAAAATCGGCGCCGATTTTGACCTTGAGTTCTTTGAAGTCCTCCGGATTAATTTTCTCCGCTTCAAATTGTTGCGCGCCAACGCTAAGGGCGCCAGCCAGGAGGAATCCGATACTTAATATTCTTGTCTTCATAAGTGTTTGTTTAAAAATGGGGTGAGTAATGACTTGTTGTTTATTTCAATAGCACTTCGTAGTTCACTTTAATTTCGTCGCCGGCCCTAACGGCACCCAGCATAGCGCGGGGAGGATTGATGTCAAAGTCGGTCATCTTAAGGTCTGCCGCTCCGGTAACTTTTAATTGGCCGTTGGCCGTGTCGCCGCTGATGCCCAGATTTACCTGTCGGGTTTTTCCGGCAATGGTTAGGGTGCCACTTACGGTCGTGCTGAATTTTGTCCCCTTGAGTTGCGCAGTAGCGGTTCCGGTCTGCGTAAAGCTGATGTCGGCATACTTTTTTACCTGTAAGGCTTCATGGGCTTTTTCGTCCATGCCCGAACTCTCACTCTCTAATTGGGCCGCCTTCAGTACAATTTTTGTTGTGCTGATGCTGACTTTGTCCTCAGTTTTTTCCAGTACCGAGCTTCCTGTGATGGACGAGGTGCCCATTTCCCAGTCGTGCAAGGTAGAAGTCCCACTCACGGTGATTTTACTTTGTGCGGGAAGCACTTTTACAGTCTGCGCCTGCGACAGTGTCACCGCCCCCAGGGCCAGCAGCAGCATTAAACTTTTGCGTATTTTCATTTTGTTGGTGTTGGTGAATGTTTAAGAATTTAAGGATTGTTGGCTTATTTTTATTACCAATCCTATCGCAAAGGTAGTATTGCAATGAAGTAAAGCAATACCTGAATACCTGTTTTTAAACAGGAAAATTCACAATATCCTGATTGTTAGGAGGTAGAATAGAAGACTTTTTTATCCTTGATTTAGATTTTGCTCGTTTTTCTGGTTATTGCCCCGATGATTGTCCCCGTATTTCGGCCGCGATTATTCCTGTTTAAAAGTCCCCCCGGCAGTTCGCCCCTTGCTAAAGACTGCTTATCTTTGCCGCTTCATTTTTAAAAGGTGCAGCATGATTTCAGTGGACGGACTAACCGTGGAGTTTGGGGGAACCACCCTGTTTAAGAATATTTCCTACGCCATTAACGAGCAGGATAAGATAGCCTTAATGGGCAAGAATGGGGCCGGGAAGTCCACCATGCTCAAAATACTTGCGGGCGTTCGTCAGCCCTCGGCCGGCAGGGTTTCGGCACCCGAGGGAACGGTCATTGCCTACCTGCCCCAGCACTTGATGACCGAGGACGGTCGCACCGTTTTTGAGGAAACCGCCCAGGCTTTTGCCCAGGTGAACAACATGCAGGCCGAGATTGAGCATCTGAACGAACAGTTGGCCACACGTACCGATTACGAGTCGGACGAGTACTATGCCCTTATTGAAAGGGTGGCGACACTCAGCGAGAAGTTTTACAGCATTGAGGAGGTGAACTACGATGCCGAGGTGGAGAAGATTTTGCTGGGACTGGGTTTTGAGCGCAGCGATTTTCAACGGCCCACCAACGAGTTCAGCGGGGGCTGGCGCATGCGCATCGAACTGGCCAAGATTTTGCTTCAGAAACCCGATTTGATCTTATTGGATGAGCCTACCAACCACCTCGACATCGAATCCATTCAGTGGCTCGAAGATTTTTTGGTGAACAGCGCCAAGGCGGTCATGGTGATTTCGCACGACAAGGCTTTTGTGGACAACATTACCACGCGTACCATCGAGATTACCATGGGCCGCATCTACGATTATAAGGTCAATTACACCCAATACCTGGAGTTGCGGAAGGAGCGGCGCGAACAGCAGTTGCGCGCTTATGAGGAGCAGCAGAAGATGATTGCCGACAACAAGGATTTTATTGAGCGCTTTAAGGGTACCTACTCCAAAACCAACCAGGTGCAGAGCCGGGTACGCATGCTTGAGAAGCTGGAGCTGGTAGAGGTGGACCAGGAGGACACCTCGTCCCTGCGTTTGAAGTTTCCCCCTTCGCCACGTGCCGGCAGTTTTCCGGTCATTGCCCAGGAAGTGGGCAAGAACTACGACGGTCACCAGGTCTTTGCCCAGGCCTCCTTCACCATCAAGCGGGGCGATAAGGTGGCTTTTGTCGGTCGCAACGGGGAAGGAAAATCCACCATGGTAAAATGCATCATGGGCGAGTTGGCCCACGAGGGCCAACTTACGGTGGGTCACAATGTGCAAATTGGCTATTTTGCCCAGAACCAGGCTTCGCTGATGGAGGAGGAGTTGACGGTTTTTCAGACCATCGACGATGTGGCCAAGGGCGATATCCGTACCAAAATCAAAGACATTCTGGGCGCCTTTATGTTTGGCGGCGACGAAATTCATAAGAAAGTAAAAGTGTTGTCGGGTGGTGAGCGTACCCGTCTGGCCATGATCAAATTGTTGCTGGAGCCGGTGAATCTGTTGATTTTGGATGAGCCTACCAACCACCTGGACATTAAAACCAAGGACATTCTCAAGAGTGCCCTGCGCGATTTCGACGGCACGCTCATATTGGTGTCGCACGACCGGGACTTT
>DUOK01000165.1 GCA_012838865.1 Bacteroidales bacterium | reverse complement strand
GCGCCCCCAAATAGCCTCCTTGTACAGATATAGAGACTTGGGTCTTTGATTTGCGCTTTTATTCAGGGGCTTGTATCTTGTGGTTTTTTAACGGCAACAAATGGTCTTGTTTTTCAGAGACTTAGCTTTGAAGTCGTGAAATTTCGGGGCAAATGTGTAGGCCATTGCCGCTAAAATTAGTAATTATGTAGCGCATTTGGTTTGTCGGTTGTAGGCATAAGCTTCTGACAAACAACAAATTAACCAAAACTAATTGAGTATGTCTTTAAAAAAGCACATCCTTGATCTTCGCAAAAGAAGAGAAAAGGTTCAGTTGGGAGGTGGTGAGAAAGCCATTGAGAAACAAATGGCTATGGGTAAGATGACTGCCCGCTCACGCATTTTGGCGCTTCTCGACAACGATTCCTTTACCGAGTACGACCTCTTTGTAGAGCATGAGGCCCGCGACTTTGGTATGGACAAGAAGGAATTGCACGGCGATGGGGTAATTATTGGAACCGGTACCATTTATGGTGCTCCGGTGGCCATTTTTGCTCAGGATTTTACCGTTGCCGGTGGTTCTTTGGGGTTAATGCATGCCCGTAAAATCACCAAGATTATGGATCATGCCCTGAAAATGCGCATGCCGCTGATTGGAATCAACGATTCCGGGGGAGCACGTATTCAGGAAGGGGTGAACTCCCTGGCCGGTTATGGTGAGATTTTCTACCGCAATACCATTGCTTCGGGTGTTATTCCCCAGATCTCCGTGATTTTGGGTCCCTGTGCCGGTGGAGCGGTGTATTCTCCGGCACTCACCGACTTTGTGTTTGTGGTTGATCAAATCTCCAAGATGTTCATTACCGGACCCAATGTTATCAAGACGGTTCTGGGTGAGGAGATTTCTATGGAAGAGCTGGGTGGTGCCCGTGTGCACGCCGAAATTACCGGAAATGCACATTTCTTTGCCAGTAGTGAGTTGGAGTGTTTCGAGCAAATTAAGAAACTTATCTCCTTCATACCCTGGAACAATACCCAGAAGGCCAAGGTCTTTCCTCCTAAAGAGCCTAAGTTTAACGGAAAGATCGAGGACATTATTCCCGCCGATCCCAAGCAGCCTTACGATGTGCGCGATGTTATCAAAGCCATTGTGGACGATTCCGATTTCTTTGAAATTCAGGAGTTTTTTGCGCCCAATATTGTCATCGGCTTTGGCCGTATGAACGGACAAACCACTGGTTTTGTGGCCAACCAGCCGCTGGTGCTGGCCGGTGTGCTCGACTGCGACAGCTCGGACAAGGCCGCTCGCTTCATTCGCTACTGTAACGCTTTTAATATTCCGATCATTACCTTGGAAGACATGCCCGGTTATTTGCCCGGGGTGGATCAGGAGCATGCGGGAGTGATTCGTCACGGCGCCAAAGTGCTTTACGCCTATTCGGAAGCCAGTGTACCCAAGATTACCGTGATTCTGCGTAAGGCCTATGGTGGTGGTTATATTGCCATGAACAGTCGCCACCTGGGTGCCGACTTCATGTTTGCCTGGCCTACTGCCGAAATTGCCGTTATGGGTCCCGAAGGTGCTGCCAACATCATCTTCAAAAAGGAGATTGAGGAAGCAGAGGATCCCGATAAGATGCGCGAAGTAAAGGTGCAGGAATACATTGAGCGTTTTGCCAATCCTTATGTGGCAGCTGCCAAGGGTTACATCGACTCGGTAATTGAGCCGGAGGAAACCCGCAAATTGTTGCTGCACGCCATTGAGGTGTCGAGCAACAAGATTGATCAGCGGCCCTTTAAAAAACACGGAATTCCACCATTTTAAGGAGCAGTCTTATGGAAGAGAAAAAACTCGAGATGGTCGATTTCGCCGTAACTGCGCGAAAGTACAAGACCCTGCTTACCATAAAGTATGCCAACCGGAAGCCCTATGAGGCGCCCAACCCTTTTGAAATCCGTTCGCACATTCCCGGAACCATAGTTAAATTTATGGTGAAGGAAGGCGACCGGGTGAAGGAAGGCGAAGTGCTGTTGATTCTGGAGGCGATGAAGATGATGAATAAGGTGCTCATGCCTTTCGACGGAAAGGTGACCAAAATTATGGTGGCCGAAGGACAGCGGGTGCCCAAGAATCATTTGATTGTAGAAATATCGGAATAGACCCTTGGTCTTGATTTTAATTAAAAGCGTCCCGCAAGGGGCGCTTTTTTCTTTGCCTGCTTTCTGCTTCGCGGTATGGGGATTCCTGTAAGTGAAAAGCACTCGTTTCATAATAAATCGCTATTTTTGTAGGCTGTTGGCGTGCTGCCTGCAAGCAGGAGCAAGTCCTAGTAAATAACCGCTTTAAAATCGTAATATGCGACGTACAAAAATTTCCGACATTCTGAAGACGGGTGAAGTGGGAGAAGAGTATCTGGTAAAAGGCTGGGTGCGGACCCGAAGAGGCTCCCGACAGGTTAATTTTATTGCCCTGAACGACGGCTCAGTGATTCACAACTTGCAGATAGTGGCCGATGTTGAAAAATTTGGAGAGGACATATTGCGTCGTGTAACAACCGGTGCTTCCCTGGCCATCACCGGTACATTAAGTCCCTCCCAGGGCTCAGGCCAGAAGGTGGAAATGCTGGCCGAAAAGTTGGAGGTCTTGGGCGATTGCGATCCCAATGCCTATCCCCTGCAGCCCAAGAAGCATTCTCTTGAATTCCTGAGAGAGAAGGCCCACCTGCGTTTTCGTACCAGTACTTTCAGTGCCATCGCCCGGGTGCGTCATGCCATGATTTTTGCGGTGCACAATTTTTTTACCTCCAAGGGCTTTGTAAATATTCATACGCCGATCATTACCGCCTCCGATGCTGAAGGGGCCGGTGAAATGTTTCAGGTGACCACAATGGACCTGAATCAACTGCCGAAAAAAGAGGATGGCGGCATTGATTTCAGTAAGGACTTTTTTGGAAAGGCCACCAACCTTACCGTTTCGGGGCAGCTCGAGGGCGAGCTGGCAGCGATGGGTTTGGCCGATATTTACACTTTCGGTCCCACCTTTCGTGCCGAGAACTCCAACACCACCCGGCATTTGGCGGAATTTTGGATGATTGAACCCGAAATGGCCTTCTACGATTTGAACGACAACATGGATCTGGCCGAGGAGTTTCTGAAGTACCTCATACGTTATGCTCTGGACCATTGTCAGGACGATCTGGATTTTCTGAGCAAGCGTTTGCTTGAGGAGGAGAAGAACAAGAAAGCCGAGGAGCGCAGTATGGAGTTGCTCGAAAAATTGCGCTTTGTGGTGGAGAATGAATTTGTACGTCTCACCTACACCGAGGCCATTCAGATACTGAAGGATTCCAAGCCCAATAAAAAGAAGCAGTTCAAATATCCCATTGAAGGCTATGGTGCTGATTTGCAGAGTGAGCATGAGCGCTTTTTGGTAGAGAAGCATTTTAAAAAGCCGGTGGTGCTGACCGATTATCCTAAGGAGATTAAGGCTTTTTACATGAAGTTGAATGAGGACAATAAAACCGTACGTGCTATGGATGTGTTGTTCCCTCAAATAGGTGAGATTATTGGTGGTTCACAGCGCGAAGAAAATTACGAAAAGTTGCTGGCACGGATGGAAGAAATGGATATTCCTGCTGAAGAGATGTGGTGGTACCTCGATACCCGCCGCTTTGGTGCGGTGCCCCACAGCGGATTTGGACTGGGCTTTGAGCGTCTGATGCTCTTTGTTACCGGAATGGGTAATATTCGAGACGTAATTCCATTTCCACGTACACCTAAGAGTGCTGAGTTTTAGAACTTACAAAGGCTGTCCCTCAGGCAGCCTTTTTTTAAGGCCTTCCCGGATGTTAAAAAGGCAACTTTTTTGTACCGTAAGGGTATAAACAGCTGATGTTGATCTGAAAATTTGGAAAGGGAACGCTTGTGAGTCGGATATTGCTCAGCATTTGGTTGGTTTGGTTGGTTGGCACGCTGCCTTTAAAGGCGCAGGCTCCCGAGTTGCATTTTTCCCGTTTGCCCATGGGTAAAAGTCTGACCAGTCAGTATGTTACCGGCATGGTTCAGGATCAATTTGGCTATATCTGGATCGGCACGCAGGATGGGATCAATCGCTACGACGGGCATGAAATCCGGTCTTACCGTTCTTTCAATCGCAACCGGCTCGACGGACTGGTGGGCAGTATGGTTGAGCACATGGTGGTGGACGGTCGTAATCGGCTCTGGGTGGCTACTTCACACGGACTTTCCCTATACAACTGGCAGTACGATTATTTTGAGGTGGTGGTCAGCGATCAGGACCTTAAAGGTTTGCCCGGGGTCTATCTGGAGTTTTTGTCCCTCACTCCCGAAGGGCACTTGCTGGCTGGGTTTTCTGATCAAATTTTTCGCTACAATCAAGACAAGCAGCAATTTGAATGGGTGCTCAGCTCCCCCTTGGGCGCACTTTCCTCCTTTTTAATCGATGAGCAAGGCGCCTGGTGGCTCGGTCATCACGCAGGGCAGGGCATCCTCTGCTACCCCAATCCTGCCGACAGCAGCAGCTTTGTTTATTATCAGCAGCAGCTCGTGGGCGAAAAGGCCGATTACAAAGTGCTGGATCTGGCAGCGGCCAATGGTTACATCTGGGCTGCACTGGAGAACGGCGGTGTTGCCCGCATTTCGAAGGATGAACAAGAGGTAAAGCGCTACTTTGAGCAAGGGGGGGAGCGCTATTTTTTTGGTTTGGAGACCGATGTGCAGGGACGGCTGTGGACCAGTGACTACAGTGGGTTGAAACTTTACCTGCCCGAATCCGATGCTTTTGACGGCTATTACCACATGCCCTTGGAGGCGGGCTCCCTGGCTACGGGACTCAATGGTTCCTTTGTCGACCGGCAGGGCAATCTGTACAGCTACCATAACGGCGAGGGCGTGTATGTGTCTTACCGGCAAAGGGGCTTCAGGACCTACAATGCCTTAGAGCGGAATTATTGGCATACCACAGGTGCAAACATATCAGCCATTCATGAAGATCAGGAAGGCAATTTGTGGTTGGGCAATTTTAAAGGTGGATTGGATGTTTTCCTGTGGAAGGAGGGGCGCACTCTTCGCATTGCTTCAGAGGATGGCCCTGTTGGATCGGCCCTGGGACCCGGAAGTGTGCTTGCCTTGTATAGCGACCGAAAGGGGCGGATGTGGGTGGGGACCCATGCCGGAGGCTTGCATCGTTATAATGAATCCGGGGAGGACTTTGAAGTTTGGCGTAAGGGGCTGACTGTAGCCGCTCCCAGTTTTAACGATTTGCGCAGTATAACGGAAGACGATAAGGGAATGCTTTGGCTGGGTTTGCACGGAGGTGGGGTGGATCGTTTTGATCCGGAAACGGAAACCTTTGAGAACTACAATGAACGCAACAATGGCCTGAGTTCCGACTGGGTGTACAAGGTTTTGGTAGATCGGTGGGGCAATTTGTGGGTGGCTACCGTGCATGGCTTAAACGTTCTGCGGCCGGGGTCTGACCGCTTTGAGGTGTTTTGGGCCAATCCCGACGTAGAGGGGGGACTGCGCGGCAATCAAATTATTACTTTGTTGGAAGACGAGAAGGGGCGCTTGTGGGTAGGGACCAACAACGGGCTTTTTACCTGGGAAGGAGAGGGCCGTTTTAAAAGATATGGCGAGGACATGGTCAGCCAGTTTGTAACCGCTATAGAGCAAGATGCAGCGGGTAAGATCTGGGTGGCTACCCTGCACGGGCTGTACGCGCTTCATCCGGAAGAGAACCTACTGCACAGCTTTGACGAAGTCGATGGCTTGCAAGGTCCCGGTTTCAACATCAATGCCTCTTTTTCGAACGGGGTTGATTATCTGCTTTTTGGTGGCCCCAAAGGGGTCAACCATTTTAATCCGAACCAATTGAGCTACAATATGGAGCCGCCCGTATTGCGCTTTTCCCGTTTTAGCCTTTTTAATGTGCCCGTTACCAGTTATGGAGAAGACCAGCTTTTGCCGGCTGAGCTGAATACCCTGGACGAAATAGTGTTGAATTATGACCAAAAGTTTTTTTCCATTGAGTTTGTGGGACTTAACTTTTTTAATCCCGCGAAGAATACCTACGCCTGCATGTTGGAGGGCTTTGATGAGACCTGGATCGATTTGGGCAACAAGCGCTCCGCATCTTATACCAATCTTTATCCGGGGACCTATGTGTTTCGGGTAAAGGCAGCCAACAACGATGGGGTGTGGACCGAAGAGGGCATTGCTGTAAAGATTAAAGTGCTGCCGCCCTGGTGGATGACCTGGTGGGCTTTGCTTTTGTTTGTTTCGCTGGTGCTGCTTTTGATTTGGGGGGTGTTTGTTTTCAGGACAAGACAGTTGCGAAAGCAAAAAGTCAAGTTGGAGACAAGGGTGGCCGATCAAACGATACGGCTCCGTTTACAAAATAAGTCCCTGCAACATCGGGCCGAAGAATTGGAGCAGGCCAATCGTTTGCTGGAAGAGCGTCGGGAGTTGATTGGAGAGCAGGCCAGTAAACTGGAGGAGCAAGCAGAGGAGCTACAGGCCAGCAACGAGCAGCTGGTGAAGCATTTGCAAACTAAGGATCGGCTTTATTCCCTGGTGGCGCACGATTTGCGGGCGCCTTTTAATACCATTATGGGTTTTGCCTCTTTACTGACCGATGCCGGGGACGATGCGGACAAGGAAAAGGTAAAAATGTACGCCCGTTTTATTAACGATGCCGCCCTTCAGGTCTTCAATTTGCTGGAAAACCTGTTGTTTTGGGCCCGGTCGCAGAGCGATGAAATCCAATTCAGTCCCTCTGCTCTGAATCTTTCGGACTTGATTCGGGAAACGCTGGATTTGCTGTCGGACAGCGCCCTGAAGAAGACTGTGGCCATGTACGAGCAGGTGGATACGGACGTTCAGGTATATGCCGATGAGAATATGCTTCGAACCATTGTTCGTAATTTGTTGATGAATGCCCTCAAATTTACCGACGCCGGAGGCGAAGTGCGTGTAGCAGCGAAAAAATCTGGTGAGCAGATTCGCATTTGTGTAATCGACAGTGGAGTGGGCATGGATGCGGCTACCCTTGAAAAGATTTCTTCGGCGCAGGGCCATACAGAATCCGGCACCAGAGGCGAGAAAGGTTCCGGCTTGGGTCTGTTGCTTTGTCGTGATTTTATCGCGCGCAACGGGGGACAGCTTGAAGTCTCCAGTACACCCGGAAAAGGCAGTCGCTTCTGCTTTACCCTTCCATTGGCCGATTAGAATAGAGGGGCTCGTTGTGCACGAAGCAGTTTGCGGGCCATGTAAGAGCTGGTGGCTGTCTGAACAGGCCATAAACTGCTGAGCCGCTGCCCGACATGGCCGCATAAATGGCGCCTTCGTGATACATTTTTTCTTTAATGGCTGCAATTTCGGGATGGGCCTTAAATACGGAAGCTTCAAAATCATTATTAACCAGCTTGCGCCAATGTGCAGGTGCTTTAGCCAACAATTCTTTTAAGGGGGTTTTGGGCTTTTGGGGCACGATGCGGCTGTAGGCCAGGGCTGTTGGCACGTGAATGCCCGGAACGACCAGATGCAAATGCCAGCCGGCCAGATCAAGGTCCAGTGGCTCGAATTGGTCGCCTATGCCCCGGGCCAATACCGGACGATTGGCCACAAAAACTGGGCAATCTGCGCCCAGTCGGACCGCCAGGCCCTCGAGTTGGGCCCGACTGAGTTGAAGGCCAAATTGTCGGTTAAGTGCCTTGAGCATAAAAGCTGCGTCGGCCGAACCTCCTCCCAGTCCCGCTCCAAAAGGAATTTTTTTGTGCAAATGTATGTTCAGGGGCGGCAGGGGGGTATGCGCACGCAGTACCTGAACGGCTTTGCCCACCAGATTGTCTGAAAAGGGCCCGTCCACCACAAGGCCGCTGCTGCTGAAATGATCCTCCTTCCCACTGTGCGGTAAAACCTCCAATACATCGCAGAGTCCGGGAAGAGGAAGAAAGGCGGTCTCCAGGTTATGGTAGCCATCGCTGCGTTTTTCGGTGACAAACAGGCCCAGATTAATTTTTGCGTTGGGAAAGACAATCATTTTACTTTGCTTTGTTGCAAAGAAAAACATTTTTCGGAAGCCGAAGGTATTTTTGTTAACTTTGTTACCCCTTAAAAAATAAGCGTACTATGGCAGAACAACGCAGTGGCAATACCAGAAGGAAAGAGGAGCAGGTGACTCTTGAGACGGCAGGGAAGATGCCGCCTCAGGCACTGGAGCTCGAGGAGGCGGTTTTGGGTGCCATGTTGTTGGAAAAGGATGCCTTTATTAATGTTTCCGAGATCCTGAAAAGGGAGTGTTTTTACAAGGAGGCCCACCAACAGATTTTTGAAGCCATCACCAATCTTTTTGGCCGGGAACAGCCGGTAGACCTGCTTACCGTTACCGAGGAATTGCGGCGTATGGGCAAGCTCGATGAAGTGGGCGGTGCTTTTTACATAACCCAGCTGACCGGCAGGGTTGCTTCTGCTGCCCACATTGAATACCATTCCCGGATCATTTACCAAAAGTTTTTGCAACGTGAAATGATTCGTATTTCCGGTGTGATGCAGACTAAGGCCTTTGACGACACCCAGGATGTGTACGATCTGTTGGAAGAAGCGGAAGGGGCGCTCTTTCAGCTTTCGCAGGGCAGTATGAAGCGCGAAGCCGTGCAGATTAACCCGGTGATCTCAGAGGCCATTGAGCAAATAAGGGCTGCCAGTAAGCGTACCGACGGCCTCAGCGGAGTGCCCAGTGGTTTTACCGAACTGGATCGGATTACTTCGGGCTGGCAGGCTTCAGATATGATAGTCATCG
>DUOK01000164.1 GCA_012838865.1 Bacteroidales bacterium | reverse complement strand
TGGTTTATGCCGGCCCTGATTATATTGGGACTGGCCATTATTGCGCTAAGCTGGTACCTGAAAATCAACACCGCCAAACGCAGGGAACGCATTCTTCGTCAGGAAGTAGAAGCCCGCACCCACGATTTGTTTGAAGCCTACAACAAGCTGGAAGAATCCAACCAGCAGGTGGAAAAGCACAACAGGGTCCTGCGCCGGCAACGGGATCGCATCTCACGGCAAAACCTGGAACTGAAAATCCACCGACAAAATCTGGAGTTGATGGTGGCCGACCGGACCAGGGATCTTGAAGAAGCTTTGCAGAAAGCCGAAGAAAGTGATCGTTTAAAGTCCGCCTTCCTGGCCAATATGAGTCACGAAATCCGCACGCCACTTAATGCCATTATGGGTTTCATCGACCTACTGGAGGCCGACGAGTTTGATAATGAGGAACGTGCCCGCATCAACAACATCATCCAAACCAACAGCAATGCCTTGCTCCAGTTAATCAATGACATCATCGACATCAGCATTATCGAAGCCAACCAACTGGTCATAAAGAAGCAGCAGATCGACTTTCATCAATTTTTAGACGATCTGAAGCTGCACTACCAAAGCAACAAAGAACTTAAAGACAAGTCGGTAAGACTGATACGCCAGTTTCCGGAAGAAAACGAAACCTTGTTTCTTCATACAGACAAAGGAAGAGTTTGGCAAATATTCAGCAACCTCATCAACAACGCCATTAAGTTCACCGACAAGGGCAGCATCAGCTTTGGCTACGAACCCAATCCGGAAAATCCGGCACAGTTGCGTTGCTTTGTTAAGGATACTGGAATTGGCATCTCTGCCGCCAACCAGCAAAAGCTCTTTCAGCGTTTTCACAAAATTGAGCCGCTCAACTCAAAGGTACACCGGGGAACGGGACTTGGCCTCTCCATCTCTAAGCATCTGTGTGAACTTTTGGGCGGTCGCATTTGGATGGAATCCGAAACGGGAAAAGGAAGCACTTTCTATTTTACCCTGCCCCTGGATAACTGACTGCCTTTTTAACAAAAAACAGGGGCTGCAGACATCTTTGCCCACAGCCCCTGAAACCCCAACCCTAAAAATTGTTAGTAGCCCGGATTTTGATCGGACAACTCAATGGCGCTGTGATCGTTATCTCCTGCCCTTTCACGAACCAGTTTGATGAGCGGAACAGCCAGACCGCTTTGGTTGTCCCTGGTGTAAGCCTCGGCCGCCATAAGCAACACATCGGCATAGCGTATAATTTTAAATGGTGTACCATAATTCACCTCCGGCACCGGACCGCCGGTCTCAGTAGCCACAGTTGAATACTGATTGAAATTAAGAGGCTTGCACTCAACCGGCTGAGCGACCAAACCAGGCCGGTTGGGTGCTTTGTTTACTTAGAGTATCGGGTCATCCGGGCGTCCAGACCGCCCAGTAAATAGACCAGAGGGGCATTCCAGTTAATGGCTATTTCGTTGGTGGAATAGCTGCATTCCAAATCCACAAACGATTTAGCGGGAAAAGTACTGCGTTCGGCATCGGGGCAGTCCTCAAAAGTGGCCAAATTGGGACCACCTACCAAAAAGCCGGGGATGGGATCGTCAATACCGTCGGCTGCAGCAGGCCGATGGTGGATATTAAAAACGCGCCTGGTTCCGAAACCGGTAATAAAACAATAAGCTGTGGCGTTGCGCCCCATGATGTAATCGATATCGGAAACCGCCGAGTTTAAATATTGGGGCTGCCCGCTAAGTGCATGGGCAAACAATTTAATCATGCCTTCATTGGCCACCTGTGAATTGGAGCCCCAAACAAAATGCTGGATACTTACCCCATAGGGCGACTGCTCGGACACGTGAACCAAACGGGCAGCTAAATCAAGGAAGTCACTGCGCAGACCCAGCTCGCGCAGCTCATCGGGCAGCTCATCGTAACAACTCAGCAGACTATAAAACCCGAGTGTTTCTACCTGATTCCAGGAAGGGACCTGCGGCTGAGCGTACTGTTGCATCAGCACCTCTTTATAAGCCTCCTTGCCATTAAGCAGGTAGAGTTCGGCTGCGGCCCAGAACCATTCATCACTCAGATTGTCGTCGCCATAAGCTCCGGTAGCGATATCGGCAGGCTGTTGGTAATACAGCTCCGGATGGGCATAGGCCCACTTCCAGGCTTTTTCTGCCGCCACCCGACAGCTGTCGGCCAAACCCGGCAGCTGGTCCGACCACGGCTCCAGTATACGAGCTGCCGCCGCACTGAGCGCGGCATAATTAAGGGCTGCCGCGGTGGACTTGGCTACCACATAACGGGGATTCGTGGCTTCATGGGGCATCACAAAATCCTCAAATTGCCGGGTGGTGAGTTTGTGATAAACACCGCCATCGTTCGGATCCTGCATGCTTAAAACCCAACGCAGATTAAACAGCAATTCGGACAACAAATCGGGCAGACCGCTTCCGCTTTCGGGGATGTTTACCTCCAATTCGTCGTAATAACTGCGCTGATCCTCCAGGGCACGCAGCAAGGTGTAGGTGGTGATGCCGCTGTTGACAACGTACTTGTTGTAGTCACCGGCATCGTACCAGCCCAGCGGGGAGGAAATAACAGTGCCTTCGGGACGCAAGTCGTCGGCCGCTGAAGCGTGAACATAGACCAGGGTATCGGGATGTCCGGCCGGACGTGCCCAGGGACCCGCATACTCCTCCTCAATGGGGATGGAAGTACGGTTCAGGTAAAAAGCCTTAAGGGCACTTATGCTGAGTTCCCGATAAGCGTCTGCGCTGATTGTCAGCTGATGACGCTCATCACAGCCCTGCAACACCACCGTATAGGTCCCTGTTTTGCGTAAGTCACTGAAATCTACTTTGCGCACAGAATCTCCAGAGGCTTCCCAATACTGAGCAGGCTCAGGAACGGCACGGAAGACTTCCTTCCCTTGCTCGTCCAACAAAACAAACAAATCAATCTCGGGAGCAAGCAGGGCCAGCTTAGGTCCTTCCTCAAAATAAGCATGCTGATTGTACAGCAGACTGATTTTTTGCGCATGATTTGCAGTCCCCGGCTCCTGACAAGCCAGGAACATAAGGGAAGACAATAAAATTAAAAATAGTGATTTAAGGGTGTGGTACATAGTGTATTTGGTTTGGTTAAAAAATATCAGCCCATGGTCACTTCAATTTGATGAGTGCCCGACGGAAGCAGCGGCAGCAAATTGCCTGCATGCTCTTTGCCGTTGATGCGTACGCTTGCAACGCCCTTACTTACCCCTTTGGGGTTCCTGACCTTAATGTCGTAGACCGCTCCCCTGAACTTCCGAACCACTTCAAAGCCCTTCCAGGCAGCCGGGATACAGGGGTCGATCAACAAGCCTTCATACTGGGGCTGGATGCCCAGTATGTAGCGACTGATGGCGTAAAAATTCCAGGAGGCGGTGCCAGTCAGCCAGGAATTCTTAGCTTCACCAGGCTTAAAGGCATCTTTCCCGGCCACCATCTGAGCATAGACATAGGGCTCCGTTTTATGCAGCTCGCTGATGTCTTCGAGGTAGGCGGGGCAAATTTTCTGGTAATATTCCCAGGCACGCTCTCCCCTGCCTAAAAGGGTCTCACCTATCATAATCCAGGGGTTGTTGTGACAGAAGATGCCGGCATTTTCTTTATATCCGGGCGGATAGGTCGAAATTTCACCGTACTCAATCACGTAGCGCGTAAAGGCAGGATTGTTTAATACAATGCCGTAGGGGGTATCGAGCCGCTCTTTCACCGAGTCCAGGGCCTTCTCCACCATGCCCTCTTCCTGACCAATGCCGGCCATGGCACACCAGCCCTGTGATTCAATAAAAATCTGGCCCTCTTCGTTTTCGCGGCTCCCCACCTTGTTCCCAAAAAAGTCGTAAGCCCTCAAATACCAGTCGCCATCCCAGCCATGCTGTTTAACAGCATCCACCATTTTCTCAACATGACGCTCTGCCCTTGCAGCTTCTTCTTTCTGCCCAATTTGGCGACAAAGTTGCGCATACTCGCGACCATAAACCACAAACAAACCGGCAATCATCAGCGACTCGGCCGTACTTCCGCTCTTGTTTTCAGTGGTTTGAAAGGATTCGTTCGGATCCTTAGAAAAGCAGTTCAAATTAAGGCAATCGTTCCAGTCGGCCCGCCCAATCAAAGGCAAACCGTGTGGACCCAGATTGTTAATCACATGGTTGAAGGAAGCCTTAAGGTGTTCAAAATGGGGCTTGGCCGTACTTTCATCGTTGTCGAAAGGCACCAACTCGTCCAGCAGCGAAAAATCACCGGTCTCTTTGATGTAGTCCACGGTCGACAAAATGAGCCAAAGCGGATCGTCGTTAAAGTTGCCACCAATGGCATCGTTGCCGCGCTTGGTCAGGGGTTGATACTGGTGATAGGCCCCGCCGTCCTCAAACTGGGTAGAAGCAATGTCGATAATTCGCTCCCGGGCTCTTTCGGGAATCTGATGCACAAAGCCAATCAAATCCTGGTTGGAATCACGAAAACCCATACCACGACCAATACCCACTTCAAAGAAGGAGGCTGAGCGCGACATGTTAAAAGTAACCATACACTGGTACTGATTCCAGATATTGACCATGCGATCGAGCTTTTCGTCGCCGCTCCTTACCGAAAAAACACCCAGCAAACGGTCCCAGTGCGCGCGCAGCTCGGACATGGCCCGCTCGACCTTCTCAGGGGTGTCAAAACGGGCAATCTCCCGCAAGGCCTTTTTCTTATTGATAACGCCTTTACTTTCCCACTTCTCTTCCTCCTTGTTCTCTACATAGCCCAGCAAAAAAATCAGCTCTTTGCTTTCGCCGGGAGCCAGCTCCAATTCAAAATAATGGGAAGCCACGGGCGACCAACCATGGGCATGCGAATTGCGGGGACGCCCTTCGAGGACGGCTTGCGGACCAGAAAACTCATTGTAAAGTCCCACAAAAGACTCCCGATCGGTATCGTAGCCCTGTACCGGCGTATTGGCGTGGTAAAAGGCATAGTGATCACGCCGATCCTTGTACTCCGTTTTATGGTAAATGGTCGATCCACAAATTTCTACCTCTCCCGTACTTAAGTTGCGCTGCAGATTGTTCTGGTCGTCCTCGGCATTCCAAAGGCACCACTCCATAAAACTAAAGAGCTTGAAACTTTTGGAACTGCTTCCGGTATTGGTCAGCTTGACTTTTTGCACCTCGCACCACGACTTCAGGGGTACAAAGTAGAGTACCTCGGCTTCAAGGCCGTTTTTGGCACCTTTTATGGTGGTGTAACTCAAGCCGTGCCGGCATTCATAATGATCGAGGGGTGTCTTAACCGGCTTCCAACCGGGCGACCATACAGTACCCCCGTCGTTGATGTAAAAATAGCGTCCGCCATTGTCCATCGGAACATTGTTGTAGCGGTAACGCGTCAAACGACGAAACTTCGCATCCTTATAAAAAGCATAGCCTCCTGCAGTGTTAGAAATCAGCGAAAAGAAATCCTCATTGCCCAGATAGTTGATCCAGGGCCAGGGGGTTTCGGGCTGTTCAATCACATACTCCCTTCTCTCGTCGTCAAAATGTCCAAATCTCATTTGTGTGTGTATTATTTAGTGTTATTTTATTTCTGTTGAAAGTGTGCCGGCTTCCTGTCTTCTCCGGTTAAGTTCTAAAGTGATGGCGTCCATCTTATCCTGATTGAGCGGATAGATGCCCATCAACACCGCGCCCAGCAAGGCGATTAAAGCAGGAATCCAGCTCATGAGCATAATGATGCCCGGCACAGCGCCCTCAATGGCCGAACTGTCCTGGCCGTTGTAATGAAAGGCAGCGAGCACCAGGCCAATGATGGCTCCGGCTACCCCACCGCCAAACTTGGTGGAGAAGGACCCTGCCGAATACACCAGACCCGTTGCCCGTCGCCCGTTGATGTACTCCGAATAATCGGCCGCATCGCCCAGCATGGCAAAAAACAGAGTAGGAAAAATGGCCGCTCCAAACTCGGAAACAATGCCGATGACAAAAATGGCCAGGGCATCTCCCGGTCCGCAAAAAACCAAGAGGGCATTCACCAAACCGGAGAACAAAAAGGCATAGACAAACAAGCGCTTTTTACCCAGCCGTTTGGCCAGCCATGCCGTAGCCATGGCGCCTGCAATGGAGGCCAGCATAAGCGCCACCATATAGGAAGCTGCCAGCAATTGATTGTGCAGGTAATGGGTGAAATAAATCACCACAATGCCCTGCTTAATGGAATTGTACACCTGAAAAATCAAGCCGGTCAGTAACAATATCCACCAGGGCTTATTTTTAATTAAATCGGCCAAATCGGCCAACAAAGAGCTTTTCTGCGTAGGCAAGGGTTGCACCCTTTCCCGGGTGGTGAAAAAGGTAACCAATAAGCAAAGTGCAAGCACCACCGACAAAACATAAATGGCCGAACTGTAACCCCGTTTCTGGTCGATGATTTCGATGTCGGCCACCTGCAGGTCCTCTTCGCCGCTCACAATAAAAGTATAGGAAATCCCGGCCGCCATCGAAAAGCTTTTGCCCTTGGTCCCGACGTGCTCAGGATCCAGAGCCAGCGAGTCGGCCCAGGCAAAAAGGGCAATGCCGTTGCTGGTTTTAATGTTGACGTTGGGGACCTCTTCCGGACTGGACACCACGACTTCATACCTGGCCTGTTCAAGCTCCCGCACCTGAATGTCGGACGGGATGCTGCCGTAATGGGCCACCAAAAAAAGCAAGGCCCCCTGAACCAGCATACCACCCCCAAAGGCTCCCACCATGCGGTAGGAGCCCAGGCTGGTCCGCTCTTTATCATCTCCCGTCATAACGGCCATCAGGGCGCCATAGGGGATGTTGTTGGCGGTATAAACAAGTGTGAAAATGATGTAGGTGGTATAAGCGTAAATGATTTTTCCGGTGGGACTCAAATCGGGTGCCGTAAACAAAAGCGACAAGATGGCTCCCAGGGGCAGGGCAGTCCACAGTATCCAGGGCCTGAATTTTCCGTAACGCGAGCGTGTTCGGTCACCCACCACGCCCATGAGCAAATCACTGACCCCATCGCTGGTGCGCGCAATCAACATCAGCAGGCCCACGGCAGCAGGCTGCAAGCCAAAAACGTCGGTATAGAAAATGAACAGAAAGGTGGAAACCCCTCTCCAGGCTATATTGGCGGCACCGTCGCCCAGGGCGAAGCCAATTTTTTCTCTAATCGAAAGCTTTGCGGCTGTATTCATGGTCCTTAAATTGCAAAATCAAGTAAATCCTTTTTGTTGGCCTCGTATTGCTCCCTGTCGAACACATACAAACGGGCCGGCTTATGCGCCACCCCCTTTTGTTTCTCATCCAGAGGGACCAGATACTTCATTCGGGCTATTTTTTTTCGAAAGTTCCGCTTATCTAAACTCACCCCCAGAATAACTTCATAAATTCTTTGTAACTGCGAGAGGGTAAACTTTTCGGGCAACAAGGCAAAACCAATGGGCTCATGCAAAAGCTTGCGACGCAAAGCCGCCAGGGCCTCTTCCAGAATTTCAAGATGGTCAAAAGCGAGGCTTTTGACCTCATCCACCGGCATCCATTGCACATTACGTCCCTTCCACTCCAGGGTAACATTATCGGTGGCCAACAAAGAATAATAGCCCACCGTGATGATGCGTTGATCGGGATTTCGTCCGTTGGCCCTTAACCAGGCGCGGTCGTTTTCCTTGCTGATTCGGTGCGGAGCGCCGAAGGTTCTAAACTGCTCCAGATAGATGTCCTGTAAGCCGGTCAAATCAAACAACACACGTGCAGCGGCCGCATCCAGATCCTCATCCTCATAGATGTGGTTACCTGTCAAGGTTAAATCATTGAACCGAACAACACCACTTTCGGGGTCGGTCATCACCCTGTCGACGAGCAAAACCTGTAAACGGGTAAAGTCGAAACCGAAAATAACACAGTCGACCGACACATAATTGTTGTAAACCTTTGATGCGGAAAGGGCACCGCTACTTGCTTTTGCCATTCTACTTAGTGTGTTTTTTACACTTTAAAATCATTTGGCTAATTTATGGCATAAAACCAAAAAACCAAATAGTTTTTTCAGACCTTTACACAAAATTTAAGTATTGCTGTTGACAAAGTCAGACCAGGCGCGACTTTGTGTAACAAATACACTAAATAAAATTTGCAATTTATATTTATTCTAAATAACTCACATGAAAGAAAACCGGGAAATGCACCTTGCCGTCCTCATCGACGGAGACAATATACCTTATGCCAATATTAAAGGAATGATGGAGGAGATTGCCAAATTTGGCATCCCCACCTTTAAAAGGATTTATGGCGACTGGACCAAACCGCAATTGGGAGGCTGGAAGGGCGTACTGCTCGAGAACGCCATTACCCCCATACAGCAATACAGTTATACGAGCGGCAAAAATGCAACCGACTCGGCCATGATCATCGACGCCATGGACATTTTGTATTCCGGAAAAGTAGACGGCTTTTGTGTGGTATCCAGCGACAGCGACAAAAAGAACAAGGACAAAGAGCAAGCCTCGGTGCAGAAAGTAGACAATCGTTTGCTGAACCTGTTGAAAGCCACCATTCAGGACCAGGCAGATGACGACGGTTGGGCCTTCTTAGGGGAGGTGGGACTTTTGAAGTGGACGAACGCATTCTGGACAAATCGAATACCCGCCATGTGTATGTCCATGCCCGAACAAAATAATCAGGAAGTCAGCTGCTGATAGAGGCCTTCACAGGCATCTTCCAACAAATCAAGCACCAAAATAAAACCGTCTTCCCCCCCATAGTAGGGGTCGGGCACTTCATCGTAGCCCATGGACTGTGCATAATCCGTCATTTTCACCACCTTGGCACGGGCAGCTTCGTTGGGAGCCATGGCCAACAGATCCCGAACATTCTCATCGTCCATAGCCACCACCAAATCAAAATATTCAAAATCAATTTCGGGCTTAACGGGGCGACTGATGCTGTTGAGCTGGTAGCCCCGCTTACGGGCAAAACGTTTCATTCTTGAATCGGCTGGTCCGCCTTCATGCACACCGATAATGCCGGCCGAATCTATTTCGAAACGTCCGGCAGCACCATGTTTTTCAACAACAGCATTCATCACCGCCTCAGCACTGGGCGAGCGACAAATGTTTCCAAGACAAACAAACAACAAGCGCATTTTATCCATTGACAAACCTCTTAATGAATTTTAAAAATCCTATCGTTGTAGGCCACTTCATCCTGTCCGTTAAACTTATAATAATAAGCCCCTTTTTTTGACTCCGTGGTATTCTTAATGTTAAGTCGCTCCAACACCCCGAGCGACAAAACCTTTTTGCGGAAATTACCCGGATCAAAAGGGCGTTGAAAAATAGCTTCGTACAAAAGACGCAATTGCATCAGTGTAAACTTGTCGGGCAAAAGTTCCTTTCCGATGAGTTCGTTGGAGGCGCGACTTTGAAGCGTTCGAAAACCGCCCGCAATGATTTCTCCGTGATCAAAGATCAACTCGGGCAGTTTATTTACCGGCCACCATAAGGCACCCGACTGGTGAACCAGTTCCTTGTCGTATTTATCCACACGAATAAGTGCTGCAAAGGCTATACTGATCACGCGCGCACCCGGATCCCGGCCAACCTCAGAAAAGGCTGCCACCTGTTCCATATAAACATCTTTGAGCCCGGTGGTTCTTTGAAGTACGCGCATAGCAGCATTTTCTACCGATTCACTTTCCTGAACAAAACCGCCCATCAAAGACCATTTTCCACTTTCGGGTTCTATATCCCTGGGCCAAAGTAAAAGCTTAAGCTCCCCCTCTTCGTAGCCAAAAATCACACAATCGACTGCGACGTGTAATTTTGGGTGATTGTATACCATGTTAATGCACTCAAAAGGCGTAAGTCCGCCATCAACAAAATAAATAAACAACTAAATAAAAGTCCTATCGGATATCGCTCCAGCTGTATTGTCCCGACTCAATCAAAACCTCTTCAATGGTTTCGGGGGTAACGATCTGAGAGGGCACCTTAAAGGTCACAATGTCCGCAAAACCATTGTTGGTAAGCGAAGTGGCCAGTTCGGAAATGTCTCTCCCTTT